>CAZXCE010000514.1:0-6281 GCA_964639175.1 uncultured Clostridia bacterium
GATCGTTCCTGGCGCTCAAGCACCAGTCTCAGGTCAGCCACTGCTACCTGGTGAAGAAATATCAATAGAACCTAAGCGATTCTTCATTCTTCATTCTTCATTCTTCATTCTTTTCTATGATTTACCTGGATAATGCAGCCACCAGTTACCCTAAGCCAGAGATTGTCTACACCGCATTGGGAAGATTTTTACGCGAGGTCGGCGGGAACCCTGGGCGCGGGAATTATCGTGTGGCCATCGAAGCCGAACGGGTCTTGATTGATGTGCGCGGCAAACTGGCACGATTGATCGAGGCGGCAACCCCTGACCGGGTTATTTTTACGTGCAACACCACTGATGCGCTCAATATGGCGATCAAAGGCGCACTCCGCGAAGGTGACCACGTCATCACGTCTGAGTTGGAACACAATTCGGTGTTGCGGCCTCTGGCCCGACTCAAGCAAACCCGCCAGATCCAGGTCACGACGCTTCCGTTTGATGTTCGTGGACAGGTTGATCCAGATGCGTTTCGGCGAGCCATTACACCCCAAACCCGGATGCTGATCCTGACGCATGCTTCAAACGTGATTGGCACCATTCAGCCCATCGAAGAAGTAGGAAAAATTGCCCGCGACCACAATCTGTTATTTCTGGTTGATGCAGCCCAAACCCTGGGCAAGATTGATATCAACGTCCAGAGAGCCAAGATTGACCTTCTGGCCGGGCCAGGCCATAAAGGATTGATGGGTCCGCCCGGAACCGGGTTTCTCTACGTTGGAGAGCGAGCCGTTTTGGACCCCTGGCGCGAAGGCGGCACTGGTGGTAATTCATTGCTCGAATTGCAACCGCCTGAATATCCATTCTTTCTTGAAGCCGGGACCCCAAACACGGTTGGATTGGCGGCGCTGGGTGTGGCTCTTGAATACCTTGCCGAACGCGGCATTGACCGCATTCGCGAGCACGAACTTCAGTTGCTTGAACTCCTGGCCGATGAGTTATGTCAGCTTCCGGACGTCTCAATTTTTGGGCCACCAGACCTCGATCACGCAGTGGGTGTGATTTCATTCACGATGGAAGTCTTTGAACCACAAGAGGTTGGAATTGTGCTGGATGAATCGTTTGATATTGCCGTTCGGTCAGGGCTGCACTGTGCCCCATTGACTCATAAACGGCTTGGTACATTGCCAACGGGCACCATCCGGGTCAGCCCCGGAGCATTTACCACGGTGGCCGATATCGAACAGTTTATTTCAGCCCTGAAAACCCTGGCCTTGAGCTGAGGAATGAAGAATTGAGAATTGAGAATGAAGAATTGAGAATGAAGAAAACACCTGCGGATGAGTTACGTCTTTCGTTAATGGGCCTCTATAAACGTGACAAAGCGGCGTAAATCAGGAACTTCCTGGAAAAGATGAGTCAAAACTTCGCTGGTGGGCTGGCCAACTGGTTTGAGCACTGAGGCGACTGTCAGGGGAAAACAATAATAGAGAAACAAATATTGCCCATTGTCGAGCTGAATCAACCCGCCAAGACAGGGCGACGCGGGAACAGACAATGGATGAACTTCCTCAAGCTCAACCGGAAACAGGGTTGAAAAGGTTTGAAGATCGAGTTGAGCAGCCAGGATTTCCTGTTCATCAATTTGACACCTATCAGTTTTTGCCAGTCGCATCAAACCTCCTGAAATCGCATCTTCTATTCATTCCAAACTGATTTCTGGTCAAACGCGCCATATCCATGTGCGTTTAACTCCCTCAGTCCATTTAAGAAAACCTCTTCTTCCAAACCCAGATCAGTTGTGAAACCATTCCCCCGGTACAAAGTTTGTAGATTGAGCGTGAACTTGATCAAATCTTCGGGTTGGTGAATGTCCAGGCAGAGACATTCCCAAATTTGTCTGGCAGTCAAACTGATGGTTTGATCAGTTTCCAGGCGTGTTTTTTGTCTCTGAAACTCAAGAAACCAGTCTTTCTGGTCGGTACTCATCGGTCTTTCCTAGAAATGGTAATCAAGGTTATACGTCTTCTGAATCCAGCTTCTTGCCGGTTCTCTTTCCTCAATGAACGGACTCAAGAGTTTTTCCTCTACCTGACCTCGTACCAGACACATTATTTGCGAAAGGTCGGTCATCTGGGTAAGTTTCCCGGTTTCAAAGACAATCTCAATGACCTTTTGAAACTGCCACGGACGTTTGAATGCAACCCATTCATAGCGATCAAATAAATACTCTTTTCCGAGCAACATCCCGCCGGTAAATTCGACCGGTAAGCTGAGCCCGCAATATCGGCAATTGAAAAAAATGCCTGATTTTTCACCTGAATCCGGTGTAACTCCATCAATAAACGGCCCAGGTTGTGGATGAAAAATACCCTCGATCAATTCTCCGTTTGTGGCCCAAAGTTCTTCCACAACCAGAGAGTTCTGAATTATTCCAAATTGACACACAAACCCACGCCAGCAGGCAGTGGTGGCTTCCACAGGCGATAATCCTAACGCGGAAGGCGAGAAAATTCCTTGCCCCTGGAAAGCAGTGAGTTCAAATTCATCATCTTCGAGTTGAAAAAAATCTGAAATTTGGGCAGTCATTGGGCAAAGTCATCAGGTTGTGTGGCTTCAGGTTGAGGGAAGAGCTGGCCAATCAACTCTTTTTTCAACTCATACCCGTTGAGATCAATGAAGATATCCCACACTGGAGCGTAAATATCCTCTAAGCTAAAGGGGATGGCCAGAAATCGAAGTACTGCGTCTTCAAGTCGTGGTCTGTTGGGTTGAAGGGGAATCTTATAGGAATCTTCCAGGTAGCCAAATCTCCAATGGACTGGACGGATGACCTGTCCTAACTGAAACAAATAAGAAAAAATCGTAGCCAAGGTGATTTCTCGATCACTGATTTCAGTAACCAGGTTGAGTCGCTTGACCTCAACAACCAGTTTGAGATCAGCCAGGGAACTGATTTCAATTTCCCCATCCTTATCGTGATATTTGAGAATATAAGTCTTTTTTATTGAAGGTTTTATGGAATAGTACACAGAAATTGGCTCATGCCAGCGAAGAAGCACCAGTCTTCCACTGCCAAGCGAAACAGATTCAATCTCATAATATTGGCCACGGGTTGTGGTGAAGTCTTTCATTCTCACACTTCCCTTCCCAAAACCTTCAACTTTTCACTTTCTACCACAGAGAGGCCCAGGCTGGGTTGACCTGTTGAGAATTCAAATCAGTTTTTTGGAGAGAACTGACCAGGAGTTGGTGATAAACCCCGCTTTTTGATACGCCGCCTGGTCAGATAGGTATCAAGGCAAATGAGTTCAACCAGCGTAGGAACAAAACAGATTATGAGCGCAATCACATACTGTCGAGGCGTTATCTGATTCACATCTAGAAATCTCTGGTACATGACCAGCAGCAACAAAGCATTGAATGCCAGGCAAAGGCCAAAAATGAAGGTGCCCAGATTTATGATTAGACACCCGCGAAGAATTGACATAAGTGAGCCTCAGGTAAGCGTGCTGCCTTCAAGAGCATTGTTATGGTACGTCCATTCGGCCCGGAGTTTTTCCCAGAGCACTGGCCAGAGATGTACTTTTGCTTTTACAGGGCGACAGGCATCCAGTTGTTGTTTTAGATCGAAGGTTTTGGAGTTCGAACTTCCGCTGGGTTCAGCTTATGATCAAATCAGATCCAATCATATCAAGAATGGAAATTCGCAATGAAAAGATCGGTTGCAGGCAACAAGCTTGACCTCTGAACCAATACCCTTATATCAGTTACCCATCTCAGTTTTTTTCTGCGCGACGCTATGTCAACCAATTCCGTGGTCAACGAAACTGGATCAGCAACACCGATCAACACAAACTGGAAAATTCAGGTCTGGATTGGCGTGGTGCTGGTCCTTCTGATTGCCCTGGTGTATGGACAGGCGTGGCAGTTTGGGTTTGTCCGTTGGGATGACAACGAATATGTTTATGAAAATGAACATGTTATCGCTGGACTCACACTCAAGGGAGTAGTCTGGGCGTTTACGACGCTCTATTCATCCGGGTACTGGCATCCGTTGACCTGGCTTTCCCATATGCTGGATTGCCAGTTGTTTGGGGTGCATCCGGGATGGCATCACATCACCAATATTACCATCCATGCCGTTAACACGTTGCTTGTGTTGGGAATCGTCAACCAGATGACCCGCCGCCAGTGGTGTGCGGCAGCAACCGCCGCTCTGTTTGCCATTCATCCAATCCACGTTGAATCAGTTCTCTGGCTTTCAGAACGCAAGGACCTGCTCTGTACGCTGTTTGAACTGCTGGCCATTGGGGCCTATCTCCGCTACGGCGCACAAACAAACTCCTGGGTCCGCTATCTGACGGTCATTGGGCTGACGGTACTGAGTGCGCTCTCCAAACCGAGCATGGTCGCACTGCCCTTCCTGCTCTTCCTGCTTGATTTCTGGCCATTGAAGCGACTTGATCTGCCTCAAAGTGGTCACTGGAAATTGTTTTGGGTGCAGGGATGGCAGCTTTTGTGGGAAAAACTCCCGCTGATTGTGATTTCGCTGATGATTATGCTGGTGACCTATGTTGGAACGCATCAGGGATTGATGGCTGCGAAATTTGGGATTCCACAAACTTCCACTGCAACCTACATTGAATCAACTGAAACCCCGCTCTCTCATCAATTTGCCGATGCGCTGGTCACCACGGCGATTTTCCTTCAGCGAACTGTCTGGCCAGCCGGATTGTCATTTTTCTATGAATGCAACGACCCGATTGCCTGGTGGCACCTCCTGATTGCCGGAGTGGTTGTTTTCGGTTTTTCAGTTGGTTCGCTCTGGATGATCCGACGGGCCCCATATCTGGTGGTGGGGTGGTGGTGGTATCTCCTGGTTTTGTTTCCAGTCAGTGGCATTGTCGCAATTGCCACCCCTCGGGCTGATCATTACAGCTACTTTTCACTGATTGGGATCTTTCTGGCGCTCAGTTTAGGTCTGGCAGACCTGGTCAAGCAGAAGCCGGGACTGCGACTGGTTGTCGGAACTGGCGTCTGCGCAGTTCTGCTTGTGCTGTCAGGTCTTTCCTGGAACCAGGCTCAAACCTGGAAAAACAGCCTGACGTTGTTTCAACACGCAACTCTGGTTGATCCGAGTAACAAAATCGCCCATCACAAACTGGCTGAAGAATACTTTCGACAGGAACAATATGAACTGGCCAGCCAGCATTTTGAAGCGGCCGGGAACGAGTGGGGGGTGACTCTGGCCAACCAGAAGAATCAGGCCGGGCAGATTCAGACTCTCCGACATCAGCTCGCAGCCAACCCGCTGGATGCCAACATTCAACTGGCATTGGGGCAGGCGTATGCCCGGCGTGGACAGCCAGAAGATGCCCTGCCCTATTTGCAACGATCAACCGAATTGTCACCAAATGAGATTGAAACCTGGATTGCGTTAGGAAAGGTGTACCTCCAAACGGGCGAGTACCCGAAAGCCCTGGATGCTTTTTCACGGGCGCTGACGCTTGATCCAAATCGGATTGAAGTCAGGCAGCAGGTTGAAACGCTACGGAAAAAAACTGGAAAGTGAATCACGACCGATCATCAAGATTGAAAACGCCGACAGGTCGGCGCACGCCAGGAGTCTCTCCAAAACACAACTGGCGGCAATAATGCCGCCAGTTTCTTTTTCGATTCAACAAGTGAGAGGCTATATCACTTTACAATGAAACTATGGTGTAACAGAAAGACTAAATCATTGAAAGGATTGTATTTCCCTCAGCCCGATACCCTAAACCCAAAATGGTATTATTTGCACCGGCAAGGGCTTCCTTTTCCGCCACGCTGGCTGGCATAACTTTCAGCATCGGCCAGGTTACTGAATTCAGCCAGGGTGCACACATTGTTGCCGCGAGCCGCCTTCATTTGATCCAGCGTCCGGCTATCAACTTCGAGTTTTCCATTTGCACAGTAGACGTTATAGCGCCCAAAACTGGCGGCCAGGGTTTGAGTTCCCGCCAACAATACAAGCGCAATGAGTCCAAAAAGCAATACCGACAGATGTTGTTTATTAAAGCGCATATCGAGCATCTCCAATAATAAGGTCGAATAAAAATCAAAATGAAATAAGCCTGAAATAGGAAGCGATCTGATATTTGGTGTGATGTCCTGGATTTTTCAACAGTTGCCTTTTCGAGCAAGTCGCAAGTCGTCAATCAAAATTAGTTTAGAAATAGGTGAAGGGACAGGTTGGATTTCAGCGGGCTTTATAAGTACCTTGTCATAAATTTTCTGAGATATTGGGTTTGGTAAGTGCTTGA
>CAZXCE010000515.1:0-6279 GCA_964639175.1 uncultured Clostridia bacterium
CAAGAACCAAGAACCAAGAACCAAGAACCAAGAACCAAGAATTTTCTTCATTCTTTATTCTCAATTCTTCATTCTCAATTCTTCAGCCTCGTTCCTTTTGTTTTGGATCAAGCCATTCACGCAAACCGTCGCCGATAAAGTTAAATCCGAGTACCGAAAGCGTGACCATGATCCCTGGAAAAAGTGTCAGGTGGATTCCAGAAGCAAAATGCAGCCGGGCATCATTGAGCATCGCACCCCAGCTTGGGGTTGGTGGTGGCACCCCCAATCCCAAAAAGCTCAAGCTGGCTTCTGACAAAATCGCCCCAGCCATTCCAAGGCTCGCCTGAACAATCAGCGGCTGGATCGAATTGGGCAAAATGTGCTTAAAAATAATACGGGCATCACTGGCGCCCAGGGCCCTGGCGGCTGTGACAAAGTCATATTCGCGGACCTTGAGTACCTGTCCACGAATAAGCCGCGCATAACCTACCCATCCAATCACACATAAGGCAAGAATCAGGTTATTGAGGCTGGCGCCGAGAAACGCCACCATTGCAATGGCCAGCAGTATGCCTGGAAACGCCAGAAAGATATTGAAAACAAATCCAGAGATAAGCTGGTCTACCCATCCGCCATAATAGCCGGCAATCATGCCAATGATTGTGCCCACCACCGAGGAAATCGCGACCACAATGATGCCAACTTTCAGCGAGATGCGGGTCCCATACACCACCCGAGCCAGGACATCGCGCCCATTTTCATCGAGTCCCATCGGGTGTTCAACTGACGGAGGCGCAAAACTCTGCTCCAGATTTTGACTGATAGCGCGATCCTCTGGAATGAAGAATGGCGATAGGATCGCCACCAGCACCAGTCCCAGCACAATTGCAAGTCCAACTTTTCCAATAAAGTTCATGCGAGTTTTTGGAGCGAAACAACAAAGGCGCACCCCACGTGCGCCCTTGTCAACTCAGATCAAGCCGCCAGTGGTTGAGATTCAATCTCCGGCGTTTGAAGCCTGAAAGAGGTTTTCAGAAAGAACCGGCAATCCTGAATTGGCTTTCTTCAGGGGAACCGGAGCGGGTTGTGCCTGCGATGCGTCCATCAATCCCAGATTGCGCGCATTTTCATAAGCCGGGATGATCTCAGCTTCAAAGGGTTTCAGTCCTTTGGGATCCCGCTTCTTGTTTGAAAAGTCGAGATGGAGATGCTTGCGCAACATTCGCTCTGGGAAACCGGCAAACCGGTAGAGTGGATATTTGATTCCTTCCCCAAACAATTTCTTGCCCAGCATTTTGTAATAGAGTGGAACGCCCATCGAATACTTGTAGCGTTCAAACGTTCCCCCGCGATAGAACTCAATGTTGTATTTCCAGCAGGTAAAGAAGAATTCCCACTGTAAATCACTCATCTCGATTAATTTGGCGCTTTCTTTCCCCTTCATGCGAGAGTCTTCAAGCGGCACAAACCAGGTTGGAACAAACATTCCCTTTGCGTCCCGCAGATCATAGAGCAAATCGAGTGATGCCTTGGTGTCTTCAGCCGTTTCACCTGGCAGCCCGATGATGAACGTACAGAACGGAAACCAGTTGTTACGGTTAAGAATTTCCATCCCTTTCAAAATAACATCGCGCCACTGGTGGGCTTTATACGGATAGGCTTTTCCTTTCATGTATTTATCAAACAATCGAGGTGAGCCGGTTTCAAGCCCGATGATTGGGTCCACGATGCACTTGTTTGGGTCGGTTGATTCGTGGTGTTTGAGATGTGAGTACGGGACACACAGTGGAGACAGGCGTTCAATCACCGTTGGGTCTTTCACCACTGGCGCCATCGTGATGTGAGTTAATTGCAGCGTGTCAACTCCAGGAACGGCTTTGACGCTCCGGAATAGATTTTCCAGTGCCGGGACATTGGTCACAAAGTTTGGCAACTGCTCATAGAGGAACATGTCCTCAGAGGTCAGCATAATTTCGGTGGCGCCTTCGCTGACGTTGGCATTGACGCTGGCCATGATGTGATCCATCGGGAACGACCGTCCGACCTTGGTGGCCGGGCCGCAAAACTGACACCCACGACCACAACCCCGAGTGATTTCGACCACGCCAAAGGTTGAGCGGTGACGAACCACCGGAATTTCATCCACTGTCGGTTGCATGTTCTTTGGAACATTGATAATGCGTGGCAGCGTCGGATCACCAGCAATAATGCGTTGGAAAATATCGCCGAAAACTCGTTCGACTTCGCCAGTAATTAAATAATCGACCTGAAATTCATCCAGCCGGTTCGCCGTCTCAATCTGCCAGGCGCCAGGGCCGCCAATCACAATTTTCGGTTTGTATTTTTGAATAACTGGATGGGTAACGATTTTGAGGAATTCAGCCGCGTTGAGCGGCATCAGATTTGGCCCACCCAGTTTTGAGTACACATCTGTGGCATATGAAATCCCCAACGGATTATGGGCGTGAATGGCAAGCACCCTGGTCTCTGGCCCGACAAATTTCTCGAGGTGTTCAACATAGCAGGTGACCACATCATCTTCTGAATAGTTGCGTAAGAGCAAAGTTTCCACCACCCGGAGGCCATTGGGGACATATTTTGCACGCCCATCAGGCCACGATTCATTGATCAGAGAGTCAGGGTTAATGAAGGTTTTGCTGAACTTTTGAGGGATCGTCGCTGACAACATTTGTTGCCAAATGCTGTGCTTGAATTCGCTCGCCTCGCTTGCTGAAGCGGTGAGAACAATTAATGGTGAACCCACAGAGGTCACTCCTCACTTTTAGTTAAAGATGTACGATATATCAATGGCACACAAGCACGGGTCTGAACGATGACCACCTGGCTGCGGCCAGTTGCTTCTGTCTGGTTTGGGTACCGGAGCGGAAAGGTAGAGAAGCAGCCCTCCACTTTTACCCACTGGGTGAAGCTCTGTCAATACGAAAATTCTCACCCCTGAGGCCTGCACCGGTTTTCGACCGTGATCCAACCTGTGAAAAAGTCTCACACCGCTTCACTTTTCTTACCGTTGACCAATGCCACCAAGAAAAGGTAAACTGCCTACCGGCTTTTTGTAACTTTTTACGTGCAGTTTTACTGTACTCATGAAAGCCAAACATCTTCAAGCCAGCATCCTTTCGTCGTGCCAGTCCGAGTTTCATGATCTACCCAGCCAACATCAAGGTCTTCGCATTTTTCCGTAGGGCTTTCTCTTTTTCATGCTCTCACCCTAAGAGGCATGCCTGGAGTAAATCCAGCAATGGATTTTTCTCTCAGGATGTATATTTCGCAACTAACCTGTTTTTAACGAAGGCTTAAGGGTCATGGACGCAATCAGTGGAACGGTCAGGAGTAACTCCAGATAGCGTATCAGCGGCAAGTGTTCCTCAACGGGGAACAGTTGCCAGACCGGTATTTTGGACGCCGTCAGTGCTTGAAGACGCACAACTATTTCTTGAACACCTGGCTTTTGACCAGAGTGCTATTCTTTTCGGTATTTGAGGAATCTCGACGCCTTCGACACGTCGGGATGTATCAAGAAAGGTAGGTAAGTGTGGGATTCAAAGTCGGAGACAAAGTGATTTACCCCAACCATGGAATCGGTGTGGTTGAAGCCATTAACCAGCGGGTCTTTGATGGCTCCCAACTTGAGTTTTATCAAGTGCGGCTGCACGAAAATAACGTGGTCGTGAATGTGGCTGTGGACAAAGCAGATGAAATCGGAATTCGGGGGTTGATCAAAACCAATGAAGGTGAAAAGTTACTGAAATTGCTGTCAGCCAATTTCACCACTCCACCGTCTGACTGGAAGGATCGGTTTAAGGAATTCTCAGAAAAAATGCGAACCGGCGACATTTTTAGTGTGGCCGAAATCCTCAAGCATCTCACATATCTGAGCCAATCAAAGCCATTGTCTTTCCGTGAAAAGCGCATGCTTGAGCGGGCCCGGTTTCTCGTCGTGACCGAACTGGCAATGGTTTCCAATAAAGCCGAGGACAAAGTCTCTGAAGTCGTCGAAACGGCACTCAAGAAGGCCTGCCTCAAGCATGAAGAAGAAGCGGCGGCCCGGGTGGCAACCGCTGCAGTCTAGGGCATCACACTGTCCAGTACGCATTGCCCCTTTTGTCAATGAGTGATTCTCTTTTTATAACTGGTCTGAAATTTTTGAGCATTGGCGGGCTTGTGCTTGCCAATGCTTTCTTTGTTGCGGCTGAATTTTCACTGGTTGCTGTCCGCCGATCACGGATTGAAACGCTGGCTGAAGGCGGCAATCGTCACGCCCGCACCACGCTTGAGGTGCTCAATAACCTGGATGCGGTGATTTCCTCAACTCAACTTGGGATCACACTGGCCAGTCTTGGGCTTGGCTGGCTCGGCGAAAGCACCCTGGCCCACATGTTTGAACCACTATTTCAAATGGCGTTGACCTCCGCCATGACTGCCCGGCTCTCAGCCCATGCGTTTGCCGCTGCCCTGTCGTTTATCATTATTACCTTCCTGCATATTGTCCTCGGCGAACTCGCCCCCAAATCCATTGCCCTGGAACGTACAGAACGGGTTGCCCTGGTTGTCTCAGCCCCGCTCCAGCTCTTCTATCGTGTTTTTCGACCGTTTATCTGGTTGCTCAATGCCTGTGGTGTGATTGTCCTGAAATTATTTGGCATGCACGGTGCAGGTGGACATCAATCAGTCTATACCGAAGAAGAAATCCGCCAACTGGTCTCGCTCAGCCATCAAAGCGGTCACCTGAATGCCGACGAACGCGAACTCATCCACAATATCTTTCATTTCACCAGTTCTGTCGTGCGTGAAATCATGGTCCCCCGCCAATCAATTGCCAACATCGAAATTGGCGCCACACGCGATCAGGTGCTCAAATCTCTGGAAGAATCCGGGTATTCACGCCTTCCTGTCTATGAAAAGCGACCGGATAACATCATTGGTGTGGTCCATAGCAAGGATTTGCTCCCGATTTTACTCACCGGCAAAGTCCTCGAACTGGCTTCGGTGATGCGCAAACCGGTGTTCATCCCCGACACGGCCCATCTGAGCGAAGCTATGCGCCAGATGCGGATCTCCAAAACCCAGCTTGCCATTGTGGTTGACGAACACGGAAGCGTGGCTGGAATTATCACACTCGAAGATTTACTTGAAGAAATCGTTGGTGATATTCAGGATGAGCACGATGTAGAAGGGGAAGAAGCCGTCTTTTGGCCCCAACCTGACGGCACGGTGTTGATTGATGGGGGGATCTCGATCCGGGAAGCTAACCGCAAACTTGATCTGCATTTACCGGAATCTGATGACTACACAACACTGGCCGGTTTTCTGATGACTGAAGCCGGAAAATTGCTTGATAAACAGGATATCGTTATCTTTCAGGGCGCCACATTTGTCGTCGAAGAAATCGAAGGTCGCCGCATTTCACGCGTGCGATTGCATCAGTCCCCAACTCAACCTGAAAACTCTCTGGCACCGGCTGGCAATTGACCCGTTCCCGACCCAATTTCCGGCTGACGATCATACCGGCTGATCAAAGTAGAAAAGATGGTGCATACCAGAGGCATAAATGTCTGGCATCCAGGTTTCAATCCCCTCGAATTCGCGAGGCTCCACCAGAAAGACATACAGTGAATTAGAGGGATCAGGGGTCCAGGCAAACGCACTTCGGCGGGCTTTTGGAATCAGTGCTTTGACAATTTCCGGAGTGATCAAATGAGACTGGTGGCGGAGCTGTTCATAGCTGGCAACCGTACCCACATCATTCAAAAACTTGATTCCATAGGTGGCATCGTACACGTGCCACGCCTGGTCATAATACACTTCAACCACCGCATGAAAATTTGAGTTGGCGCCGGCGTTGCGCAGATGGAGTACCCGCGCTGGATAGCCACCCGCCTGGGCCAGGGTGGCCATGGCAATGGCCAGCGGCCCGCAAAACTTTGAACCTCGTTCAAGCATCTGCCGGGGCGAAGAAAATTCTGCCGTAGACTCATCAAAATTTAATTTCGCAGCCACAAAAATATTGAGGGCATCAATCTTTTCGGCGGATGACGCTTTTCCTTCGGTCAATTTTTCAAACAACCGTCGGTAATACCCGGCATTCTCTACATCATATTTGAGCTGGCTGATGGAATTGCGGCCTAAAATGTCAGGTTCATTGATGGTGCTGGCTGTTTGCAGGGAAATCAATCCCAGGTGAAATCCAGATCCAGTTCGGTTGTCAGGTACCGCGACAGAACACACCTGCGGCGGGCGATTTGGGGCCGTCACCAGTAAATCAATCGTTGCCCCTGG
>CAZXCE010000516.1:0-6256 GCA_964639175.1 uncultured Clostridia bacterium
ATTGGTTTTCTTTCATCCCTCATCCTTCATCCCTCATCCTTTCAGTCGCCCTCAGCCCTCAGCCCCTTGCCTTCAGCCCTACGGATTCGGTAAAAAGGCAACGATGCGGAGCGGCCCGCCGCTTCCGCCTTTGATTTTCATTGGGAGCGCCACCACATAGGCGCCCGTGATGGGGACTTTGTCCAGGTTTGCCACGTTTTCAAACGCCGGAATGTTATCGGTCATCAGGATGACGTGGCTATCAAAGGTCTTTGACTGACCATAATCAATGCTCGGGGTGTCGAGTCCAATCGCTTTGATCTTCCGATTCTTGATAAGCCATTCTGCGGCTTTTGGGTCAAGACCCGGAAAGTGAAGTTCGGCCACCCCCTCATCGCCACGTTTATCGGTGCCCATATACTTCACCCGGTCAGGCCAGTACTGGCTATACCCGGTATAGAGCAACACCAGGCATCCGTCCGGTAACTTTCCGTGCTGGGTTTCCCAGGTGGTAAAGTCATCAATTCCAATCAGATAATCACGATTGGCCAGAGCTTTGGCCGAAACGTCGAGCTTCACAGCCGGACCAATGAGCTGGTCAACCGGCACCTGATCAATTGACTTCTTACCTTCGGCAAAATGCACCGGAGCGTCCATATGAGTTCCGCCGTGCTCAGCCGCACAAAAGCTGTAAGCCGAATAGAAGTATCCCTTTTCGGTTTTGCCCTCAAACACAGTCGCCTTCTTAAATGGTTCAGCCGTTGGCCAGTACAGGGTGTCTTCAGAAAAATCATGTGTCAGGTCAATCCACTGGCCTGAAAACAGTTTTGGATTACTTGATTGCATCGGCGGGGACGGAGGTTTGGTCGGACTTTCAACCACACAACTCAAACTGCCTGCAATACACACCACCAGCACCGACCAGAGCACCTGTTTCATACCTGCCACCTCTTTTTTGAATGAAGAATTGAGAATGAAGAATGAAGAAATTATACCAGTTTGTAGTCAGGAGTCAGTAGTTCGCTAAATTTATTTAATTGAATCACTTGACCATTTTCTCATACCCGGAAGCCCTCTGGTTGCGAGTTGTTCCCCGAGCTGGTCCGCACTGGTCGGTTCAGCGATATGGCAATATTTTGGGCAAAATTCAGGTCATTCTCAATTCTTCATTCTCAATTCTTCATTCTTCATTCTTCATTCTCAATTCTTCATTCATCCTGGTCGTTCATCTGACCCCATAATCTCCAGAAATACTGTTTCAAGTGGCTTTTTAATTGAGGTCAATTTGTAGAGCGGAATTCCTTTTTCGACAATCCAGGTCGCAATTTCTGGAAGCCGGGCTTCTGAATCCACTTTCAGGCGCAGGTGCCCATTGCTTTGCACCAGACGATGACCAAATCGAGAAAGACCAGACACAATTTCAGGTGAAGTGGTGCCCAACTTCAATTCAACCTCAACTTCGGCCGCCTCTTCACCCAGGACGTGCTCTTTCACAACCCGACCTTGTTTGACAAAAACCACGCGGTCACAGGTCACTTCGATTTCACTCAGCAAATGAGAATTCAAAAAAACTGTCGTCCCTTGATCACGCAAATCCCGAATAATATCCCGAACCAGCAACCGCCCGAGCGGATCAAGTCCTGAGGTTGGTTCATCTAAAAAAACAAGCTCCGGTTCGTTCAGAAGTGCCTGGGCCAGACCAATCCGTTGGAGCATTCCCTTGCTGTACTCACTCAGTTTTCGGTCAGCCGCATCCTGCATATCAACCCGAACCAGCAATTCTTCCATTCGCGCCTGGATTTGCTGCCGCTTCATGCCATAGAGCCGCCCATGGAAATACAGAAACTCACGTCCGGTAAGCCAATCCTGAAAGCGAAAATGCTCGGGTAAAAACCCAATTTTGGCTTTGGCTTTCTGATTGTTGAGTGGAGCACCCAGCACAGATCCGGTACCAGCCGTCGGTTGAACCAATCCGAGTAACATTTTGATCGAAGTTGTCTTCCCCGCGCCATTGGGTCCAAGAAAACCGAAAACCTCACCCCGATTTACATTCAGGGTGAGGTCGGCCACTGCCAGTTTTGTCCCAAAATCTTTGCGGAGATGGTGAGTCTCAATTGCTTGATGTGACATGAAAATTGACTTGATTGGGTGAGATTTTCAAGTTCAGAAGTCTGAACTTCAATTAGTGATTCCCAACACAGCCTGAAATGGCTGGTGTCCAGGGTACCACTCTGGCTGTAACCACCTGATCCCGAACGGCTGGATCGAGTTGGATAACCTGTCGGGCGTGGTCCAGGTTGTCAGCCTGAATGATCCCCATGGCACCCGAATTATCCGTAAATGGCCCGCCAGTCATCAGTATTTTGTCCTTCACCAGCCTGACCATATAGGCTTGATGATTCTCCAGGGGTTGTTCAAACACTGACTTCCCAGCAATCCACTTCGGCCCTGGTGAGTATAAAAAAACAAACAACTTTTGGGGTGTGGGTGATTGTGCCGTAACCTGAGCCGGCACCGTTCCAGAATGATTTGCCAGAACCCCAGCAAACCACATCACCGATAAGATAACCAGCAGTTCGAGTTTTTTCATATGGTTTAGGGCTGAAGATTAAGGGCTAAGGGCTGAAGAAGCTGGATGATTGACCCGTCAGCCCATTTTCTTCAGCCCTGTTTTTATACTATTTTGCGATGATCGCATCGGATTAGCAAAAGGCTAAACTGTTGATAGGATTGTATTTTCTTTAGCCCTTAGCCCAATACCCTCAGCCCAGAATAGTATTAGTTAATCGTGTTGGCCATCTCGACCAGATCAGCCGTGACGGAATCGCCAGACAGGGCATACACCATTCCGTTTTCCGACCAGAGCAGCATGGCTCCTTTTCGACGGTGATTTTCCAATTGCTGTTTTGGCTTTTCAGGATTGGTTGAAGTAATCAGAATCCCGGACACTCCGTGAACGGTTACCTCGCGAAACGTGGCTGATTGAGCGGGCACTGGAACCAGCAATGTATTATGCCAGTCAATATTTTGGGCAAAGCTGTGGGCTTCTGAGGGTGACATTCCCGCCACTCGAAGGGCAATTTCACCCAACTGCCCCAGCTCAACCCCAGCCGGAAGCGATACCTGTGGGCTTGGTGACTGAATAAACATCAGGCTTCGTTCTTCACGACCATAGGCCATTATCACCGAGGTTGGAAAATTCATCGTGACCTGAGCACCATTTAACTGAGCCGGGACTTCAAGATCATTGATGTCCAGAGCTTCCAACAGTGCCTGTAATTTACCGCTGTCAGCCGTAAAGGTATTTGATTGACCTGGTTGAACAGCAACATCACGCAAGGTCAATCCAAACTGATCCAGCTTTGGCGTCCGCACCTGGATCCCAGCCAGTTGAGCCGCCGCTTCCGGAGTGGCTACGTGTTGTGGCGGGGCGGGTCTGACCGAAACACTCGCATCACTGGTCAGTAAAGATCGAAAGTCAAGGTTGGTGTCTTTGAGTTGTTTCAACCGATCAACATCTATTGAAATGGCAGCAAATTTCTTGACTCGAAAGAGATCCAGAAAATTTTGAGCAATTGCCCGTACAGTGGGCACGTTCAACGCCAGAATCATCACAAAGGCCAGACTGGCTGCCGCCAGCAATGGCGACCATTTCCATGCTCGACGGCTCGTGGTTGTCGCTTTTTGGGTTTGAAGCCGGGCATATAAATCTTGTGCAAATTCAGGCCGGGGTTCTTCACGAAACTGGTTTAGAAACTCATCCATACTGGTTTTCCTCATTATTTGGGAATCAGCAACCTCAGGTTGTGATCCTTTTTCTTTTTCACGGTTTCCAGCCACAACCAGCAGTGATCGTTTTTGCTGGTTGCGGTCCGGGTCTCCTCACAAACGACATAGTAGACAGAGATTGAAAGGCAAGCTCACCAACGCTCACGCAACGAATGAATGGTGCGGTGCAAAATCGACCCGACGTTGGATTCGCTCAATCCCGTAATTTGAGAGATTGAACGATTGGTTAGCTCCGCACCATATTTCAGTGCCAGCAACTCGCGCTCCCGCTCAGGAAGGGTGGCCAGCAGAACTGATAATCTTTGAAATTCAGCCTGTTTGACGGCTGAAGTCTCAGGGTTTGAGCCTGATGGTACATCGTGGATGTCTTCGAGCGGCACCTGCACCGTGGAGCGTCTGAAATGATCAGCAGCCACGTTGCGGGCAATCGTAAACAGCCAGGTTGAAAATCCAGCCAGATCCCGCCGATAGCGATCACGGTGTTGCCAGGCTTTTTCAAAGGTCGTTGAGGTCAAATCTTCAGCCAGCGAAGCATCCCCAACTCGATAGCGAAAAAAGTTGAAAATCCGTGGAAGCTCTTCTTTATAAAGGACTTCCCAGTCAGTTTCCTGGGCTTTGGCTGTAAAGGGAATAATCCATCCCATAGCGTGGGTTTGTGAACTCATAGACCTTCAATCCAAAATTGTTGTTATGAAAGCAAGGGGTGGAAACCAAAATCCACGGTCGCTCTGTGGTACTCGATGATTTATACGGACGAGGTTGAAAAGTATCACACAGGAAAAAGTCAGTAATCAGTGGTCAATAGTCAGTAGACAAATCCAGGAGCATTCAACGATGAATTTCCTCGATGGATAGAAGTCATAAATTGAGCCACCAGAATAAAATACACTTGACAAGCAGACTAAAATCCCAACACTCAACTACTGACTGCAAACCACTGATTTCTACCTTTTGCCTCCTGACAATTACCTCTCATACCATTTTGCAATGAAGTTATCGTATTACGGCGAGGCTAACTTATTGAAAAAATTGCATTTCCCTCAGCCCTTAGCCCCATACCCTCAACCCAAAATGGTATAACCCTTTCTGACTCTGAGGAAACATTTTATGTCTTCGACCTTCGACACCCAGGAACTGACCATGTTGCACGCGGTGGCGTCCCAATATCCAACCACGGATGACGCCCTGGCGGAAATTTCGATTCTGAAGGCCGGGCTCTCGCTTCCAAAAGGCGTGGTCCACATCGTGAGCGATGTCCATGGTGAACATAAAAAGCTCCGCCACATTATCAACAATGCTTCAGGCAGTCTTCGGCCTCTGGTCGAAACACTCTTTGCCAGTCGCTTGTCGGCTGAGGAGCAACAGCAACTGCTCGCCACCATTTATTATCCCCACGAAGTTATCGAACACCTTCGGCCCCGGTTTCAGGAAAGCGGTGCCCGGCATCGCTGGGTTCGACACACGATCCGGGAACAATTTGAGATTGTGCTGGCACTGGGTCGAAATTATCGCCGCCGGCATGTCACTTCGCTTTTTCCACGTGAATTCCAGGAACTTTTTGAAGAACTACTTGATGAATCAGCCGCAGGTCGTGGACCGGGCTATATCAATGCCATGCTGGATGCACTCCAACCCTATGACCGTGATTTAAATGCCGTCAGGGCTGCATCACGCCTGATCCGCAATCTTTCTGTAGCCGAACTGGTTGTGGCTGGCGATTTGGGTGACCGGGGTCCGAGATTGGATAAAGTGCTTGATTATCTCATGCAACAGCCGAATGTTTCTTTCACCTGGGGCAATCACGATGCGTCGTGGATGGGTGCCTGCCTTGGCAATGAAGCCCTCATCGCCACCGTTTTGCGGATTTCACTCCGGTACCGGCGGTTGTCACAGCTTGAGGAAGGCTATGGATTGATCGTTTCCCCGCTGGAAAAACTGGCCCGGACAGTTTATGGCAGCGATCCCGCCAAATATTTCAGCGCCAAAGGGACGGGGCTTCGCGAAGAAATTCTCCTGGCCCGGATGCAAAAAGCCATTGCAGTTATGCAATTTAAGCTGGAAGGTCAGATCATCCGGCGACATCCGGAATGGGACATGGAACATCGGGCGTTGCTCCACCGGATTCACTTTCAAGAAGGCAGCATCACGATTGACGACAAAATCTTTCCGCTCCGGGACACCTACCTCCCCACGATTGACCCTGAGGATCCATACCGGTTGTCACCTGAAGAACAGGTCTGTATGGACCGCTTGCGGCAATCGTTCATCACCAGTGACCGCCTCTGGCAACACATGTCATTTGTTGCTCGACGCGGGGCCATGTGGCTCAGGCGTGACCAGGCCGTTATCTTTCACGGCTGTGTACCAGTTGACGAGTCAGGAGATTTTCTAGAACTTGAGGTCGATGGGAAGAAAGTTTCAGGTCGTGGCCTCTTTGATGCGCTTGAGTTTAAAATCCGGGGTGCTTTTCGAAAAGGCGCAGAGCGAG
>CAZXCE010000517.1:0-6252 GCA_964639175.1 uncultured Clostridia bacterium
GATGGATTGACGGGACCACTTGGGCAACTTGCCATTTCGGGCCTCAGCCCCATTGGCGTGGATGTGTTTACCTTCCCACAGGGGCGAACCAACAACACATTTCAGTATGCCGACACGCTGGTGAGCACACTCGGCAAACACACGCTCAAAGTTGGAGCAGACATCCGCCGCGTACAGTTCAATAGCTTTCTGGATCGCAACTACCGGGCACAAGCCACGTTTGCGCCAGGGTTTGTGGTGGCCGGGGCGTCGGCCAGAGTTGGTACTGGCACCGAATTTGTCAATTTTGGGCTGCCTTCCAATCTGGTGCAATCACTGGCCCAAACACCTGACTCAACCCTGGGTTTACGCCAGACGGAAATGAACTTCTTTGTGTCAGACACGTGGCGAATCCATCCCCGAGTCACACTGACGATGGGCCTGCGGTACGAATACAACACCGTTCCAACCGATGCCAGCCAGCGCATTGAACGCACTTTCCGGCTGCGCCCGGAAGATCTTCCGGCGGGTGATCCGAATTTGAGCGGATTTTCCAAAGTGTTTTTTGACTCGCTGGCGTCTTACCAGCAGTTTTTGGATGGACGGGAGAAAATCTTTGAAGCGGATGGCAATAATTTTGCGCCTCGCGTCGGCATTGCCTGGTCACCCTTCAAAAGCCAGCGGCTTTCGATTCGCGGCGGGTACGGCGTTTATTACGACCCGCTGGTTGGGAGCCTGACCAGCCAGTCGCGCAATGTCTTCCCAAATTTCATTCCAGCCAGCTTCGGAGCGTCATTGATTGGGTTCAATCGGTTTAACGGCGCATTTCTCAACCCGGCGTTTTTTGGCGCAGGAACACCGCCAACACCATTGATTCGACCTGGAACGACCAACACAGTCGGCTTTCAATCCAGCCTGTTTGTGCCCGGAATCGGCGCCTTATTTTCACTTCAAGCTGCCAATCCAGGACTTGCATTTACACTGCCGGCAAAGGAGTTGCGAACGCCCTACACCCATCAGTTTGGCGGACAGGTTGAAGCCGTAATTGCCAAAAATTATGTGCTCGGCGTCGGATATGTCGGTTCGCGAAGCCGTCAGTTGATCCGTTTCCGAACGCCCAACCTGGGGCCAAATTCGGTCTATCAGGCGCTGTTTTTGCTGCCCAATCAGCCACCAACGCTGATCACGCCGCGACTCAATCGGGATGTTCGCCAGCTTGGGGCGTTCACGGTGTTTGATAATTCAGCCGAAAGCCAGTTTGATTCGCTTCAGGTGCGACTTGATCGTGAAGCCAGTGATGGCTTGCGATTTGGAATGGCCTATACCTACTCACACGCGATTGACGATGTGTCAGACCTGTTTGACCTGACCGGCACGTTTGCCCTTGCCCAAAATGACCGAAAACTGCAACTTGATCGAGGGAACGCCAATTTTGACATTCGCCATCGGGTCGTCACGCATTTTGTGTATGACCTTCCGCTGGCTCGAACGCACCGCATCCTGGGCGGTTGGCAGGTGGCCGGAATTGTCACGTTGCAAACCGGGCAGCCCTACACAGTCAACACCCAACTGGACGTCAACCTGGACGGCAACCTGACAGACCGACTCAACACCTTGCAGGGATTGATTGTATCGGATGAAGGCCGGACGCGGATTTCGCTCGCTCCAGGGACCACGATTGATTCGCTACGGGCGCCGTTTGATGTGGATTTGTTGCTGGATGGCAGTCTTGGCCGAAATACCTTCCGGGCCGCCGGTGTCGCCACGGTTGATCTGGCGTTGACCAAACGTTTTGCCATTTCCGAACGCCAGAATCTGCAATTTCGTGCCGAAGCCTTTAACCTGATGAACCGCACCCATTTCGGCATCCCGGTGCGCATTTTGGAAGCCCCTGGATTTGGCCAATCCATCAACACCTCTGTTCCAGCCCGGACGATCCAACTGGCAGTGAAGTATGTGTTTTAGAGAACGTTGGGAGATTGAGTCTTTGAACCTGCACAGCCGGTGACGGATGCACCCAGTTCCTGAGTTCAAAACCAAGTTTCTATGTTCATCCCTTATTGCCGGGCTGGTTGACATTTTGGGCTGCGGTGTTTTTGCGGATCATAATTCAGAAACCATTGAAAGATTTCGATTTATTTTTCGTGTATTTTGTGTATTTCGTGGTTTCTTATTCTTAGGATAGGTAGGTACATTACTGCACTTTCCCCCCTTCAGAACCGTGCGTGCGACTTTCACCGCACACGGCTCAAGCACTGATAAGCCCGGTATCACCCGGACCGGTCTTTGACAACCTTGACGATACTGGTTGGTGGCCGAAGACCTTTCGGTCGAAAGGTGCGCAAGCTGGTGTTTCCACCCGCTTTCATCCGCTTTCCTTCCTCAATCGGTTGTTCCAACTCTTTGGCTTGTCTATCGTCACGACGCTTGCAACAGTTCACTTCCGTTCACCTTTCCATTTCATCTTAGCTCCCAACCACCTTGAGACTGGCAGTCGCCACCTCGGTTCACACGTTGGTGACCAGCCGAAGCTGAGGCTCCATTGTCCCGCAGGCTTCGCACCCCACCGTTGCCAGTGACGCACGCTGCGGTAAGATACGTGCGGCGGAACGCACGGTTACTTTCCCTTTTGGGTGTAACAATCAAATTTGCGACTTCGTGTCGCACCTGAAGATCTATAGTTTGGGTGAAATTTGGATCATTCTCAATTCTTCATTGTTTATTCTTCATCTGGTTTTCAAGCCGTCGAACGCCACCTGCTACCATCAACCACGGGATTTTATGGATTGATTCAACTCCCCACAGGTGTTGCAAAAATCGTGGAAAGCGCCAGATATGGGGTGACTGGTCAGCACCATAGGACCACTGTACAAATTCACGCCAGTACGCCCAGAGGGTCAGGCTGGCACTCCGCTGGTCCGCCGGGATTGTCCAGGCTCGAAAATCAAGGTGTAAAGCCAGCGGAACCGGGTACTGATTGAGTTGGCTCAACACAGTTTCTGGAATCTCCAAACCAAGTAGCCATTTCAAATACTCCAACGCATCACGCAACGGCAAGACCACCCCAACTCGAATTGCCTGCTGAACCAGTCGCTCCCAATCAATCACTGAGTGGTTCAGAATCACAACCGCATCAGCTAACCAGCGTAAGGGAGGAAGCGGGTTCCAGCGTACGCCATGGACGCACACGTGTAAAAACTGGTCAGTTGGGTTGAGGACTTTTACGGCCACACCGTTGACATCAGCCAGTTCGGCCATCTGTCTGAACGGGTCATCAATCGCTTGCCGACAGTTTTCAAATAAAATGTTCCAGTGCAAGTCACACTTTAACTCGGCGCCCTTGCGAAAACCCTGGGCGTGGGGTGCCCGAAACCCGGCCTCCCAGCCAGCTTCGGTGAGCACTTCGATTGCCTGATTGACCTGGTGACGTGGGACCAAAACATCAAAATCATCCATCGGGCGCAAACCGAAATTGTCGTAATATTTTACAATTAAAGCCGTTCCTTTCAGCAAAAGCGGTTCGATACCTGCGTCTTGAAATTGCTTGAGGAGCTGCCCCACCTCATACAACAATGTTTGATTTTTAACCCAGGTATGGCGATGAACTCCTCTCATGATCGGCAACCACGGATGTTTGACCTGGAGCCGGTTCAGGTTGTGATACAGCAATGGCAATAACCGATAAGCACCAGTGTCGAGGGATTGCAAATCAACGCTTGAACACCAGGTTTTCCAGGCAGCCAGAGCCTGTTCACCGTTTAGCAACGCTGCCTGAAGTAACAATTCCTGCTTGGCACCAGGCCGATTGATTTTGAGGTGTGATGGGTACGGATGGGACATAATCAAATGGTGAAGTTCAAAATTACCAAAAACACAGCGTTCTGCTTCTACCAGATTTTGTGTTGGAGAGGAATCAGAACGGATCTGATCTGACACGGCGACGGTCAAGGGTTGATTTGAGCATTTTGACATAATCGGTCTGGGATGCTTTTTCACGAAGTGTCAAATTGGTCGTGTGCAACCGCCGGCACATGACGACCTCATCAAGCATCAACATTTTGAGTCCGGTATCGGTCGCCCGACCATGCCAGTCAAGAAAATCCCCGAGGACCAGAGCCGAATTAAGGAGCCCTATCTGAAAAAATGACTCGCGCTTGATCAACATCGTTCCTGGGTGAAGCCCTGGCATTGGGTCCGGAGGGCATTTCAATCGTTTTCTCACTTCATCGCCGAGTTCCGGACTGACAAACTGCTGAACATACCCAAAGACGGCATCCAGATCAGGATCTTGTTCAAACGCAGCCAGTTGCCGAATCAATTTCCGACTGGTCCACACATCATCAGCATCCAGAAATGCCAGCCAGGTGCCGGTTGTGGTCTGGACCCCGGTGTTGCGAGCAGCCCCTGGCCCAGCCTTCGGTTGAGATACCACCTGAACTTGTGGAAAACCAGTCGCAATTTCAGCGCTCCGGTCAGTTGAACCATCGTCAACCACAATGATTTCAAGCGGTTGGTACTCTTGATCAAGCACACTTTGGATAGCTTCAGCCAGATAGCGTTCACCGTTATAGACCGGAATGACCACGCTGATGAGTGACGGATTTGATTTGGGAAGTGACAAAAGTTCAGCCATGTCGTTTGCGAAGAATCGAGCGGCGAAGTGCCGCGAGCACATTCTGGTTATTTTCAGCGGTTGTCAGTGAAAGATTGGTCGAATGAATCCGTTTGTGCAGCAACACCTGAGGAATGACCGCTTTGGACAGGCCCATATCGGTTGCCCGGGCAAACCAGTCAAGATCTTCTCCGGTTGAAAGCCCGGTGTCAAACAGGCCTGCGCGCTCAAACACGGTTGGTCGCGCCATCAGGGTTTCCATAATCTGGCCCACCTGGTCGCCCACCAGCCACGACTCGCGAAAACCAGGTGGTGGCGGCTCACCTGGCTCCAGGAAAAATTTCATGTGGGCAAGTGAAAAGTCCACTTCTGGATGGTCAACCATAAACGTGACCTGGGTTTCCAGTTTGTCAGGTGTCCACAAGTCATCGTGTGACAGAAAGGCCATCAATTCCCCTCGGGCCAGTTGGATCCCGCAATTGTAGGCATCACCAATTCCCGTCCCGGCCTGCAAATGGTACTTGACCTGGGGAAAAGAGCGGGCAATGTCAGCCGTTTGGTCAGTCGAGTAACCATCAATCACCAGCGTCTCAAAGGGTTCAAAGGTTTGGTGTGCAATGCTTTGCAATGCCTGCTTCAGAAATCGCTCACCATTTCTGACAGCCACGATGACGCTCACCTGTGGTTGATTCATTGACTGCCTGCCTTTCGACGACGGTCAAGTGAACGCTTGACCGCAGTCAATAAATACTGGTCCCGAGCGGCTTTATCACTCGTTAGATTTGCAGTATGGATTCGATAAAAAAGAGTTATTTCCGGGTGAGTGACGATTTTGATTCCACCCTCTCGGGCACGCACCAGCCAGTCCACATCTTCGCTGTGCCGCAAGTTGGGGTCAAAGAGTCCAACCCGATCAAAGACTGGCCTTCGAATCAGAACACTGCCGACATTGACCGATGTCCAGGGTTCGGAAAATGGCTTGAACTGGTGAGTTTCAGTGTCCACCAACCGCCAGAGTTGAACCTGCCCCACAGCAATTTCAGCCTCCGGATTTGACTCCAGCACGCCAAGCTGAGTTTTGAGCTTGTCAGGCGGCCAGAGATCATCCGCATCCAGAAAACCAATCACCGTTCCCTGAGCGGCATTGATTCCAGTATTGCGGGCAGCGGCGGGACCGCTATTTGGTTGCTGAATCAACCGGACTCCAGCAAATGACTGTGCAATCGTGGCTGAGTCATCGGTTGAACCATCATCCACAACAATGATTTCAAAGGGTTGACTGCTTTGAGATTGAAGGCTGGTCAGCGCTTCGGCCAGATACGGTGCAGCGTTGTACACTGGCACAATCACACTTACCGTGAATTGATCTTGCGGCATATTCACAAAAACGGAGGAGTCTTTCAGGTGGAAGATTCAGGTAGCAAAGTTGAAAAATTTAGACGAGATAGCGCATGCTGGAAAGTGAAAAGTCCATCAATTTATTCCAAATCTCCATTTCATCGCTCAAATGTCCAAATGCCAGCTCTCTCAAAATTGACAGTTCCGGTTGTCCTGATCATCTTTCATCGCCCTGACACAACTGCCCAGGTTTTTGAACGAATCCGTGAAGCCGCTCCCGATCAACTCTTTGTGATTGCTGTCGGACCGCGCTCAACCCATCC
>CAZXCE010000518.1:0-6251 GCA_964639175.1 uncultured Clostridia bacterium
CAACTCCCGTTGCCTAAGCCGGGGCGTCGCCACCCCGACTCGGCTACAGAACGGAACGTGAATATTTCTATTCATTCCGCTCCTCAGTTTGGTGGTGTTTGTCATACATACCCTGGCGGTCTCCCGCCGTTTTCCGGTCGTGGCAATGTCGGTGCAGGAGTTGCCAGTTGAAATAGGCATCTTTCCCACCTTGTTTTCTGGGAATGATGTGGTCTACTTCCAACAGATCTGCCTCCCGAAAGTACAGTCTGCAACTGAGGCATTTTCCTTTTTGCCGTTTCAGGAGTTTGGCCACCCGAACCGGGCAATCCGGATATTCCCTCAGTCGTTGACTCCAATAGATAAAGTCACCGTCAAAAGGGCTTCGTGAGCTTTGGACTTTAACGTGTCTTCGGATTGGTGTTTTGGCATGTTTGTACAGTCCGAGCGGGGTTTCCCGTGGCCTGAACACCCATCCCTCACCATCGTTAACCCGCCAATATTTTCCCATTACCCATTTTTTACCTTTATTTGGATGACGGCGGACTGCCCAGGCCCGGAGTTTTTGAAACAGCATGGTGTCCATTTTGCTAAAGATGTCACTACTCACTATCGTCGAGTAGTATTTTGACCATCCCCAGATGATAGGATTGAGTGCCTTGATCAGGATTACCTGATTGGCGTCCCGGTGTTGGTCAATAACTGTCGCCAAATGTTCCAGATGCCTTTTCTGTGCTTCCGGGCTGGGTTTGATGTTGGTTTTATACCCAAGCGGTTCTCCATTGGTTCGCTTCCCGGTTTTGGTCTTTCCAACTGGGTATTGCCGGATATTGAATCCAAGGAAGTTAAATCCTGCTTCCTCCTGTTCCGTTTCCAGAGTATGGGTCAGCCGGGTTTTGCTCGGCTTGAGTTCCAGTCCGATCTGGGAGAGCCACGTGGAGATGACTTTTTGACATTGCTCCACGATCATTCTGTTTTCGTGCATAATCACAAAGTCGTCCGCAAATCGGATCACCAACGGTGTCCAGAATTTCTTGCGGCGGTGCTCTGGAAATTGTGCCTCGATCACAGTTTCCATTCCGTGTAACGCAATATTCGCCAGCAACGGCGAAAGCACTCCACCTTGCGGAGTTCCACTTTCGGTTGGGAAAATTTCTCCTCCGTCAAGAACTCCAGCTTTCATCCATGCTTTGATTTGTCGGCGAATGGTCGGGCCGGAATTGAGTTTTTCCAACAGAACTTTCTGGTCGATCCGGTCAAAGCATTGCGAAATATCTGCGTCCAACACCCATTTGGCGTTTTGACAAATACCCCGATAAATTGCCCCAACCGCATCCCAACACGATCTTCCAGGTCTAAATCCATAACTGTTTGGTTCAAATTTTGCTTCCCATTCGGGTTCAAGCGCCATTTTTACCAGTGCCTGACGTGCCCGGTCTTCCATGACCGGAATTCCTAACGGACGTTGTTCGTCTTTTCCGGGTTTTGGAATCCATACCCGACGGACTGGCTTGGCCCGTTCCGTAAGACACAACCTCTGCGCTAGTTCCAGACGTTGTGGCGGCGTCAATTCCTTGACTCCGTCCACCCCAGCCGTTTTCTTGCCCTGGTTGTCCTGCGTGACTCGTCGGGTTGCCAACAGTTTGGCTGACCTTGAATGTGTCAATAGTCTTTGAAGTCGGCGGACCGCTTTGTGATCGCCACGACTGGCGGCTTGGAAGATGCGCTTTTGGAGCTTAAAGGTTCGGCGTTCGATTTTCTTCCACGCCACATCCTTCCATTCATTCATCGGTTGTTGCACCGTGCTCATAACTTATTCACTCCGACTGACTCCTCTTCCTTCCACCAAACCGGGTTCACGTCAGCTTATCCCCTAGCTTTCCCAGGGGCCTTTGCTTTTTGAACCTTCCCTCCCCAACTCACCATCCGGTTGACACCTACTCATCCGCTGAGGGGTGAATTGGGGTTACCCCGTTCCAAGTCTCCGTTTTTCCACCGAATTTAGGATTCCACTGTCCGCCGGGTTACTTTTTGGGTGCTCATCAGTTGGCACTGGAACCACTGATCTTTATAGCTCACCTCTACAAGTGGCTACTTTTTCACCTTATCCTTTTGGATCAAGCCAATAACCCACGTAGGCTTGTCAACGCTGACGACGGTTCGGGCATGGATTCGTGTTCCTATCCTTGTTCGGCTCTGCTGGACGGGATTCCCAGTTGGGTTCTGGGTGACCGCCGTTTATTCCCGCTTCAGCCGTTTGAGGATCAGTCGTACAACTGGGGAATATGCTGTCACTCTTGCACCGAGAGGGTTGGAATTGCCTTTTGGCTCACCAACACGGAAACTTAGTTGTCATAGATCATTGACCTACGCCATGATTCCCCCGATTTCTCGGTTTCTCATGAACGGGTCGCACCCAACGTCGCGTTATACACTTGCCGATAGGCATTGAGCTGCTTCTCCAATTGCGCGAACCCGGCTGCATCCACCTCCAATTCAAACGTGGCGACAAAGGATGGCGTTGAGGGTTGCCTGGGTTTATCTGCTTTTTTTCTCATAGTTTAAGTCTACAACCAACCCACCATTTTCGGCAAGATTTATTACTTTGTCCAGGGGCGGGTTGATCTTTTCAGCGGCTGCGATTCATCCCCACCCGACCGCTTCGCGGTTGAGGATGGGGCTTTCTCGCATTTTTTCTGGTAAAATGTGCTGAGACACCTCACACTCTCTCTACCAGATTTCAATCCAAATCGCTTTTCTGTGTTGTCCCTATGTTGCCCTACTTGCATTCGTTGATTGCAATTCCGTTGATTTATCTCTACACGATGGTCATGGCGACCATTTCACTGACGCTGTCGCTGCACGACCCAACCGGGATCCGTCAGCACTGGTGTGCCCGAACCTGGTGCAAATTGATTGCCTGGACAGTTGGGATGAAGGTCATCATCCACGGGCGGGAAAACCTGGACTTATCCCGTCCAGCCGTCTATATGTCCAATCATCAGAGTTACATGGACATTCCGACGCTGTTTGCCTTTCTGCCATTTCAGTTTCGGATTTTTGCCAAGAAGGTGCTCTTTTACATTCCCTTTATGGGCTGGCATCTGTGGCGTGCCGGGAATATCCCGGTTGATCGGGGCAATCACTCCGCCACGACGAAAGTATTGAATCTGGGGGTCGAAAAGCTCCGGTCCGGTGTGCCGATTGTGGTGTTTCCTGAAGGGACGCGTGGCACTGAACTGCGACGGGTCAAACGGTTTAAAGCTGGCGCCTTCAAAATCGCTCAAATGGCCAAAGTTCCTGTGGTGCCAATTACTATTGTTGGCACCGCCCACATTTTGCAGAAAGATTCACTTCTGTTTCGTCCTGGAACAGTTCATCTTTTTATTGACCCGCCGATTGAAACGGCTGACACCGATGACCAACGCCTTTCGGATGTGGTAGCCCAGGTTCAGCAAATCATGAATTCAAATTTGGAGCGCGTTTATGGTCAATCTTCAGCCGGTACCGCCGGATCCGTACCCATTTCCATACTCCGCTGAGGGGGGCTGGACCCTGCCGATTGATCCTGACAAGCCAGCCTGGGGTCCTGGTTCGGGTTTACTCATGTGGGGAATCAGCATTTTGGCGATTGTGATTATGCAATTGCCGGCGGCGATGCTGTGGGCAGGTGAAATCTATTTTCGAACCGGAAAAATGCCGGTGCTTTCGCCCACGACACAAGACCCGCGGCTCGTCCTGTATAGCGTGTTATCAACTATTGTGGCGCACCTGCTTACGTTTACCGCGTGCTGGATGCTGGTGCGGACCAGTGCTCCGAACGTCAAATTTTGGAATGCACTTGGCTGGGGCTGGAGCCAGAACTTCCGGTGGTATCACTGCTGGGGAATTATTCTGACCTTTCTGGCGCTTGGCGTAGCCGTTTCGCAATTGATTCCACACAAGGAAACCGACTTTGACCGCATTCTCAAGATTGGGCCCAGCATCCGGATTGCTGTCTCGATTGTGGCCCTGGCCACCGCGCCGCTGGTTGAAGAAGTGGTCTACCGTGGGATGCTCTATAGCGGATTTCGCAAAATGGTCGAACCCTGGGCGGCCATTACGCTGGTTTCTTTTCTCTTTTTGCTTGTCCACGTTCCCCAGTACTGGGGCGGCTGGGATGGTTTGACAGTTCTGGCCCTGCTCAGCATCACTTTGACAATTGTGCGGGCCCGCACCCGGTCACTGCTCCCGTGCATCTATATCCATACCATTTTCAATGGGATCGGGGTGGCTTCAATTTTGCTGGGTGGGCGGTGAGCAGATGGGGCTGAAGACGTCGGGCTGAAAACTTGTCAGTGCCACCTGTGTGAGTTGGGTGGCTCTCATTTTTTTAATGCCACTCGCTGAGGCAGGTGGTACTGACTTCACTAAGGAATCGTTGTCATGTCATTTCAAGGAAAAACAGCAATTGTAACCGGTGGTTCACGTGGAATTGGTCGCGGAATCGTCATTGAACTGGCCCGCCAGGGGTGTCAGGTGGCTTTTACCTACGCTTCAAATGCAGAGGCTGCCCAGCAGGTCGTCACTGAATGCGAAGCCTTTGGCGTGCAAGTCAAAGCCTATCAGGTTGATGCCGCCAATTTTGAAGCCGCCCAGGGTTTTGTCAAAGACGTCAAAGCCCAGTTTGGTGCCGTTCATTACCTGGTCAACAACGCCGGGATTACCCGCGATAAATTGATTTTGATGATGAAGGAAGATGACTGGGACGCTGTGATTGATACCAACCTGAAAAGCGTCTTTAATCTCAGTAAAGCCGTTGCCGCGCTTCTGGTTCGACAGAAACAGGGAGGCAGTATCCTGAACATCAGTTCAATCAGCGGCGTTATCGGGATGCCTGGTCAAACCAACTATTCCGCTTCCAAAGCCGGAATGATTGGATTTACCAAAGCGCTGGCCAAAGAACTCGCCAGTCGTGAGATAACGGTCAATGCCCTGGCTTTGGGCATGATCGAAACCGACATGACTGGTGCCCTCGACCCCACGTATCGCGAAAAAGTCACAGAGCAAATTCCCCTCAAACGCTTCGGAACCGTCGCCGAAGTCGCCCGAGCGACAGCTTTTCTGCTTTCTGACGATGGACGATATATCACCGGTCAGGTGATTCAAATTGATGGCGGATTGGCCATATAGAGGGTTCAGGGTTCAGGGTTTTAAGCAAAATTTGGTTGATCCTTTTTGCCGCCTGACCCTTTCCTGCAACCCAGCCTTTACATTCGGGTGTATATTGGCAGCGACACCAAACATTTAACCCCAATATATTTAGTGAGGAATGAGGTTATTCACATGCTTCGAAAAGGATTGTTGCTCAGTTTTATATTTCTGCTAACCGCCTGCCTTCAGGTGGCGGCCCAAACCAGTGCCCCTGCCAAAACAGAAGGCCCTTCAGTTGATGAATTGTTGACCAAATCAATTGATGCCATGGGTGGCGCAGAAAAGTTTAAAGCATTGAAAACAATGAAAATGACCGGGAAAATGATTATGCAAGGCGGTGCGATGGAACTGCCGATGGTCATCCAGGTCAAGCAACCAGGGGCATTCCGGGCCGATACCACCGTGATGGGTAAAGTCGTTACCCAGGCGTTTGACGGCACGACGGGATGGCAGATTTCACCGATGACCGGGAAGCTTGAGGCCGAAAAAATGTCGGATGAAGATGTCCGCCGGACCCGCGAGGGTTTTGAAACCATGGTCAGTGGGCCGTTTGCCAACTACAAGGAAAAAGGAACCAAGATTGAGCTGGTTGGTAAGGAAGATGTCGAAGGCACGGCTGCTTACAACCTGAAAGTGACCACCAAAGACGGGGAGTCCAGCAATGTGTTTCTGGATTCGGAAAGCTATTTGCCAATCAAAATCCTGGCCAAGTCAAAACAAGGGGCCACGGCTTTTGAAATGGAAATGTACCCCAGTGATTACAAGGCGGTGAACGGCATCATGTTTTCACATTCAATGGAAGGCAAAATCAAAGGTGGCCCGGCAGGCGCCGGCTTCCAGATGGTGATGGAAAAGATCGAAGTTGATGTGCCGATTGATGATGCGGTCTTCAAAATGCCAGCCGCCACCAAGTAAAGCTGAATGAAAGAATGAGGAAATGAAACAGAGTGAAGCATTGAGAATGAAGAAATAAAACCGAATGAAGAATGAAGAAAACGTGGTTCCTGGTACGTGGCTCCTGGTTTTTCGAAGTTACTGATGTCTGAGCACTCAGCCCTCAGTACACTCTTCATTCCCAA
>CAZXCE010000519.1:0-6251 GCA_964639175.1 uncultured Clostridia bacterium
CAGGGGATTGGGGATTTGACGATTTCAGGCGATCAGGCAGGGTGTGAAGAACTTCTGACTGTTGTGAAACGGATTAAGCCAACCGTTCATATTTTTGGCCACATCCACGAAGGCTATGGCATTGTAAAACAAGGGGCGACAACCTTTGTCAACGCCAGTACCTGTACCTTTTCATATCAGCCGATGAACCAGCCGATTGTTCTGGATGTGTACCCGCGTGATTATGAGTTGGAAACCGGGTTTGCAATGTAGTGAGTTGTTGATGAGTCAGTCGTCAGTCGTCCGGAGTTGATGAGTCAGTCGTCAGTCGTCAGTAGACTAAATCCAGGTATTTCAGTCTGCAAAGACCTTAAAAGAACTCTTTGCAAATGACTCAAATAGAACCAAATAGACTTGACTGATAATTCAAAATCCCAACACCTGACGACTGACTCCTGACTCATTACCTTCTGACTTTCAACCGGGCTTACTTTTGAGCTGAGCGGATTGAGGCTGCCAGTTCAAGCGTGCGCTTTGGATTGATCAATTTGATCTGTGCGCTTTCAGGTGAGCTTTCGGCGCCCTGGGCAATCAATTGCACCAGTTCGGCTGGTTTGAGTTTGGGATTGATGGTCAGCAACTTGGCGGCCAGGTTGGCAACCTGTGGTGACGCCATTGAGGTGCCAGAGAATTTCAACCGGTCACCACCTGGAACAAAACTTTCAACTTCAAATCCATTCGCATAGAAATCAACGCTTCGGCCCTCAGTGGTAAATGAGGTTCGTTTTCCTTCGCTATCCACGGCACCAATCGTGATCAGATTGGGCAGATCAAACGAAGCCGGAATATATTCTGAAAAATTGGCATCGTTGTTTTCATTGCCTGAACCACAGATAAAGAGGATGTCACCTGCCTGGCGGATGGCGTCATAGAGGGCATCACGCTCGATCTTGAAGTATTCGTTAGCAATTCGCTTGCGGTCCTGCTCATCTTTCCCAATCCCGTGAAGGGTCAACAGACCTTCATAGGCACTGCTGTTATAGCGCCAGCTCATATTGACGACTTTGACGCCATTGCGTTTGAAATACGCCACTGTGTCACGGTACATCTGGGCGGTAAATTCTGAACGCTGCCGGCTCGGTGCATTGGGCAATGTCCGGTAATCCCAGGTCATTCGCGCCCCAAGCACCTTAATGGCCGGATTTCCGTCAGCCACGATTCCCGCCACGTGTGTTCCGTGTGAAAAACCACCATAGAAACTCAATTCTTCTTGAAAAGAGGTTGCCTGCTCGCGTTTGAGTCCGGCCACTGTTTTCTGCAGGGCCTGAGCTTCGGGGCTCTGAATCGCTGACTGCAAATCAAGCGAGCCTTTGGTCAGTTTTTGCAATTCTTTCACATCGCTTTTGATTTTTCCGACCGGGTTATCAAGTGTGCCGATGCTTTTGGTGGCAGAAATCAGGTCATAGCCGATGCCATTGACATCATCCACGTATCCGTTGCCATCATTATCTTTCCCATCTACAACTTCTTTGGCATTTACAAAGCGGTTTGCTTCAGGCAGTACTTTCATATCCACTCCCGAATCCCAAACGGCGGCAATCACCGGAGACAAACTGGTTGTGGAAGGTAACGTGGCTTTTCGAGACTCCCAGATATCAATTGTTTTGACAGTTGATGCCTGATTTGAGGCCAGAAGGTTTTCAAAAACCCGTACCATTTCGTCTTTGAGCGGGATTCGGCGATCCATACTCATTCTGAGCCCAATCAGGCCAAGGGGGACAGATTCCGGAACATTGCCTTTGGTGTTATCGAGCAGGGGCTGGAGTTGTGCCTGAACAGACCCCAGGATGAGTTCCAGGTTTGACATTCGAAGGCTTCCAAGCCCAGATTCAACTTCATTTTTGATTTCGGCAAAAGGGAGCTGGGCATAGGCTTCGGCATAATTTTTCTCGAATGCCTGTTTAAACGCCGCGCCTTCAGTCGTGCCGGTTGACTTTGCCGCTTTGACATAGGCTTCAATAAAACTCCCAGCCAGGAGTTTATCGGCGGGCTTATTTTCCAATTCCCGTAGTTTTGGAATCAGACTGACGGTTTGATCAAATTCTCCTTTGAAGAAATGCAACGCAATCAATCCCTGGTAATAGCCAGTCAGTGTGGCTTTGTCCTGGATGTCATATTTCTTTAAATCTTCATTGAAATTGGCAATCAGGATGTCGGCCAGATGGGTGAGCTGGGCAGTGTCATTGAGTAGTTCAAGCGCCTTCCCCTGGACCTGAAGTGACCGGCGGGGAAGTTCATCAACTCTGGTAATTACCGTTTTCTGTTGGGCAAAAATGACTGAAGTTGAGATTGGAGTGGCGAGACAAAGGCCCAGCGTGAGCCCGGTGAGTGTGGTTGTGACGAATCGGCGAACTGGGGTGGTCATGGATGTTTCTCCGTGTTGGTGTGATCGCTTGGTGTCACACGGTACGGCCCCCCAAAGACCTCGCCTTGAAAAAATTGCTAATTTTCAGACATCAAGCCGCGTCCTGGAACCTGGGCCATCCTGACTGGGCAAGACCCCAAACCGGCGTTTATAGGCTTTGGTAAAGCTGCTGAGTTCGTTAAACCCACAATCGAGCGCCAGTCGGGCAAGGGGAACCTCATTCCGACGGTTGTGCAACACCTGGCGGGCTTTTTCAAGCCGCAGTTCAAGCACGTACTGGTGCGGCGTCACTCCAAACGCCTGCTTAAACAATCTCAGAAAGTGAAAGGGTGAGAGATATGCCTGGGCTGCGATGGTTTCCAGGTTGAGTTCCTCGCTCTGGTTGGTGTGGATATGTTCCCGAGCCAGGTTTAACCGCCGATAGAGTTCCTCACGCGTTGCGGTTTTGACGGAAGGGATGGCCAGCATTTCCCGGCGAGCTTTTCCAGCGTAGATGACCATTTCCGACATGGCTTCAAAAAACAAGGTGTGAAAATTCATTCCCGCTGGTCGTTCGCCCTGGGTTAAGTACTGAAACCGCAAGAGGGTTTGAGTGAGTGGACCCGTTACCGGAAACGTGTGAGTAAAGAAGATAACTTCCTGATTTTGAATGATATGGCCGCTTTGATTGAGGAGCTGTTCCTGCGAAGCCCGGCTGTTTTGCAATACATCCAGCACCATTGTGCGATGAAAAGTCACACTGAATGATTCAGTTCGCACCCCAGTGGTTGAGATTGAATTATAGCTGGCACCATCTTCAGTCATCAGCAGATTTCCAGGTGTCAGCACATACCGTCGGCCCTGAATTTCATAGGTGTACCGACCTTCTGTCACCCAGCGGAGTGAAAGCCGGGTTGGATGGTTGTGCAACCCTACGTTGAGCAACGTTCCCCGCAATAATCGTGATGCCTGTTCACCAGGACCCAATGTGAGTGTCTGTGGAGCCGGGTACAGGCGGCTTGGAATATGCCGGCAGGATGGGCAATCACACGAAGTTGGATGAATTACCAGCGGACCTGATTGGGACATACTTGCCTGCCTGTTTCCTCAGAGATTGTTTGGAAATTCGGGATTCGGTTTGGCTGTAGAGCAGACATGTGAATTGAGCCCAATCTTTCAGAACTGGGAACCATCGAAATCGCCTCCTCTCGCCATCAATTGATCCATCACTACCGTTTCTCTGAGGGACGAGTCTCAATGCAACCATTGCTCTGGAACGAAAACCAGTCACAGCAACGCCGTTTGACTTCAATTTCAGATAAATCCGGAGGGAACGATGCCAGGATGATTTGCCGGGCGCTGTCAAACATCTGGCTCGCCATAATCACCCGTTCAGTCAGGGTCAATGCCTGGAAACGCTCATCAAGGATTTTCTGAATTTCAGGTGGTGTGTCGGTCATAAAGGCGATGGGTTTTCGGAATAAGAAACCACGGAATACACGGACCACACAGCAAATAACCCCAGATTCTTTATGGTTTCTGATCTCTCAACAGGATATCTGCCCTGGGAAATATTTATCTGAGTTGACACCCGGAGCCGCCCGTTAGTCTTCATCCATTTCAAGGTGTGGCAAATTGGCAAAATAAAGCTGTGAACTGAACGGTTGTTCCGTTTCAGAGGGTTTGGTTTGTAAATAAGTACCATCTGGTTGAAGAATTCGGGCTTTGAGATTGTCGCGGAAGTAAGCATTGAGTACGTCTTCGCGCAGGTATTTCCTTAATTCCGGATTGAGAACCGGTGTGACGACTTCAACCCGACGGCTGAGGTTGCGTCCCATCCAGTCAGCGCTCCCGATAAAGACTTCTTCATCCCCATTATTAGAAAAATAGTAAATCCGGCTGTGTTCCAGAAACCGACCGACAATACTGCGCACGGTGATATTTTCAGAAAATCCAGGAACGCCAGGTCGCAAACAGCAAATTCCCCGAATGATCAACTCAACTTTCACATTGGCCTGTGACGCCCGATAGAGCGCCTGGATCGTTTCCATATCCGTCAAACTGTTCATTTTGGCAATGATATGGCCCTGGCGACCAGCACGGGCATGCTCGGTTTCACGCTCGATCAAGGCAAAAAACCGCTGGCGTAAATTCACCGGCGCCACCATCAATCGCCGGTAATTTGAATAGCGCGAATACCCAGTCAAATAATTAAAAAGGTTGGTGGCATCAAAGCCGATTTCCTGGTCAGCGGTAAAAATTCCCAAATCGGTATAAATCTTGGCCGTGGCGGCGTTGTAATTTCCCGTGGCAATGTGAACATAAGTCCGGAGTGAATCGCCTTCGTTGCGCACAATGAGCGCCACTTTGCAGTGCGTTTTGAGGCCCATCAATCCATAGACGACGTGAACTCCAGCCTGTTCAAGCTGCTTGGCCCATTCAATATTGTTCTCTTCATCAAACCGGGCTTTAAGTTCAACCACCACCGCGACCTGTTTCCCTTGTTCGCTGGCCGAAATCAGCGATTGCACAATCGGTGAATGCCGCCCGATTCGGTAAAGGCACATTTTGATGGCCACCACCTGCGGATCACGGGCGGCCATATCAATCAAATCCATAACGGTCGAAAACGAGTTATATGGATGGTGAAGCAAAATGTCTTGCTTTTTGACCAGATCGAAGATGTTCTTTTTCTTTTGATGACGCAACGGAGCTGGGACTGCAACCTGCATAGGGCGGTCCTTGAGTTCAGGCCGATCCAGCGACAGCAGTTGCATGAAATCAGGAATATTGAGCGGGCCATCAATGACATACACATCCTCTGGGGTTAAATCGAGTGATGCCATCAAATAGTCAACCATATCACTAGGCATCGTTGAGGCAACTTCGAGCCTGACGGCGGCGCCAAACCGCCGGCGGCGGCTGAGTTTTTGCTGCATAAACCGGAGCAGGTCACCGGCCTCATCTTCACGGATTTCAATATCCGCGTCCCTGGTAACCCGGAAGAGATGGAAGCGGCCATAATTCATATCGGGAAACAGGGTGTTGGCATTGGCGGCAATCAGACTGCCCAACAGGGTAAATTTTGTGCCCGAGGCATCAACCGGCACCAACCGTGGCACCATTGGAGGGAGCTTAATTCGGGCAAATCGTACGCCTGACAAGCCAATATCAGCGCACTTAGCCGGTTCAACCATCACGGCCAGGTTCAGGCTTAAATTGGAAATATAGGGAAACGGGTGGCTTGGATCCACGGCCTGGGGTGTTAGCACGGGAAACACTTTTTCATGGAAATAATGGTCCACACTCTTTTTTTCAGCCCTGGATAATTCGGTATAGGGGCTCACGACAATCCCGGCTTCGGCCAGTTGCGGGAGCACCTCATTGCGCAGACAGTGCATTTGTTCAGCCAGCATGGGCAGCGTTCGTTGTCTGATTTCACGCAACTGCTCAAACGGTGTCATTCCGTCAGGTGATAATTCCTGGACTTCTTCTTCGAGTTTTTCCTGCAACCCAGAGACCCGGATCATAAAATATTCATCCAGGTTGGTCGAAAAAATCGCCAGAAATTTCAGCCGTTCCAGCAGCGGTTGGGATGGATCCAGCCCTTCCTGCAGCACCCGGCGGTTAAATTCAAGCCAGCTTAACTCCCGGTTAAACAGGAGATGACGTGACCCTGAAAAGGAAGGTGGAACAAATTCAACGGCGGAATCTTCCAGGTTGATCGGCTGAAGCGGACGGGTATCTGAACGTGCCATAAGCGAATAAAGAATAAAGAATGAAGAATTGGGAAGTGATTGGAATTGCGTGATATGCGAGCCGAGAAAATCATACCAGCCTGGGGCGGTGTTCGGATAGAGGCATGTTT
>CAZXCE010000520.1:0-6251 GCA_964639175.1 uncultured Clostridia bacterium
CCTTCGAAAACCCTGAACCCTGAACCCTGAACCCTGAACCCTGAACCCTGAACCCTGACACTACATCGGCACCACCTGCTGTAAAATATTGCGCTCCCGTGCAAAGGCTGACTGATGCAACTCCTCTGGAAGTCCAGCCTGAAACTGAACCAGGAGTTCACTGGCCTGAAGCAAATAGGTTTTTTCCTGCTGTAAATCCCCACCTGCCCGAGCAATATCGGCCAATCCTCTTAACGCCTGCCACATCAAGCGACGGTGATTGATTTCACGAGCCAGCGTCAGTGCCCGGTCATACATTCCAACCGCAAATTGTCCCAATCGAAACCGGATGTTTCCAAGCGCAATATAAGCCTGGGCTTCAAGCGTTGGACGTTCCATTTCACGAATGAGGGAAATCACCTGCTGGGCAATATCCAGGGCCAGCCCCAGTTTCCCTTTAAAGGCTAAAACATATCCACGGGTTAACATCGTCCGGGCCTGGGTTTCAGGATGATTGAGATGGACGGCCAGACGATAGGCCTGATCCAGATATTCGGTTGCGGTCGCTAATTCGGCGGCAACTTCAGGACTCATGGTGAGCGGATTCACCTGGGTCTTGCCATTTGCCCGCTGCACCGCCAGTTCAAAGTGGAGTCGCCCCATCAACGCCAGCAGGTGCATTTCACTCAGTCGATATCCGCCACTCTGCGCACTGGTGAGTGCGGCTTGCAAAAACTCACGGGCGGTGGCCCACAATCCCATATCCAGGTACAGATGACCCAGTAACGTGCGTGCTTGCCGGGCAGCCACCCATTCTCGCTGGCCACGTTCTCGCTGGCTGAGTTCAAGGGCCTGATGTCCCCGGTTGAGGGCGTCTCCATAACTGCCTTGACCATGAAGGGTCATTCCCATTCCATAGAGGACCATGGCTTCGGCATTCGAATTTGACTGTTCCTGAGCCCGGAGCAGCGCCTGGTGGTATTGCTCCAGGGCACGAGGGTAGTGGCCAAGTCGGGTATGAATCCCTGCGACCAGAAGCAAACTCATCAGGATGCCAGCTAAATCTTCCTGTTGAACAAACCGGGCCAGCCCCTGATACCCCGAATCAAGCGCCAGTCGAAGATTCCCCTGGTCTTCATACAATCGGCCACGACCTAAAGCGACCAGTGCCAAAACATAGGAACTCCCTAGCGTATCAGCCAGGGCCTCAGCCTCAGCAATCTGACTGGTTGCTGCCTCAAAAAGGCCAAGCGTTTGCAAAACACCTGCATATTCAAGATGAAAGCGGATGTAGGTCTGAATTGTTTCCTGGGATGAAGTACCGGGAGACAGGGTCTTCATCGAAGGCGGCTCAAGATGATGGAGTGCAACCTGGCCAGTCCGATAGCTTTGGTCAGACCATAAAACCGCCAGCGCATGAGGTCTTCGCAAGAGCCCTCTACCAGCTCGCAATGCAGTTTCAAACGCCGCATCCCAGTGTCCGGCTTTCAGGTAATGTTCAGATAGTGGAAATGCCCAGGCAGCCCACCCCGAAGCATAGGGTTCAATCAGTTTACAGACCTGCCGGTGAAGGTCTGTAACTTCCCCCTGATCAAGACGCTCAGCCAGAATCCGCCATACGACCGGGTTGGCAAACCGATATCCGTCTTGAACTTCTTCGTCTTCGAGCAAAATTTGTCGCTCCAGTGCATCTTCCAGAATCTCCAACAGTGTGCCTTCAGGAAGATGTGTCAGGTCGCGGACCACATCAAATGCAAATCGTTCGTGGATAAAAGCTGCCCTGGACAGTACAGACTGAGTCTCTGGTTCCAACTGGGCCACGATTGCCTCTGCTTCGCGGAGCACACAGGCTGGAACTGGCAGGGAACCAGTCTCAGAAGTTAACCTCCAGCGTTGAGATTCATAAACGAGCCGGTTCTCTTCATGCAGCAATATGACTAACTCTTTCAAATACCTGGGGTTACCCTTTGTTTCAAGCATCAGCCGGCAAATGGTTTCTTCACAGACCTGCGATGGCCATACCATTGACTCAACCAGTCGGCGTACATCGTGAAGCGTAAAATCAGGTAAATTGATTAACTCCCCTGGAAAGGATCGTTGAATCTGGCGAAACCACGACTTCACCGGGCTGACATCCCGCTCGATCTCGGGCCGGCAGAGCGTCAAAATCAGAAAGAACCGCTCCAGGCTGCTTCGACGCAATAAATATGACAAAAATTCCAGTCCAGTCGGCTGGGCACAATGCACATCATCCACACATAAAATCACCGGGCGACACCGCGCAATCAACCCAAACACCCTGGTAAAATACTCAAACTGCTCAATTTTCTGTGTTTCAGCCAACGACGGAAGATCACGCCCGGATGGATTGAGAATCACCTGGGAAATAGCTTCTCGCTCAAGAAAATCTTCCCGAACCCGGTCAGTTAAGGTTCCAAAAGTAGCTGGCAGGCTTTCGGGGTCTTCTTCAACCAGCCGTTTGAGCAAATCACGCAGGGCCTCGTAAAAAATCGAGAGCCCTTCATCCTGTTCAGTCTGGGTAAACTGCACCTGCCGGATAAACACATCCTTGAGGGCAAGTTGATCAGCCAGTTGTTCTAATAAATGGGACTTCCCGGTGCCTGGATCTCCAAGGATCCAGGCGGGATAGGTCACATCCCGGAGATTCTGGTAAAAAGCGTTCCGCAGACGGTCAATCACCGTATCGCGACCAACAAAACGATGCTCTTTCAACAACCCTACAAATTCGGTTTCGGCGGAAAGTTCCAGTTGGGGGAGTGGTCCGGTGCGTAGGGCTTTGAGAAATGTCGCTTCAAGCGCTTTCCCAGCCGGCACCACGGCTGGCTCATTTTCCAGAATGACTGTTCCCCGCTCTTTCTTCCGCGCCCGCTGGAGACGTTCCAGGGCAATCGTAATCAGCGGCTGGGCCTGCTCGCCGCGCCGGAATAAAACACCGCCAGCCGAGACGACCAGCCGGGCTGCGGTTCCAAGCAACGGATTGCGCTGTACGGTTCGATGAAACTCAAGCACCGATTTGTGAGCAAAGTTTTCAATTCGCGATTTTGCGTTGAGATTTGGGGATTCAGGCCAGGGCAAGGCCACCAGCCAGCGGGATTCACTATAGCGCCCCAAAAGCGCCGCCCCACCAAAAACCCGAGCCAGAATCTGCCCCGTATCACGCAACGCCTGCTCAACATCTTCAACCTGGGCAGTTGTCCGCCAGGCTTCCCATCCAACCAGTTCCAGTACCAGCAAACACCCCAACGGGGTCTCGGGCGGGATCGGTGAGGTCTTGAGCAGCCAGTCTTCAAACCGTCGAATAAAGGCCGTTCGCAAATAACATCCGCTGAGTGTTTCACGCTCATCCAGCTCCCAGGCAGTTGGAACATCAAGCAAGGTTGCCACCAGAGTTGGAGCATTGGCTGATGAAATATATGAAGCGGACGCAGGGAGTGGGTCAGGTAAGAGGGTTTCAGGTCCGGTCTCCAGGCTGGTGTCTCGATGAGGATGAGACCCGGCTTCCTGGTGCCATCGCTGCCAGATGCCTTCCAGCTCGGCAAGCACGCTAGACAGTGTTCCAGGTCGGCTGGAAGGTAATTTACTGAGCAGGCGCAGGATAAAAGATTCGAGCGCCGCTGGAAGTTCTGGCCGAAGCCTCCGCAAATACGGGGGATGCTCTGAAATTTGTTTGAGCAGAATATTTGAAATGGTGGTGTCGCGAAACGGCAGGTGTCCGGTCAGGAGTTCAAACAACATCACGCCAAAACTGTAGATATCAGTTCGGGGATCAACCGTGTGGCCCAGACATTGTTCCGGGGACATATACTCAGGCGTCCCCAAAACCCACCCGGTTCCAGTGAGTTGCGCCGTTGACTGATCAAGCTGATCCATTTTGGCCATGCCAAAATCAACCACTTTGACGATTTCAACCCCCGGTGATGGCCGATGAAGCAATACATTTGATGGCTTTAAATCACGATGAATCAAGCCCAGTTCATGGGCGGCGCTCAGGGCCTGGGCCACTGGTCGCACCAGTTCAAGCGTCCGGTCAAATGAAAAAAACCCTTTGGCGGCCAGTTCCTCACTCAGGCTTGGTCCCTGAAGCAATTCCATCGCGATGTAGTAAATCCCATCCGCCGTGATGCCATAATCCAGAATAGTCACCGAGTGGGGATGGTTCATCAGCGAGGCCGCCTGAGCTTCACGTTGAAACCGATCAAGCTCAGCTTTTGATTCCTGATGACGGATTTTGACCGCAACCTGTTTTCCAGTGGATTTTTGTTGTGCCAGGTACACAACCCCCATACCACCACTGCCCAACTGGTGGAGCAGTTCATATTTGCCGTCGAGCACAAACCCGGTAAAGGATTCGTTGCTGGTTTCCATCAGCATGTGCCCATCCTTGGGGCAGACCGTGAGCCCCGATGGAAAGTCAGCTTGGCAGTGTGGACATCGCATGGCTGATTTCTCGCAGAGAAAGACACTTATGCCACCCTGATTCCCAGGGACAGGCCCGCTCGACCATCATCACATTTCAGAAAAATAAACCAATGAAAATCAATAGATTGGGGAGACTACACGCTGATTCACCGACAGGCCAGGTCGGTAGTGAATTGAAGAAGAATCCAAACGGGCTGTGAATTACCCAGCGGTGGAGTATAAAAAGATGGAGGGTGAAAAGGCAAAGACTTTCGGCTCAAGCACCTGCTGATTGGCCCAGATGAAGACGGTGTTTGATTCCCCGGTTGCACCGGGAGCTATTTCCCCTATCGACAAAGCAAAACTCAAGGCGACTTTCCCACTGGAGCTCCATCAGAACTCAGCCTTTTTCGAGTCCTTCAACTGAAGAAATATCTGGCAAAACCGAAGATTCGCCGATGTTCTTGAGCCAGATTTCAAGATCAGCCAGTGTTTGAAAGTCCAGCAATACATCTCCAAGCTGTTCAATTTGTTGGAGTTTCAGTCTTTCAATGCTTTCGACCATCCACACTGGGAGATCTCCAAATCGCCGTTTCAAGAGTTTTAGGGCAAAAAGTTTTCCCTCACGTTCCATTCCTTGCCCGAGTCCTTGTTGTAATCCTTGTTGCAATCCTTGTTGTAATCCTTGTTGCAATCCTTGCTGCAATCCTTGCTGCAATCCTTGCTGAATTCCTTCTTCTTTCCAACTTGTTGTCAACTCCATAACTTTCTCCTTTTCATTGGGTTGAAAAGCCTCTACTTCCCGTTCAAATTGAGCTCGTTCATCCGGCTTCAGGTTCAGGTAGGTGTCAACAAACCCTGAAATCAGCTTCATTTTCGCTGAATCTAGTTTGGGCGTCACCAATAATCGGAGACATTGTGCTTTCACCCGTGGCCGGTCCGCTTTGGCAATCCTCATTTTTGCCATTAAGGCTGCCGCCATCGGGTTTGGACGATTCACGAAATCACGCCAGTTCAATCGGTTTAACTGAACCACCCGATATTGAAATTTGACCACGGTCAAATCAGGGAAGGTGACTTCGTACATTTCCGGCTGTACCTTTCGTGGCGTGTCAAACGACAACACCGCAATCGGATAAACCGGCAACCGGTGTTTCCAGTGCAGAAATGAAAAATACAGAAACATCCTTTCCCCAAACCAGCCCTGCTGGGTCTCCTGGTTTTCATTATGAATCAGGAAAAACGCCCCAGATTCGCGAAACCGTGCCTTCACCACCAAATCAGCCTCATATTCCTCCCCTTCAATGATGTCGGTGAACAACTCCTTGTCTAAAAACTCAATGGAGGACGTGTCCATATAGGCCACCACCTCAGGAAAGAACAATTCCAGGAACTCAATGAAGAATGTCGAGATCAATTGTTTGAAGAGCTGATCATGATCAATCATACCGTATCAATCACTTTCCTTGGGCTTTGAGTTGATTGTGAAAAACAGAGAGATTCTGAGTCTGCCAGCCGCCTGGATGTATTTTTGAAACTATTGATCTGGCTAGCCTTGACTTCAAGAATTTGCGCCTCTCGGACAAACAACACCTGTCCCAGCCAGCCTGGCAGGCAACAGAAAATAGCCCCTGGTTGCACCGGGGGCTATTTTCTCATACCTACCAGGCTGAGATTGGATTACGTTTGGGATTGAAGGCGCACCTGAACCAGTAAGTCATCCAGCTCGGCCTGGGCTGTGGGACCTGGACGATCAGGAAGATGCGTGGTCTGTTGAGTGGCTTCCAGTTTCTGAACCAGGCGATTGAATTCACGCCGGTGGAACTCCACGTCGGCATCATCGAGAGTTCCCT
>CAZXCE010000521.1:0-6248 GCA_964639175.1 uncultured Clostridia bacterium
GAACCCCGCGTCTCAGCGTGCTTTCGCAAATTCAACCGCGACTTTATCACCGACGGCGAGACCTTCGCGGATCACAACCTCAGTTCCATTTGATTCAGCGAGCCTGACGTTCTGTTCGCGCCAGCCAGCCTCGGTTTTTACCTTGACCAGCGAGCCATCAATGGTGGTTCGAACCGCACTCAACGGGACCGCGAGACACTGTTCCATCACCCTGGTTTCGATTTTGGCTTTGATGCTCATGGCTGGACGCATAATCGCGGTATCAAGTTGATCCAGTTGAATTTGCACGTCCAGAATTTTGTTTTGAACATCCCAGGCTTTTGGACGAACCAGCGTTCCGATCTGTGTGACCTTCCCGGTGTAAAGCTTGCCTGGAAAAGCATCAATCGTCAGTTCAACCCGTTGTCCAGGTTTCACTCTGGCAATATCAATTTCGGGGACAAAGACATCAACCAGCAACGTGTTCAAATCTGGAATTTCAAGCACCATGACCCCGGGCCAGGCGGCTTCGCCAACCTGAAACTTCTCGCCATTCCATTTTAATTTGTACACCACGACGCCATTTCGATCCGATTTAATCTGCAAGTCAGCGATCCGCTGCTGAATCTGGGTGAGAAGCGTTTCGGCCCGGCTCTTTTTGCTACGGACAATATTGAGCGCCGCTTCACTTGATGATTTTTGCCATTCCAGTCGTCCGTTGAGTGCCTCAACTTCACGCCGGGCCTGTTCCAGTGCCAGTTTATCTTTTTCGATATCCCGTGGAACGCTGATCAATGTGGCATCTCCGGTTACCTGCTTCACTTTGAGTTTTTCAAAGTTGCTTTCAGCCGTGGCCAGACGGGCGATGAGTTCCTGACGTTGGGAATCGTTCTGGGCTTTGATTTTTTCAAGCTCCTGGTTGGCCTGCTCAACTTCACTTTGATACTTCTGCAAATCGTTGAGCATTTGTTGATTGGCAAAGCTGACCAGTAAATCCCCCGGCTTGACCACTGTCCCTTCAGGAACCAACGTCGCAATTTGCATTTCCCAATAGACGGAAAACAGTGGTGGCGCCCCGAAATTTTTGACACTTGTCGCCCGAAGAGTTCCGGTGGCTTCAACCCCGAAACTCAACGAACGTGGCGACATGGTGAGTTCTTCCACCACATTGCCCGCTTTGGCCCGAAACACTGGGAAGCGCCGGGAAATGAAAATCCCACCACTCATCAGAAGAATCAGGCAAATCCAGAAAAGAAGGCGTTTTTTTGATAACCGTGGCATGGAGTTAATGGCGGCCTGAGAGGAATAGAAAGAAAGTGAAGGAGCGAAAATCACCGAGTCAATAACTTCACGACTTCACCCTCCTGGCTATTGACCAGCCACCAGCCGGTCCCCTTCTTTGAGCAAAGGGTTGGGAGCAATGGCATAGGTTTGAACGTCAGTGGCCAGAATGGTGATTTGGATTGGTCGGTATTGGCCTGTTGATTCAACTTTGGTGACCTGGGGTACGTCGTTTTGGAACTGGACGGTTTCACGCGGCACTATCAATTGAGTTCCAGAGGTTGCAATCTCAATCGAGATTCGGGCTGACATCCCTGGTTTCATCAGGTCAGGAAGTGTTTGATCAAGGGAGACAACTGTTTTAAAGATTTTGGTTGTGGTGGTGGGGTTTAACTTGAGTGCGGTTTGTGAAATTTCTTTGACCGTACCTGAAAATGTCTGGTCTGGATAACTATCGAGCACAACGGCTGTCTTTTGACCAACCACCAGTTTTTGGCCATCAACTTCGTTGACGTTTAAGACCGCTTCCATCCGAGTCAAGTCAGGCAATTGCAGCACTGAGGTGCCCCAACCAACCGTGTCTCCGATTTGGAACTTGCGGCGTTCGTTCCCAAATGTCGAGTACACCACAATGCCATCGGTATCAGCCGTGATGGTTAACTGATTGAGTTCAAGTTTGGTCTGTTCGACTTGAAATTTGAGCTTTTCAACTTCGATTTCAGCCATGCGAAGCTCAGCGGCCTGTTCTTTTTTCTTCTGCTCAATTTTGGTGGTCTGGTTGTCAAACTCGGTTTTGGCTTTTTCAAAGGCCAGTTGTTTTTCCTGCAGCTCACGCCGCGAAACAAGCTGTTTGGGAACGTTGGCATAGGTCTGAAAATCAATCCGGGCCTGTTCGTTGGTTAACCACAGCCGGCTCAATTCGATTTCCATATCCCGCAGGGCTGATTCCTGTTGTCCTTTGAGTTCAACCACCCGATTTTCTGCACTGACAAGCTGGGTTTCGACTTCCTTGATCCGGGTCACAATAGAGCTTCCGTCAAATTCCACCAGTTTGTCGCCAACTTTGACCAGGCTGCCTTCAGGTGGAAGATAGAGAATTTTGGTCTGGTTTGTCGCTGGGGCAAAAATGGTTTTAGCTCTCACCGCACGCAGTTCCCCATCCAGGATCAGACTCTTTTTTACGTCACCGGTCTTGATCTGAGTTGTGCGGGGTGCCGCCTGAGTGGTTTTGAGAGTTGGGATTTGAGCCAGGAGGGAGGCAGAAGGGTGTGAACGAAAGGCCAGGGTGATGGGAATTGCCAGTATTCCAAGGCACAGGGCACAGGCCAAAACAAGATACCAGCGATTGATTTTGAGTGCAGCGGCAAGCACCATTGGACCTCCGTGGATTTTCTCGTACCGGGTGCCGGGTGCTTGGGAAATTTATTGGTTCCTCAGCACCAGGCACCAGGCACCAGGATTTCAGGATCGGAACAAAATTTCCTCACGATTAAACAGCGCCACCACCACCACCAGAGCAATAATTGAATAGAGGAGTGAGGAGCCAAACGTGAGCGCAATGAAGTCGGGTTTAATCAAGCTGAGCAAGACCTGCTTGAGGACCAGTGCGGTGTTGAGAATCGGCACCAAACTCATGCCGAGTGGACTTTCTTCGCCCAACACCATAGTCAGCATCGCCGGAACAATCAAAAGCACCATAAATGGAAGGACATAGGCCTGGGCTTCTTTTTGATTTCGGGCAAAACTGGAAATCACCAGGAGCAAGACCGAGGTAAATAACACAAGCGGCACCATCATGATGACCATCACCCCAATCGCAGAGTAAGAAATGGCGATTTTCCCGCGAGTGAATTCCTCAAACGCTTTGATCCCGCTCTGAAATGAGAAGACCAATCCAGCAATGGCACAGAGCGTGGCCAGCATACTGACACTGGTAATCGTCAAGATTTTCCCAAGGATAATTTCAGTTCGCGAGACCGGCGAAACCAGGAGTGTTTCCATGGTGCCGCGTTCTTTTTCTCCGGCACAGATATCAAACGCGCTGGTCATCCCACCCAGGGCACCTGTCAAAACAATGGTGTAGGGCAAGATCAGGCTCAGAATCAGCATACCGACAGATGAATCCTCGGCCAGGCTGCGGGATTTGGCTTCGGTTGGTTTGAGAATCTCTGGGGCAAGATTGCGTTCTTTGAGTCGTGCAATCACCACCTGTTCATTGAACTTTTTGAGTCCATCCTCAAGCCGACTCTTGGCGGTGCGGGATTTTTCATTCGACAGGTCATACAACAATTCCAGCTCGACCTTTTGACCATTGGTCAGACCAGACTTTGCTGACTCTGGAATCACAAACGCAGCTCGCTGGGTGTGTTTTTTGACCTGTTGTTCTGCCTCGGTGAGGGATGCGAGCGAGATCACGGTCAGGGTGGCGTCTTGTTTCAAAATGGTAATGAGTTCAGGGATGGAATCAGCACCAACCACCGCCACCGGAAGTTGTTCGGCCTTGACCTCAGCCTGTTTCTTGCTGATGAAAAACCCCATTCCTGCCAGCAATAACGGGGTGATCAGCAGCGGCGAAACAATCACACCAAAGAGCACGCGGTGATCGCGCATCGTTTCGCGCATTTCTTTGAGAAAGACAACCCAGATCCGTCCCAGTCGAGCCTGCCGGGCTGACGATTTTAACGAAGGTTTATTGTTTTCAATCATGATCAGAGGCTCCTACGAGTTTCAAAAAGACCGACTCTAATGGAACAAGTCCGGTACGTTCACGAAGTTCCTCAACTGTCCCCTGAGCCACAATGCGGCCATCGTGAATAATCGCCACTTCGTCACAGAGGCGCTCGACTTCGCTCATGATGTGGGTTGAGAAAATGACTGTTTTGTTTTGTTCACGACACCGTTCGATAAACCGCATGATGGTGCGGGAGGTCATCACGTCCAAACCCGTCGTTGGTTCATCAAAAATCATGACTGGCGGTTCGTGAATGATGGATCGGGCAATGGAAACCCGCTGCTTTTGGCCAGTTGAGAGCTTGTCGCAGCGTCCATTGGCAAATTCATTCATTTCAAGTACCGCAAAAACTTCCTTGAGGCGTTGTTGAAGGAGGGGTTCCGGCATTCCATACAGCCGCCCAAAATATTCGACCATTTCGCGAGCGGTGAGTCGGCCATAGAGCGCGGTGCTGGTTGAAAGAAAACCGATCTTTTCGCGGACTTTTTCAGGTTCGAGGCGCACATCGTGCCCGGCAACGTAGGCTTCGCCGGTGGTTGGTTCGAGTAATGTGGCCAGAATTCGGAGAGTCGTGGTTTTTCCGGCGCCGTTTGCGCCAAGGAGTCCAAAAATTTTGCCAGGTTTGGCTTCAAAACTGACACCATTGACCGCATGCACTTCTCCTCGCTTACGGTCACGAAATGTCTTCACGAGGTTATTTGCTTGTATCATGTTGATTCCATTGTTGTTGTGACAAAAGTACTAAAGTGGAAAACAGATCGCTTGTGGTACCTGGTGGGTGGACTTCGCTGACCCTGACCTTTCCGGATAGAAGAGAGGTAACCCATTGAAAGAATTGCATTTCTGTTCAATGGTCTTGTGATCTGAACGCCAAACACCAACGGTAAAAGACTCAGCACCAGGCACTAATTCGATTCTGAGGTATCGCGAAGCAGACTGGCCGTCTGCCGGATTTTATGTTTGTCGAGCAAGTGGCGGAGAGAACGGACTGACATCTTTAAAAGTTCAGCCGCCCGGGTCTGATTGCCATGCGTTCGGCGCAGGGCTTGAAGGATGTAGGATTTTTCAATTTCAGCAATAAATCCTTCCAGGTTGATTCCATCTGCCGGCAGGTCAAAAGCCGAGGTAATTTTGGCGGGATTATATTTCAGAATGGTTTCGGTCAGCCGTTCCGGGCGAATCTCGGACGTTGATTCAAAGGCCACGGCACGCTCAATCGCACTTTCCAGTTCACGTACATTGCCGGGCCAGTCATATTTTTCAAGGTAGCGCAGGGCTTCTTCTGAAATGCGAAGGATCGGGCGATCCACCATGCGGGCATATTTTTTGAGAAAATGGTCCGCCAGTTCACGGATGTCATCACGTCGTTCCCTGAGCGGAGGAATCTCAATCGGAATCACGCTCACCCGGTAAAACAAATCTTTGCGAAAGGTTCCTTCTTCGACCATCTGGCTCAGGTTGCGATTGGTGGCGGCAACCACTCGGGTATCAACTGGGATTTCTTCAGTACCTCCGACCCGGCGGACACGCCGCGCCTGCAAGACACGCAACAATTTGACCTGCATACTGAGCGACATTTCCCCAATTTCGTCGAGAAAAATCGTGCCGCCGTGAGCGGATTCAAAAAGTCCTTTTTTGTTTGCCACGGCCCCGGTAAAGGAGCCCTTCATATACCCAAACAACTCTGATTCCAGCAGAGTCTCGACAAACGCGCCACAATTGATCGAAACAAACCGCTCATTGGCGCGTGGGCTGCAGGTATGAATGGCATTGGCCACCAGTTCTTTGCCCGTCCCGGACTCACCCGTAATCAACACCGTGCTGGTGGTGGGCGCCACGGTTTCGATCATCCGGAAAATATTCTGCATAATCGTACTGCGCCCGATGATGTTCTCTAACCGCCCGCGGTCGCTGAGTTCGCGCCGGAGCAGCACCACATCTTTGCGCAGTCGGCTTTTTTCAAGCGCATTGCGAACGACCAGTTTGATTTCATCAATGTCAAACGGCTTCTGGATAAAGTCATCGGCCCCCATCTTGAATGCTTCGCGGGCGCTTTCGACCGTACCGTAGGCCGTCATCAAAATCACCATGGTCTCAGAGGAAATATGGCGGCATTCCGCCAGCAACTCCATTCCGGTGAGCGTGGGCATGCGCACATCTGACAAAACCAGGTCATAAACATGGTCTCGAATCATTTCCAGGGCTCTGGCGCCATTATCAGCCAGATGGACGGTATATCCCTCACGCCTGAACACAC
>CAZXCE010000522.1:0-6231 GCA_964639175.1 uncultured Clostridia bacterium
AAAAGCGGCGTCAAGCCGCCGCACTCCACAGTATTGACGCCTGAACCTGAAGCGCAAGAAAAAAATCACGTGTGACTGAATTGATGTGGCGAGTGGAGGAAAAGTCGGTTCCGGGTTCTGGGTTCCAGGTTCCGGGTTTTCGAAAAGGAAATGATTTAACACACCTACATCCTGTGGCATTTATGTCCCGTTTGTCCCGTTTGTCCTTTTTGTCCTTTCCCTCATTGAACCCGGAACCCGGCCCGATAATAGATTGCAGTCACGACGGTGAGCATACTATGCTCCGAAACCTCATCCTCATCTCACAATCAGAATTGAAACGGCAATGGCATTTGAAGAACTTCCATCAACTCAAATTGAAGATATCTATCCGCTTTCTCCTTTGCAGCAGGGTATGTTGTTTCATTCCTTGCTGACACCCGGTGCGGGGCTCTATATCGAGCAAATGGCCTGTACGCTCAAAGGGCCGCTTGATGCCGCTGCCTTTGAACGAGCCTGGCAGGTTCTGGTTGAACGCCATTCAATTTTGCGCACCGCCTTTGTCTGGGAAGGTCTCGACGAACCATTGCAGGTTGTGCAATCAGAGGTTGCAGTCCCATTTGCATTTCACGACTGGCGGAATCTAACCCAACCAGATCAAGAAGCTCAATTTGATCAACTACTTACCCAACAACGAACCCAGGGTTTTGAACTGACACAGGCGCCATTGATGTCACTGACGTTGATCCAGTGCGGCGAGTCAGAATTTCAATTCATCTGGTGCCACCACCATTTGCTCCTTGATGGATGGGGAGTGCCCATCGTGTTGCGCGAGGTATTTGCTGCCTACGAGGCTATTCGACAGGATCGGGTGCCAACCTTGCCTCCCGTGCGTCCCTATCGTGATTATATTGGCTGGTTGAAAGAGCAGCCGGTTGAACAGGCTGAACAGTATTGGCGACAGTATCTCCAGGGATTTTCAGCCCCGACGTATTTAAGTGCCTTTCAAGACACAACCGACACCCCCTCTCAGCCTGCGCGGTATGAGTTCAACCTGGATGAAGTCACCAGCGAGCAACTGGCAATCCTGGCCCGAGAACACCAACTGACACTCAACACCTTGATTTTGGGCGCCTGGGCCAAATTGATGAGTGTCCACACCACGGCTGAAGATGTAGTGTTTGGCGTCACGGTATCGGGCCGCCCTCCCGAACTGACTGGTTCTGATGCGATGCTTGGGTTGTTTATCAACACCTTGCCACTCCGGGCGACAGTTCCCGCAGACGTACCTGTGATGGAGTGGCTGGCCAGGCTCCAGGTTCAACAGGCTGAAATGCGACAGTTTGAATCCACTCCCCTGGTGCAGATTCAAGGGTGGAGCGAGATTGCGCGCGGGACTGCCCTGTTTGACACACTTTTTATTTTTGAGAATTATCCCTCCCCACAAAGCCTGACAACTGGCCAGGAACGCCTCACCTCCATCTCCCTTGAAAAAATAAGGGCACGTGGCAATACCAATTATCCCCTGACCTTTGTGGCAGCACCGGGGAAAGAGCTTCACTTCCTGGCCGTGTACAACGAAGCCGTTTTCTCATCGGCATTTGTCACAGGGCTGGTCGGACAAATGATCGCCCTGCTTGAAAATCTGACTCAATCTCCAGATCTCACCTTAAGCCACTGGTCATCATTATCGGAGGCTGAACGGCATAAAATCCTGGTTGAATGGAATGTCACGTCCCGTCCGTTCCCCGATGAAAAGGGCATCCATCACCTGTTTGAGCAACAGGTTCGGAAAACCCCGGATGCAGTGGCAGTTGTCTTCCAGGACCAGTCTGTTACCTATCGTGAACTCAATTACCGGGCTGATCAACTTGCGTTTTACCTGCAATTGCTTGGCGTCAAACCAGAAACCCTGGTTGGTCTGTGTGTGAACCGATCAGTCGAAATGCTGGTGGGAATGCTCGGTATTTTGAAAGCCGGAGGCGCCTTTGTTCCCCTTGATCCATCATATCCCAAAGAACGGCTGGCATTTATGCTCGCGGATTCACAGGTTCCAGTCCTTGTGACCCAATCTGTCCTGTTGTCCCGCTTTCCCCGGCACACAAGCCAGGTGATTTACCTGGACCAGCCGTTGCCTACGATTTCGCACCGGCCTTTTCCAGTTGAAGCCACCTCCGACCATCTGGCCTATGCGATTTATACCTCGGGGTCAACTGGGAATCCCAAAGGCGTCAGTTGCAACCACCGGGGCGTCGTCAATCTGCTCACTGACATTGACCGTCGGCAACCACTTTCCCCAGGTGATGGCTGTAGCTGGTGGACCAGCCTCAGTTTTGATGTCTCAGTCTATGAAATTTTTTCCGCGCTCTTGTTTGGTGCCACACTCCATATTCCAACTGAGGAAGTTCGGTTAGACAGTCCTGCTTTTTTGGGATGGCTGGCAGCTCACGGAATTCGAAGCGCTTACATTCCGCCGTTTATGCTGCGCGACTTTGAAGCCCGACTTCAAAGCGGAGCGGCAGGCGTTCAATTACGCCGATTGCTGGTGGGCGTGGAACCGATTCCCGAAAGCCTGCTGGTCTCAATCAATCGTCAGCTTCCTGACCTGTGCATCATCAACGGCTATGGTCCCACCGAAGCCAGCATTTGTGCGACACTGCACACCCTTGATCCACTTCAGGCCCGCAAACACAAAAACGTGCCGATTGGCCGCCCGGTGCAAAATACGGTTGTCTATTTGCTGGATGCGAATTTGCAACCGGTTCCAGTTGGTGTGGCCGGTGAACTCCACATCGGTGGTGATGGTCTGGCGCGTGGGTATCTCCATCAAGATGGGCTGACGGTCGAGAAATTTATCCCAAATCCATTTAGTACTGAACCCGGAGCACGGCTCTACCGAACCGGCGACATTGCCCGGTATTTACCTGATGGCAACATTGAATTCCTTGGCCGGGTGGATCATCAGGTGAAAATTCGTGGGCATCGAATCGAGCCTGGAGAAATTGAAGCCGTCCTCAATCATCACCCACTGGTTAAGGAATCGGTTGTGGTGGCTCGCGATGATGCCCAAACAGGTAAACAACTGACGGCTTATGTCGTGCTCAACCAGCCAGCCAAATCAGCCACAGGGTCGCTTTCTCTGGGAAGTCAACCTGGCAGGTCAACTCAGCAACAGGTTGAAATAGCAGATTTTTTGAGGCACCAGTTACCTGAGTTTATGGTGCCAACGGTATTTGTGGTCCTTGAAGCGCTGCCGATTTCACCAAGCGGAAAGATTGATCGTCGTGCCTTACCAGCACCAGAGCGAATCCTTCGAGCCGAAGCTCAGGAATTCCAGGCGGTCCCGCAGACTCCGGTTGAGGAAATGGTGGCCGATTTGTGGTCACAAGTCCTGCACCTGCCGACAGTTCACCGACATTCCAATTTTTTTATCCTGGGCGGTCACTCCCTGCTGGCAACTCAACTGACATCCCGACTTCGCGAGACATTTCAACTTGATCTCCCGCTGAGTCTGATTTTTGAAGCGCCAACCGTGGCGCAACAGGCAAGCTGGATCACCCGTCAGCAACTGCAGAAAGTATCTGGCGGATCTGCGGCCAGTGCTCCGCCGCCATTGGTGACGGTGTCGAGAGAACATCCATTACCGCTTTCATTTTCCCAGCTTCGCACCTGGTTTATGGAGCAGCTTGAACCGAGCGAGCCCCTGGCGGGCGGGGTTCGGCTGCACGGCAAACTGGATCTGATGGTTTTGGAACGCTGCTTTGTGGAAATCATTGAGCGTCACGAAGTGCTGCGCACATCATTTGAAACCGTCAATGGCCAGCCAATCCAGGTCATTCATCGAACGCTCCGGTTTCAAATTGAAGTCATAAACGTTCAGGACGCAGCTTCCCCGGAAGAACGCCGCGCTCGAATTGAAGAATTTCTCGCCCGAGAAGGCCGTAAACCATTTCAATTGACCACCGGGCCGCTCTTGCGGGTGGCACTCATCCAGCTTGCGCCAGAATCCTGGATTCTCTTTTTCGCGGTTCACCACATCATTTCCGACGGCTGGTCGCTTGAGATTTTTGGTCGTGAGCTGGCAGTTCTCTACCGGGCCTTTTCAAAAGGTGAACCTTCTCCGTTGCGGCCACTTCCGATTCAGTACGCCGATTTTGCCGTCTGGCAACGGAACTGGCTGCAAGGTGATGTGCTCAAAGCACATTTGAGTTATTGGAAAGACCAGCTCACCGGGGCCCGAGCAGTGCTGGAACTGCCAACTGATGCACCCCGCCCTGAAGCCTGGGCATATCGCGGAATGCGTGAAAATCACACATTTTCAAAGACTTTGACTGAAAAGTTGAAGGCTCTCAGCCATGCCAATGGGGTGACTCTGTTTATGACGCTGTTTGCGGCGTACAACGTGCTGTTGTCGCGCCTTTCAGGTCAGGAAGATCTGCTGGTTGGAATTCCGGTCACCAATCGCAATCATCTGGAAGTTGAAAAACTCATCGGCTTTTTTGTAAACACGCTGGTGTTGCGAACCAAACTGGCTCACCGCCCGACCTTTGCCGAGTTGCTCAGTCAAACCCGGACTACCGCGCTTGGCGCCTTTGCCCATCAGGACCTTCCCTTTGAAAAGCTGATTGAAGAACTCCAGCCGGAGCGTGATTTACGCCGCACTCCATTGCTGCAGGTGATGTTTTCGTTTGAATCAGCCAGCCATCGGCCACCCCGGCCCGAAGCACTGGCTGGTGAAACCGACCTTTTGAAGATCAACCCGCTTGAAATCAACCTCGCGATTGATCGGGGAACATCGAACCTGGATTTGACGGTCTTTTTCCGCGAGACAGCCGACGGCATCGCATCAACCTGGGAGTACAACCGGGAATTATTTGAAAGCGCCACGATACGACGCTTCGCCCAGATACTTGAAATTATTCTTGAAACAGTTGTCACCAATCCCGACCTGCCGATTACCGAAATCCCGCTCCTCTCAGAAGCAGAACTCAGACGGGTCACCGTTGATTGGAATCGAACCCACACGGATTTTCCGCTCGAAACCCCGGTTCATCTGCTGTTTGAACAGCAGGTAAAGCGCACCCCGTTTGCCATCGCGGTTACCTATCACGGACAGAGCTTATCCTATCGGGAATTAAATCAACGGGCGACCCAGGTGGCTTCGCACCTGGCTTCACTCGGGGTCGGGATTGAGTCTCTGGTTGGGCTGTGCCTGGATCGCTCGCTTGAAATGGTGATTGGAATACTGGGAATTTTGAAAACTGGGGCCGCCTATGTCCCACTTGATCCAGTGTACCCCAAAGAACGGCTGACCTGGATGATTCAGGATGCCCGGCTCATATCAATCCTGACGACAACCCAAATGCGCCACCGGTTACCGGAACAGATCCCCAACGTCATTGCGCTCGACAATCAATTTTTCCCACCATCAGTATTTTTTCAATCGCCCATACCCGATCCAGAAAACCTGGCGTACGTGATTTATACTTCGGGTTCAACTGGTTTGCCGAAAGGGGTTTTGATTCCGCACCGTGGGCTGACCAACCTGACGCTTGCCCAAATCAAAGCTTTTGGCCTCACAGGGAAATCCCGAGTTCTGCAATTTGCATCGCTGAGTTTTGACGCTTCGGTTTCTGAAATTTTTACCACGCTCCTTGCTGGTGCCACGCTGATCCTGGCATCAAAAGAAGACCTGCGACCTGGCCCTGAATTGATTGAACTCCTCCATCGCGAGCAAATCTCCACGGTCACCCTGCCACCTTCCGTACTGGCCGTTTTGCCGGACGCTGAGTTGCCGCACCTGCACACGCTCGTCACAGCGGGTGAAGCCTGCTCATCTGATATTGTGCATCGCTGGGGACGCAATCGGCGATTGTTAAACGCCTATGGTCCAACCGAAACATCCGTATGCGCCACAATCCACCACTGCACACCAACCAACCGCAGACCTCCGATTGGCCGACCGATTGACAATGTCCAGGTTTATGTCCTGGACCACGCCCAGCAACCGCTCCCGGTGGGTATTCCAGGTGAAATTTACATTGGCGGAATGGGGGTTGCCCGTGGCTACCTCAACCGACCCGACCTGACGGAAGAACGGTTTAAAGCCGGGTTCCGGGTTGAAAAGACAGGGTTCCGGGTTCCGGGTTCCGGGTTCCGGGTTTCAGAACCAGAGGTGACGTCACAAGTGATATATCCCCAGATTCAGCCCCCATCCCAGAGTTTTGGGGAACATTCGACACCTCACAATGT
>CAZXCE010000523.1:0-6215 GCA_964639175.1 uncultured Clostridia bacterium
TAGCACTGCTCCAACTCCAAAATTTACTGGCACCGGCAACCAGCACGGCACCTGCAAGGCTGGATGATGAAACCATCACCCTGCTGCTCAAGGTCATCCACACTGAAACGGCCTGGAATCGTGCCGCAGCCATCACCTTTCTCGGCCTGACCCAGGATCCAAAGCACGCAGACATCTATCTGAATGCCCTCACCGACGTGAGTGACCGGGTTATCAGTGCGGCGGCGGCGGCGCTTGGCCGGAGTAAAAGCCCCAGAGCCTTTGAAGCGCTCGCCAGACTGGTCAATAAACCATCGTGGAAAAACCAGAGCCTGATGAGTGCCCTAACCGGCCTCAAACAACTTGGTGACCCACGCGGCTTTGAGATTGCGTTCAAAGCGCTGGCTGATCCGAATTTACTCCGGTGGAGGCTTCCGACGCCTCCGGTTTGGGATTATCGCATCATCGCGGCAGACACCATTGCCGCGCTGGGCAAGAGCGAAGCCGCCTTCCCTCTGATTTTTGAGCGCTTCAAAAAATCAGTGGACGAAAATGACCTCAATGGCATGTTCAACAATGTTTTGCTCCTGATCAAACTCGCGGATCCGCGTGGTCAGCAGGCGTTTGAATTGCTCAAGGTAAAATTCAAGGACACTCCGGATACCCTGACCACGGTTCGTACCTATGAAGCGCAGTTCACCGAAGTCCTGAAGAAACCATAAATCCATCAACCCCAGCCATTCCTCACTTTTTACCTGGTTGCGGAAAAGTCAATTTTCGCCCGGATGAACCAGAGTTCGTCGCCCGGCGGTCACGCTCAACACAGCGCGACCGCCGGTTTGTCGTTTCGGCCAACCTGGCACTCACATTCTTAACAACCCGGTTGAGTTTTCCTCTCCTTGTGGCACAATGCGGAATCAAATCAGTTTGTAGTCAGTCGTCAGTCGTCAGTAGTTCGCTAAGTTTATTTGATTGAATCACTTGACTGTTTGCTCATACAAGAATTCATTGCCAAATGGTATGAGTCACACCCTTGCGCTACGCGTTGGGTAGCCCCTGCCTGAATATGCCCAAATTGATTGAACATAAGGAGTCAGTTTTCATGTCTCATTCTCACAATCAAAAACGATACGGCGACCTTCAAAACCTGCTGGCCGAACAATATGAAAAACTGGCTGCCTTCGAACGTGACCACGGCATCACGGCTGATACCGCCAGAAAGTTTGAATTAAAAAAAGGAATCGAAGGAATCAAACAAACGATTCAGAGCCTGGAAGCTGAACTCACGCAACTTCAGGCCAAAATCGGTGCCCCGGCCTCATCATCCGGCGATAAACAGACGGCGGCGATTGATTTAGCGCACCTGCTTGAAGTCCTGACCAAAATCACGGAAGTTGACTTCGGCAAACTTGTTTTTCTGTTGCGAGTCGGAAAAGAAATTCCAGGTGAAGGTGTTGCCCAGGCGACACGTGCCGTGAAGCTCCTCGAATGGGCTGAATCGCACAACCACTTGCCGGAACTGATCTCTCTGCTTGAAACCAAAATCCTGCATCGCCCTTTGTAGTAGCAGGCCCTGGAGTTGTCACCTTTCATGTGTAGGTTTTTTAATTGTGTTCCAGTGGGACGAGGCATTGTGTGAATTGGATTGAGCATCCTGAAAGGCTGCAGTTCGGATAGCCGGTCGGTTGCTCGGCTACAGGGAGCTACCACCGGTAAACGGTTGTTCCCCCACCCCTTGCGCAAGCCGCGCCCCTGCGGGCGCGGCTTGCGCGGGAAAAAAGAAGAGGCCACCAGATCCGCCGGTGGTAGGCCCAAAGCGGCCAACCAACCGGCTATCCGAACGGCAACTCTGGTATGTTTCCTTTGACAAAACAAACCAAAATCAAGATTCTCCAGGGACGCTTGGAGAACGGGAAGTGATGAAACCTGGGGCAACGCTTTGTGCCTTTGAGCCCGCAACGAAGATCCAGTCTTCACTTCCTCCCCCTGGATTTTACAGATCGAACAGTATCTTTCAGCCCGGTCCCCGTACCGTGAGCCCGTATACACCAGGTTGTTTCGACCAGTCGGGGCTTCAACCAGACCTCTCACTTTCTCACTCAAGGATTTGAATCACTATGCTCACCCCACTTGGAATTGATGTCAGTAAACTGAAATTGGATTGTGCCGTTTTACTCAACGACAAACCAAAATTTTTCAGAACCTCCAATACCCCCACTGGATTTCAAGCCATTCTCGACTGGTTACAGAAACTAGGGATTTCCCACATTCATGCCTGTTTGGAAGCCACCGGCTGTTATGGCACCCCAGTCGCCGAGTTCCTTCTCGCCGCAGGTCACCGGGTCAGTGTCGTCAACCCATTGCAAATCAAGGGGTTCGCTCAGGCACAACTCAAACGTAGTAAAACCGACAAACTTGATTCCGTCGTCATTGCCCATTTTTGTGACTCCCAGCACCCGCCCGCCTGGATGCCACCTCCGGTCGAACTCGATCAACTTCAGGCTTTCACCCGCCGGCTTGAACAACTCCAGGATCTTCGCACCCAGGAACTCAATCGCTTGGAAGCTGGTGGTGGTTCGGCTACCGTTCGTGACTTGATCTCCAAAACCATTACCCATTTGGATGAGCAAACCGCTGACATCAAAGCCCTCATCCGCCAGCATCTCAATCAATTTCCTCAGCTCAAACGCCAATGCGAATTGCTGGACTCCATTCCCGGCATCGGCCCAGACACCGCCGTCATCATCCTCGCTGAGATCCCTGATCTTCACTCCCTCACCTCCGCCCGCCAATTGGCTGCTCATGCCGGTCTTGTTCCTCGCCATCATGAGTCTGGCCATTCGGTCAAGCAGAAATCCTAGCTTTCCAAACTTGGCAATCCCCGTCTTCGCCAAGCTCTTTATTTTCCGGCCCTCACTGCCATCCGCTCCACACAACCGCTCAAACCTTTTCGCGATGCTCTCATCGCTCGCGGAAAAGACAAAATGCTCGCTGTCGGTGCTGTCATGCGCAAATTGATTCATATTGTCTATGGCGTTCTCAAATCCGATTCTTTTTTTGATCCAAAATTTTTAGCCAAATCTCCAAAAAACGCTTGACTCACAACACAGTATCTTCGAGGTGCAAATCAAAAACCTACCGTGAAAGGGGTTTGTCACCATAAAACCGCGTGATGTTATGCCATCCAGCCGCGAAGGGGCGAAAGAAACCTTCTTGTTTTCATCAGCTTGCAAGGTGTTCTACTCAGTCTCCTGGCACCCTTGGAGATTGGAAATAGACCACCACTCCGTTTCCCTGGAAATGATACTCAGATGCGGGGTATAAACACATCTCCACGCAATTTGGTTTCAACCGCAAAGACCAGCAACCACTGTTTGTTCCAGGAAAAGGTACAACCTTATGGACCGGCCCAAACTGCTCAAAGTCCTGACCGACATCACAAGAGATGAGTTTAACAACCTTGTCTTTCTGTTGAACGCCAGCAAAGACCTGCCGGGTGAGAATGTCGCTCAAGCAAGCCGTGCCACGGCCTTACTGGAATGGGTTGAGGCTAAAAACAAATTACCCGAATTGGATAAATACCTCAAACATACCAATGTCCAGGATGGTACGGTTGTCAACCTGCCCCTACGGAATTGCTGGTTTGAAGGACGCACGACCCAACTCCAGGAAATCCACGACTGGCTCAAAGGCGGGCAGGCGACCATGTTGCTTTATGGACTTGGGGGAATTGGGAAAACCCAACTGGCTACGGAGTATGGCTACCAGTTCAAAACAAACTTTCAAGTGGTGATTTGGGTCAATGCCGATACCTCAGCAACACTGACGGCTGGGTATGTCACGATTGCCAGTCAGTTGGAACTTCCCTCCCATCAGGAACGCGACCAGGAACGGATGGTGCAGGAAGTGAAAACGTGGTTGCAGCAGGATCAATGCAACTACCTCTTGATACTTGACAATGCTGATGAGCCGGAAATCCTTCGACCATTCTTGCCGCCAAAGTTTGCAGGGGCGCTTTTGATCACTTCACGAGCGTCTTTCATTCCCGGAGTCAACAACCTTAAAAAGATGAATGTCACCGGGTTACATCCTGACGATGCGGCGCAGGTCTTGCTCAAACGAAATGGTGGACAGGCAGCCAGTTTGTCTGAGCTTGTTGCCGCCCACAAGCTGGCGGAAGAACTCCACTTTTTCCCGCTCGCACTGGAGCAGGCAGCCGGATACATTGCGGCTCAAAACCTTTCGATTCAGAAGTATTTGGACCAGTATCAAGTTGAAAATCTCTCACTCCTGAAAGACTCGCGGTATCCAACCGATAACGAACAACGCACCATTTTCACAACCTGGAACCTCAACCTGGAGAAAGTCCGAGCCAACCCAGTTGCCACCGAGATTCTCTTCCTCAGCGCCTTTCTGCACCCTGATGATATTCCGTTTGAATTGCTCACCAACGGAGCCACATCTATCAGCCCGGCATTAGACGCCGCCTTGAAACAAGCTCGGTTTGTCAACGAGGTGTTGTTTCCACTCACTCGCTATTCTCTGGTTACGATCAACCCTGAATCACAAACCTATTCCATTCATCGGCTGGTACAGCACGTGATTCAGGCTGATATGGATGATGCCACGAAACGAACCTGGGCTGAGCAGGTTATCCGCCTTGTCAATCAAGCTTTTCCGAATGTGGAATTCACCAACTGGCCACAGTGTGCGCGACTGCTGGCACAGGCTCTCCAAGCAGCCGCGCTTGGCCAACACTATGATTTGAAGCTGCTTGAACTTGCCTGTTTGCTCAACAAGATTGGTTCTTATTTGTATGAGTACGGGCGATATACTGAGGCCAAGCCGCTATATCTGGAAGCATTGAAAATGAGGCGGGAGGGATTACCGACTGGCCATCCTGACATCGCCATCAGTCTCAACAATCTGGCGGCGTTGTACGATGAGCAAGGGCAATATACAGAAACCGAGTTGCTGTATAACGAAGCATTAGAGATTTTCCGGAAGGAGTTTCCGGTTCGCCATCTCCACATTGCCAACAGTTTCAACAATCTGGCAGTGTTATATTACAAGCAAGGGCGGTATGCGGAAGCTGAGTCGCTGTATAAAAATGCGTTGGAGATTTATCGGAAGGAGTTGCCGGCTGGCCATCCCGACATTGCCACCTGTCTCAATAACCTAGCCTTGTTGTACACTTCGCAAGGACGATATGCGGAAGCTGAGCCTATGTGTGTGGAAGCGCTGGAAATTGTGCGGAAGAAATTGCCGGCTGGCCATCCCGACATAGCCACCAGTCTCGCTAATTTGGCGGTGTTGTATAAATCGCAGAGGCGATATACGGAGGCCGAGCCGCTGTATGAGGAAGCGTTGGAGATTTATCAGAAGAAGTTGCCGGCTGGCCATCCCACTATCATTCAAAGTCTCAACAATTTGGCCTTGTTCTACCATGGGCAAGGAAGGTATGCCTTGGCGGAGTCTTTCTACCTCCAAGCAATCGCTATACTTGAAAATACCCCAGAAGGAGTCCATCCTAACCTCCCTCTTTTTTTAGATAATTATGCTGCATTGCTCAGGGCAAAATTGAAGTTTTTCAAAGCTTTTGAACTAAAGGCACGTGCAGAAAATATCCGCAAAGAACTCGCCCGGCGCAACCCGGCGAAAGAATAGTCAGTGTTGGGGTTAAGGAATTGATTTTGCGTCCGGTACGGACATCAATCATTTTCTTATTCCCTATAGCATCTATCTTGTTTTTCAATAGAATACCTGAACTGACACCCTTGCGCCTTTCATTTTGAAAGCCGCGAAAATGAATCCACACTGAAAGCCAGGAAACAGCAAAATGAGTAGTGAAGATCCAACCCGAAATTATCCATCACCAGAAAGCTACGAGACCCGAAACGAGCTTAAACAGATGCTGTTTGAAGTGTTGCGCGAGGTGTTGGCCCAGGAGGTGACTCCTCGTTTTGATAAAATCGAGTCCCGGCTTGATAGAATTGAGTCTCGACTTGATAAAATCGAGTCCCGACTTGAAGCAGTGGAACGTGTTCAAAAAGAACTCTTACGGGATTTTCGCCTTTCCAAACTCCAAACCGAGAGCAGGTTGTTTGATCTGGAATATCCCCAAGCGAGTCAACCAGCGAAATAAGTCATTTTCAAACCCTCCAGTGCGGCAACGCCGCTCAGCTACGAGACCCGAAACGAGCTTAAACAGATGCTGTTTGAAGTGTTGCGCGAGG
>CAZXCE010000524.1:0-6212 GCA_964639175.1 uncultured Clostridia bacterium
GATCACAACCGAAAAGAACCGGGCCATTTCAAGTGCTTCAAGCAGGTCAACGGTGAATTGATAGGGTTTATTGGTGACCACGCCTTTCGGGAGATCCTGAAAGTGGCGCAGCATTTCAACGACATTTGGGTAGGGAAGGGTTGAATCGGTCAAATGCCGCCCATAGGCTTCTTTAAATAGGACGAGGCCCTGTTTGGTTTCTTCCGGTGTGGCATCGCGACCAAGCCCGGCGTGCAGGCCGCGTTCAACCAGTTTCCTGGCGCCATCGCCAATAAATTTACTGACGGTTTCAATTGTCAGGGGCGGCAGGTGAAGCTGGTCGAGTGCTTCATTGAGTGCAGTGGTGAGATCCTGGCGGGAATCAACCAGTGTGCCATCTAAGTCAAACAACATGATTCCCACCTGGCGAGGTGTCGGCATGGAAAAGCTCCTTTGATTGAGAAAATCCCTGAAATTGGGAAAGTGAAAAGCTGACAAGGTGACACGGTTCTTCGAAAACCCTGACCCCTAAATAAACCGGTCATCATCATCCGGGTCGGGCCATGTCGGTTGGAGAACCAATGGCTGTGGGCGATTGATAAAGAGTTTGACCAGAACGACTCCGGCGGCAAATCCTCCGATATGCGCCCACCAGGCTGTTCCACCAGTCTGGGCAGATGCCGGGCCTAAACTGGCGAGCCCGGCAATAAACTGCTGGACAAACCACAATCCGAGAAAGAAAAGGGCCGGGACCTCAAACTCAGTCAGGATAATGAAAATATTCAGGACCAGAATTCGCGCCCAGGGATAGAGAACCAGATAGGCGCCGAGCACTCCGGCAATGGCACCGCTGGCTCCAAGTGATGGGACTTGTGAGGTTCGGTTGGTCACAATATGAGCGGTTGACGCCAGCAAGCCGCACAGCAGGTAAAAAATCAGAAACTTGAATTTTCCCATTCGATCTTCGACGTTGTCACCGAAAATCCAGAGGTAAAACATGTTGCCCAGCAGGTGCATCCAGCCGCCGTGCAGGAACATGGACGTAAACAAAGGGATTACAAGCTGTGCCGTTTCAACCGGTCGAATCCCACCACCTGGTAAAATGACAAAATCGCTGAAATAGTACCGTGGGACGACCGCATAGCTATAAAAAAAGGCAGTGAGCCGTGGCCCTAACAGCAATTCATAAATAAAGGCCAGCACATTGGCCACAATCAAAAGCACCGTCACAATCGGAAAACTTTGCGAAGGAACGTTGTCGCGTAACGGAATCACAGGCGGGGACCCCCTCTTCCAAAGTAACCTTCAGCCGCGAAGAACCGGAGACAAGCAGCTCCATTTTATCGTTGGCATTGCAAAAATACACCCAACCTCGGTACCCAAACTCCGAAATATGCATATTGTCGTCATTATTCCTGCCTTAAATGAAGCCCTTTCAATCGGAAAAGTTCTCAATGACATTCCGCGTCCACCCGTGACAGATGTCGTTGTGGTTGACAATGGGAGCACTGATGGTACGCCGGCGATTGCCGCCAGCCACGGGGCACGAGTCGTCGCCGAACCACAACGGGGGTATGGGGCCGCCTGTTTGCGCGGCCTGAGCGAGATTGGCCCCGAGGCTGAGATCATTGTTTTTCTGGATGGGGATTATTCAGATTATCCGGAGGAAATCAGTGCTTTAATCGAACCAATTTGCACAGGGAGGGCTGATCTGGTGATTGGTTCACGTGAACTGGGCGACCGCGAAGCCGGTGCCCTGATGCCTCAGCAACGGTTTGGAAATGCGCTGGCCACCGGATTGATTCGATTGCTCTGGGGATATCGCTATACCGATTTGGGGCCATTTCGGGCAATTCGGCGCAACTCATTGGATCAATTGCATATGCAGGACCAGAACTATGGATGGACGATTGAAATGCAAATCAAAGCCATTCGCCATGGCCTGCGAATCCACGAAATTCCAGTCAGATATCGTTGTCGGATTGGCGTTTCAAAAATCAGCGGTACGGTGATGGGGAGCTTCAATGCCGGACGAAAAATTCTATCGTGTATTGCCCGGTTCTGGTGGGAAGATCGGTTTGGGGCTAAAGGTTGAGGGCTGAAGAAAACGGGCTGAGGGCCAGGGGCTGAGGGCTAAAGGCCAGGGGCTGAGGGCTGAAGAAAACGGGCTGAGGGTTGAAGAACTGGTTTTATTTCATCCCTCATCCCTCATCCCTCATCCCTTGATTTTATCCCTCATCCCTTTGATTGCCCCGAGCCCTCAGTCCTCAGCCCGGTTTTTAGCGGATCTTGCTCGGACTGCGGAACTGACCAGGGTTGGTGCCCAGGCCGTTTGGCGTACCGACCAAAACCCAGGTTGTTCCAGCTAAGAGCCGACCCTGAATTCGGTTATTGGTGGTATCGCTGACGACGAGGGAATCTCCTCCAGCCAGCGTTCCAACCGTAAAGGAACTGATTGTCACACCTTCCGGTGCTCGCACTTTTCCAAGTGTGGTTCCAGAAGTTGCCAGAGCCGTTGCGGTTCCAGGATTCCCATTGGCAAATCGGACGACGCGGTTGTTTCCGGTGTCGGCCACATAGAGATTGCCGGCTGCATCAACCGCCACGCCTTGCGGCGCCCGAACAGCATTTAATCCCGATCCAAAACCTGCCACCAGAGTGCCAGTATTGGCGGTGGTTTTCGTGTTGGCACTGGTGATTTTCATGACCCGATTGTTGCCCGTGTCGGCAATAAACAGGGTGAAGCTGGTATCAATTGCCAGCCCATTTGGGGTGCGAACGCGACCTGTGGTGGTTCCACTGTTGGCCAGAATCACACCACTGCCAGGTGTTCCATTGTTAAAGCGCAGGACCCGATTGTTTCCGGCATCCGCCACATAGAGGTTCCCAGCCGTATCAAGCGCCAGGCCACGAGGGCCGCTCACTTGATTGAGACCCGTTCCACTTGAAGCAAATGTCGCCCAGGTACCGCCACCATTGGTTGAAAACTGAACTCGATTGTTTCCGGTATCGGCAATATAGATGCGCTGGCCATCAACTGATGCCGTAACGGCTTCCGGAGCGCTGAGCGGCGTGTTGATAACCGTCCAGGTGGTGCCATTAAAGCGTTGAACCCGGTTATTGGTGGTATCAGCCACCAGCAGGAAGTCAGCACCGTTGCCGCAATTGCCCGAAACTGTAATCACCACCTGATCAGAAGCTGGTGCGCAGGGTGGGCTATTGACCAGCCATTGCAAGGTGTAAGTTCCGGCCCCAGCCGCTGGGGTAAACGTGGCATTGGCGGCATTCACATTGCTGAATTGAGCCGCTGAGGTTGATGGTCCCGTGACCACTGACCAGGTGCCAGTACCACTGGCCGGTGCGGCTGCCGCCAGAGTGACTGATCCGGTGATGCAGGTTGACTGGTCGCCACCCGCCGAAGCCGTGGCTGAGTTGTAAGCCAGTGTCACCGTGTCGGTTGATGGTGGACATCCGGCGCTGGTGATTGACCATTGCAGGGTATACACCCCAGCTCCACCCGCCGGTGTGAACGTCGAGGTTGGTGAACCGGTGTTGCTAAACTGAGCGGCTGAAGTACTTGGGCCACTGACCACTGACCACAGACCAGTTCCGACACTTGGCGTGTTGGCCGCCAGAGTTGCCTGGGTCGGCAAACATAACGTTTGCGGGGTTCCCGCATCTGCGGTGGTTGGTGGATTGGCACAGGCGGTTCCAATCGTGAGACATCCGCCACCGGTTGCCTGCTGGCCATCTGGATTGGTCACGGTGATGGTTCGGGCTCCGGCTGTGGCGCCGCCTGAAACAGAGATATTCAGGGTCAACTGGGTTGGGTTATTGAAGGTGACGCTGTTGACCGTAACTCCGCCACCGTTGACTGTGGCCTGAATCCGATTGGCAAACCCGGTACCCGGATCGAAAAAGCCAGATCCACTGCTTGATGTTCCATTGACTATCAGATTGACATTTGAGGTTCCCGGCGCAATGGTCGTAGGTGATCCACAGCTTGGGGTTGCCGGTGGAGGGGCATTCAGGCGAGTCAATCTGATTGCCCAGGTGTTGGCCGGGGAATCGGCATATTCCTGGACTGTCCACATTGTCATGTCATCAGTGGGGTCAACGCTGGTGTGTGAGTAATCTCCCCATCGGTTGCGGGATCCGTCGCTCCGCTGATACGACGCCAACCCGTTTTGAATGATGGTTTGACTTTGCATCGTGCCAGTCGCATCGGTGCGCAGGCGACCATTGGTGGCCGCACCAACAAAAGTGTTTGCGGCAGAAAAGCTATAGGCAATCGCCGCGTGGCCCTGGCCAGACATGGCAACTGCTGGAAAATAAAAGCTCCGTGGATTGCTGGTTGCTGAGTCAAAAACCGTGCCTGATTGAATCAGTGTCGGAGTTCCAGTCAGGTTTCCAATTTGATACCACCGGGCGCCGTTTCGTCCGCCTGAAGTACTGGCGACCCCGCTACTGTTGACCTGGATGTTATGCGCCGTCCACAAACTGGTAACGCCGCTGATTTGGTCACGGTGAATGCGGGCTTCGTTGAGCCGGTCATCAACTGTGTTGATGGCGATTGAACTTCCTTGTGCTGGGGCAAGGATTGGGCTGGCCGTGGTTGGAACGGTGAGGTTGATGTCGGTTGATAAGGTTGGGGTTCCACCAGGATTTGAAACCCGGCGAAACACAAGCCGACCCGCGGTGGTGTTGCTGATGCCGAGAAAGTAGCCTTCAGTCGCGGCTGGATCAGTGTTGTCAACACCTTGCGGCGTATAGGGCCCTTCGCCCGTACCATTTGGAACCAGATTCCGAAAGGCTGACACGACAATTGGACCCGCACCCGTGATTGAACTCTTGCGAACCACAAACCCGGTTGATCCAATATAAGAAAAGGTAAACAGGTTGACGCCGATATAGAGTGCATTGGCATCAACCCCCATGGTTGGGAAGTCGGCAAACGCCCCGTTGTCACCGGCTGGCGAGACCGTGTTGTGCTGGAAGAAGAAAAACGTAAAGCTTGCCGCGCTCGAAATGACCGGTCCGCTGCTGACTGCGATCAAAATACGATTGTTTGAGCTGGCCGTGTTAAAGACCATCACAAACCAGCGTTGAGTGAGACGGTCATACCGTACCCGTGGGTCACCCGTTCCAGCTCCATTCCGAACTGAATTAAAAAATGAGTCAGATGTGGAATCGAGATTCCCATCCGCCAGGCCGTTGGATTTAGCAATAGTTCTAATCCGGCCATTGATGCACAGCAGGTACTGGGTTGGACCCACATCACCTTGAGTATCTGGCGGAATAAAGCCACTGTCGTTGATGGTCCCAATACGGGTGTTAACACCCAGGGTCTGGGGGGCATTTGGGGTGACACTGAGTTTGGTTGTGTCAGTTTCTGTCTCCAGATCAGATGGTGGCCAGGAGGCCACAGGCGGTGAATCCGGGTTGTCGAGCAAATGTTCACGGTCGGCTTCGGCGTCAGTTCCGGGAGGAACGACGGTTCTGACATTGTTCATGTCAACTTTGGGAGACCGCCGTTCGCGCTCCATGATCTCATCAACCGTTTCAGTAATTCCCATCTCACCTGCCCACGGTTGACCAATGATTTCGCCATTGGGACCGTATCGGTTGGGGTCTTCCTGTACTTTTTTTGCTTTCGGTGCGGTTGCTTTGGTGGCTGGAGTTGGGGAGGCCTTGGTTGGCGCGCCCGCTGGTGCCGGTCTGGCAGGGCCTGTTTGGCGCTGACTGCTCAGATGGGCTGAAAATGGAATCAAAAAACTACCGCAGCCAAAGATCAAAAGGATGGCGGCGGCGAGCCTGGTGGATCGTTTCATAATCGGAATTTCTCCAAAAGTAGGTCGGATCCTCCCAGCCTGGTATTGAGGCAGATGTCGTGATGTCTTGCTTTGATCAACCAATCCGAGCGCTGGGAAGTGATGTTTTTTCTTGTGGAAATGTATGGGGTACAAAAAGATGCGGGCTATTGTAGGGGGCAACCCGGAGTAAGGCAAAGGAAGATTGGCGGAAGATCGGAAAAATACGGCAAGTGGCCTGTTCTGTGCAGTCAGGCGGTGGGTGAGTATATTTGAAAGAGCTAGAATAGTTCTTGAGTTTTATATTTTGTTATTATATAAAGCTATGTATGAATATATACAAACCACGTGAATTTGGCGCTTTAATTGGACGGGCAGTGATTACGTTACAGAGTTGGGATCGGAAAGGGATATTAAAAGCGC
>CAZXCE010000525.1:0-6207 GCA_964639175.1 uncultured Clostridia bacterium
TCAGGCAGTCAAAGGGGTTGATCTGGTGGTTCGTCCTGGCGAAATTTTTGGCTTTTTGGGTCCCAACGGCGCGGGGAAAACAACCACGATCAAAATGCTGGTTGGGTTGCTCGCCCCATCGGCTGGGGTGGCTCGGATTGGCGGTCATGATATCCAAAAAGAACCCATCCAGGCCAAGTCTTTGATTGGGTATGTTCCAGACCAGCCGCACCTGCCAGATAAACTGACGGCCAGGGAATATCTGCGATTTATTGCTGGTCTGTATAATCTGGATCGCACGGCTGCCCGTCGCCGGGGAGAGGAATTACTCAAACTCTTTGCTCTGAGCGATCAGGCTGACGAGCTGGTTGGTGGGTATTCACACGGTATGCGCCAGAAGATAGTTCTTGCGGGAGCGTTACTCCACGATCCCAAAGTGTTTTTTCTGGATGAACCTACCGTTGGCCTTGACCCACGAAGCGCCCGTCTGATTAAAGACATTTTGCGTGACCTCGCTGGACGTGGCACCGCAGTCTTTATGTCAACCCACATTCTTGAAATTGCTGAGCGGATGTGTGACCGGGTGGCGATTATTTATGATGGACGGGTGATTGCCATTGGCACCATGGAGGAGCTTCGCACGGCTCAAACCGCTGAAAGCCTGGAAGATATTTTCCTGAAACTGACTGGCGGAACTGATGAGACAGCGAGTAGCGAGTAGCGAGTAGTCAATCAAAAGAGTTCGAAAACCCTGAACCCTGAACCCTGAACCCTGAACTATGAAATTACAGCTTGAAACAATCCTTGGTCAGCCAGTTAAACGACTTTCAGCACTCAGTGGAGGTTGTGTGGGTGAGGTTTATCGAGTCTGGCTCGAAAATGGAGATTCGGTGGTTGCCAAGGTTGATCAGCGACGAAACGCGGTGCTTGAGATTGAAGGGTTTATGCTCCAGTACCTGCGGGACCATTCGTCGCTTCCAGTGCCAACTGTGGTGTATTCGTCACCAACTGTGCTCATTATGGAATACATCGAAGGCGGGAGCACCTTTCCGGTTGCTGCTGAACGTCACGCGGCTGAACTCCTGGCGGCGCTTCACACTGTAACCGCAGACCAGTTTGGTCTTGAACACGACACGCTCATCGGCGGATTACATCAGCCAAACCCCTGGACTGCCTCCTGGATCGAATTTTTCCGTGATCAGCGCCTGTTGTTTATGGGACGGGAAGCTTTGCAGTCAGGTCAACTGCCACGAACTGTCTTTTCTCGTCTGGAGAAGTTTGCCGAACGCCTCGATGAGTGGATCGAAGAACCTGACCATCCGTCACTGATTCACGGCGACGTCTGGACCACCAATGTGCTGAGCCATCAGGGACGAATCACCGGATTTATTGACCCGGCGATTTATTATGGCCATCCTGAAATTGAACTGGCCTTTACGACACTCTTTCACACGTTCGGCCAGGCTTTTTTTACCCGGTACCAGGAGCTAAAGCCAGTTAAACCAGGGTTTTTCGAGATTCGACGGGATTTGTACAACCTCTATCCGCTATTGGTTCACGTGCGTTTGTTTGGCGGTGGATATGTGGGTTCGGTGAGTGGAATTCTGTCACGAATTGGATTTTAAGCGGGTGAAGGAATCAGGCAGAAGAGCGAGTAGTCAGGATAATCCTCTCGCGCTTTGTCACCTCCTCACTCTGTCACCGTGTCAGGTTGTCACCCTGTCACATCGTGGCGGCTTCGATCAGCTCCTGGAGTTCATCAAACTTATATTCTTTCAGCATGGCCTGAACCACCTCAGCCACATAACCGTCAAGTTCAAGGATTTGATCAATGACTTGATTGGCGGCTTCGATATCTCCTTCCAAAACTGCCTGATACAGGGTGTTGAGGACATCTGCCGGGAGCTGAGCCAGTTGGGTGGGTGTCACTGATGGGGCTTTGATCTTTTTGAGCGGGTACGCATCCGTAATTGTGTCAAACATATCGGCTGCGAGTTCCTGAGTTTCCAGGTTAAGCGGCAGCCGGATGGTAAACGTAGTGCCGACGTTTTCTGTGCTTTCACAGGAAATGGTTCCGCCGTGGGCTTCGATAATTCGGCGACAGATTTCCAGGCCAAGTCCGGTGCCCTCTTCGCCTTTGGTCGAGAAAAACGGCTCCCAGATATGCTTGAGGTTCTCTGGGGAAATCCCGCTTCCATCGTCAGAAATGGCGATCAGGGCGTCATTGCCTTCAACGGTCAGGGCAACTTCGATCTGTCCTTTATTTTCCTGAGTCGCTTCGGCGGCATTTCGGATCAGATTGATGATGACCTGTTCGAGTTTTTCATCGTTAAATGCCAGCTTCGGTGTGGCAGTGTAGGTAAACTGGACCTGCCGTTTCGAGATGATTGGATCGAGCCGGAGCAGAGAAACTGTTTTTTCCAGCGTTGGCACAATCGGGCGCGCACTTTTTTCATATTCGACGGGCCGGTTCCGGGCAAATTCGCGGATTTCTTCAACCAGCGCCAGCGCCCGTTTCTGGCCGGTAATCACCATTTCTGCAAAGCGACTGACTTCTGGATCCTCAGCATATTTCTTTTGAATGACTTCAATGCCGCTCAAGAGCGCCAGCCGGTTGCGAAGTTCGTGTGAAATTGCTGATGTGATTTTCCCGATGGTGGCCAGCCGTTCTGATCGGACAAGTTGTTCCTGGGTTGCGCGTAGTTCTTCGGTCAGGCGGATATTTTCGATGACGAGGCCCGCTTCCTGCGCCGTTGCCATGACAAATTCAAGGTCTTCAGAATCAAACAGGCCCGGCATATGGCTATAGAGGTAGCACACCCCCCAGACTCGTTTTTTCGAATTGATCGGTGCTGACAGCACGGAGGAAACCCGCTGGATAATCACGCTTTGCTGGGCTGAAAATCGCTCGTCGGTTGAGGCATCAGTCGAGCGGATGGCGACATTGTCCTGAAACGTCTGGGCGACAATGGTTCGACTGACTTTGATTGATTCACTGTGGGTAATGTCGCGATTGCGTTGCGCCACCAGCTCCAGCTCCTGGGTAACCGGGTTGAGCAGCAAAATGGCGCCGCAATCAACTGGAAGACACCGAAACAATGACTCAAGCCAGCTTTCGGTGAGATCCTTGGTGCTCTGCATCGGGAGCATGGTGCGGGTGATTTCATAGAGTGAGGTCAACCGCTCAAGCGTCCGGCTGGTGATGTATTCTGGCTGGCGCATCAGTTCCAGGTTGATGAACCGGGCCTGACGAGCCGTCAATCTCAGGTCAATTCGCGAGGTATCAATTGGGTTTAAACTGCTGGTGGAAACGTAGGCTGGATATTCAAACTTCAATTTGGCGATGCTGGGGTCACCTAAAATAATTTCATCGCCGGGTTCGAGAAGATATTCGTTGATGCGCTCGCCTTTGATGATTGTCCCAACTTTGCTGCCTTTGTCCCGCAGCAGGTATTGTCCTTCAGCAACCAGTATAATTTCAGCGTGCATGCGTGAAATCAAGGTGTCGCTGATCTGTAAATCATTGTCGGTACCGCGCCCAATCGAAAATACTGACCCTGGAATCTCGATCTTGGAGGGATTCATGCTTCTGCCCGTCACAATCAAGTAGGGCTTGCGCAGCTCAGTTTGAAGTTCATCCATACGTGCCTTGCCTGGAACCAATGAGCGAACAGGCGCTCGCTGTGGTTGTGAAATGTTTTTTGAATCAACCGAAACGAGAAGGGTGTCTCAGGATCATTTTGGTCAGCGAAGAAAAATCATTATACAACAGGGGCGGCAAAATACACGGCGGCTTTGAGATAAATGGGAGATAGGGGATGGGGAATAGGGGATGGGGGATAGGGGATGGAGAGATTGATTAAACCCTTTTGCCATGATCATATCGTATGAGCAAAAGGCTAAATTATTGATAAAACTGTATTTCTCTTAGCTCTTAGCCCGATATCCTCAGCCCAACAAGCTATTACTCGCGGCTCGCAACGTGCTTTGAATGAGCCAGAACTTTGGCTTTTTCAGCCTGTGATTGGTGGGGCGTTTGCAAGGGGTATTTACCTGTATAGCAGGCCGAGCAAAAAGACAGGCCTTCGTCGGCGCCACAGGCAGTCAAAAGCCCTTCGTGGCTCAAATAGCCCAGGCTATCAGCGTTGATAAATTCGCGGATTTCCTCGATGGTGGAATTAAAGGCAATCAATTCTTTGTAGGTCGGTGTATCTACGCCGTAGTAGCACGGCGAGATGGTTGGTGGGCAACTAATCCGCATATGAACTTCGGTGGCCCCGGCCCGGCGCACCATTTCGACAATCTTTCGGCTGGTTGTCCCACGCACAATCGAGTCGTCCACCAGAATCACGCGTTTGCCTTCGAGCAGGTCACGGACTGGATTGAGTTTGACTTTGACGCCAAAGTGCCGGATTGCCTGTTGGGGCTCAATAAACGTCCGGCCTACATAGTGGTTGCGAACCAGGCCAAATCGGAAATTGATTTTTGATTCGGCTGAGTACCCAATCGCAGCAGCCACGCCTGAATCCGGGATTGGGACCACAATATCAGCCGGGACGGGATGCTCAAGGGCCAGCCGTTTTCCCATTTTATGACGACTTTTGTTGACACTTCGGCCAAAAACCAGACTGTCTGGCCGTGAAAAATAAACATGCTCAAAAATACAAAATGCCGGCTTGTGCTCTGGAAACGGCGATTGGGCGTGAATGCCATCCCGATTGATCATAACAACCTCGCCTGGTTGCACGTCCCGCAGGTAGGTGGCGCCAATCAAATCAAAGGCGCAGGTTTCAGACGCCACCACATATGAATTTTCATCGAGTTGACCAATGCACATCGGACGGAAGCCATGCACGTCACGGACAGCAATCAGGCAATCAGTGGTTTGAATCAGAATCGAATAGGCGCCTTCAATCGAGCGAAAGGTTTCAACGACGGCTTCATACAGCGAGGCTTTGCGTGAGCGGGCAAGTTTGTGCAACACGACTTCGGTATCGCTGGTAGATGAAAAAATGGCGCCTTCGGCTTCCAACTCGCGCCGCATCTCACTGGCAAAAGGAAGGTTTCCGTTGTGGCAGGTCGCAATCTCGCCCCAGTGACACTTGATCGCAAATGGCTGGGCTTCATTGATACTGACTTCTCCCGCAGTTGAGTACCGGACATGGCCAATCGCCCGGTTGCCAGGCAATCGCCGAAAGGCTTCCTCGGTAAAAATTTCGCTTACGTGACCCATGCCGCGTTCACTATACAGCCGGTTCCCATCGCTTGAGACAATTCCGGCTGATTCCTGACCCCGATGTTGCAGGGAGTACAGACCAAGATAGGTTAATCGGGCGGCTTCGGGGTGTCCCCAAATACCAAAAACACCACATTCTTCGCGAAATTTATCGTGCATATCAGAATTCAACAAGTTACAGGGGGGCATCGTTCAAACGAGATCAACGCGGGAGTCACTTACAGTAAATACATCAGCCAGCTCAGTGCCAGGCCAATTCCAATAAATGACAGAAAGACCCGCAGTCCATAGAGGAGGCGTGCTTTGGGTGTGCTGACTTCGCTTGAAACACCTGCGAACACGGCAGAGACAAAGGCTGCAAATAAAACCATCAAGATAAAATGCATAAGATTCCGATGTGAAGAAAATTGGCCTCTGACGGAATGAGAGACGGCGGATAAAATAGAATCAATGTTTCATCCCGATACCTTCATTCCGAGGTTTTCAGCCCTGAGCCCCAATCCCTCAGCCCTGATCTAGGCTTTGCGTCCCATCCCAATATCGAAGGCATCAAAAATAATCAGATAATTGAGCAATCCTGCAACCGCCAAAAAATTATTGGCATGTTCAAACAAGGGCAGACCGGGCAGGAGTTCCCGGCCAACATTAAAAATGTACAAAACCGGGTACAACAGGCCAATCCCGATGTCACTGATAAAATATAATTGTGACAACCGGTCCATATCCGACCAGGTATAGAGATGTCCCTTCATCAAAAGCCCAAGTCCAACCATGCCATAAATGCAGACGAAAAAGAGCATTCCCCGGCCTTTTTTCCCCAGTACAAAATGCCCGGCGCCTGGAACGAGTGCGGCGGCAATGCAGGCGGTAAACAACTTAGGAAATGGCACTGCCGGGAATGGAGTTTTGAGGGCTATCTCAGGTTTTGAATTCATGCGGTGATGTTTTTTTGAAGCAGAAAACCAAAATGTTGACACCAGCCGGTGTCAGAG
>CAZXCE010000526.1:0-6204 GCA_964639175.1 uncultured Clostridia bacterium
ACTGCCATGGACCTTCAATCGAAGGCGAGATGTGAACCGGAACTGGTGTTTGATCAAAATCTTGCCGACTCTGCGCCACCAGCATCGGGTGGGAAAACGTCACACTGATCGGTTTGGCCTCATCAATCGGGCCTTCAGGCTGATAGCGCATCACCCGTAGCGGCCCAGTTGATCGGGGCGGCCCCGGAGTCGCCCCCGATTCAGGCGAAGGAAAAACCCTGGTGAGCGTGTCATCCGGTTTTGGTAAAGGAAGCGTTTTGGGAGGCAACCGAAACGGGACCACATCAGTGGAAATGAGTTGTAACCCCGGCAACCGTTTGAAAATCAGCCCGGCTTGAGTTCCGGAAAGCCATTGAGTGACCAGAGGTTTTGGTTTTTCAGAATGACGACTGGCTGGTTGAGGGCCCGGAACTTCACTAAGCCGAACCTGTAATCCAGGCGGGATTTCTTCCTCCTGTGGTGGGAAAGCACTGGCTGAAACGGGTGGCGCTGGCCACGCTAGCTCAACCGTCATCAACAGCATCAGAAACACACTCAATATTCCAAAAATACAGACCATTCGAGGCCACTGGTTGCTCACACGGCACCTCCACGGTTAATCTTGGATCCGCTGGTTTTAAATTACACCAGTCAGTAGTCAATAGTCAGTAGTCAGTAGTTCTCTAAGCTCATTTGATTGAGTTACTTGACTGTTTCCTCATATGAGGTATTCACGACGAAATGGAATTTGTTGTCTGAAAATAAGCGATGAGGAACGCGTAACGTGTTTTCCGCTCAGACCAACAGTACTGCTGAAAAGGAGAGATGGCAATGACAACGTTTCAAACGATTACAAATTACCAGTGTGGATGTTGTGGGTTTATGACCGAACAGCACATCCTGATGAGTACCAGTCAGGGGTTTGCCTCAGACCTCGATGGCCGACCAGGAGAAATGACGCGATCAACGATGCCCTTTTGGGTTCAAACCTGCCCAAATTGCACGTACTGTGCGCCTGATATTGCCACAGCCGAAGCCGAAATCCAGGCATTTCTCAATCAATCAACCTACCAGAGCCAGCGTACCAATCCAGATTTTCCGGACCTGGCCAATCAGTTTTTGTGTGCCTCAATGATCTTAGCCCACTCAGGAAAGAATCTTCACGCAGCCTGGCAGTCCATTTTTGCTGCCTGGTGTTGTGATGATGCCGGGCAAGAGCAAAACGCTATTTTCTGTCGCAATCAGGCGCTGGACCTTATTTCACGCGCCACCCGGAAGGAATGGCTTGACCGACGAGTCCAACTTGATTCGGTTACCAGGGTTGATTTGCTCCGTCGGACGCGTCGTTTCCCTGAAGCACTGAATGAACTACAACGATTTCAAGAAATCGATCCTGATGTGTTTCGACAGCGAGTCCTCATGTTTGAGAAGACATTGATTCAGAATCAGGACTCAGCCAGCTACTCGACTGATGCGGCAACCGGACCGATTAATATCGTTCGGATGCAAAGCGAAACGTTAGGCTATATTTGCCGTTATTTTGACAGGCTTCTTACAGAAAATGAACGAGTAGTTTCTCAAACAAACTGTATCAACGAAGCAAATGGTTACGTCTGGTTAACCAATGATCAGAACGTTTTGAAGGCTCTCGGTCAGGGCATCCAGGCATTTACCGAAAGGCTGATTCAACGATTGAAAACCGCTCACCCAGATCGTTTCTACCTGAATCTATGCCCTCGGTGCTCCCAAATTGCACGCACACCAACAGCCAAACAATGCCGATATTGCGGTCACGACTGGCACGAAGCCTGATGGCAAACAATTGCCAAATTTTCACTTCTGGTTCGCAAACAGTCAGTTTTAGAGTAAGCTCGACCTGGTCACAACCCCTGTGTGTTTTCAGATTCTCAGGTTTCATCCTCTGGAGTTCCCTATGCAGTTTCCCGCACTGTTTCGCACTGGTCTGGCGATTTTTCTTTTGCTGGTTCAATCGGCTGGGATTGTAACGATGGCACATCCCGCCATCAGAATTTCCCAAACAGATCCGCCGCCGCAAGAAAACCCCAAAATCACAGCGGTGTTGTCGGCTGGGTCCAAACTTGAACGAGCCGTCACAGGTGACGAATCAAACACCTTTGAACTCACCCTCAGCCAGGGTCAATATCTGGAACTCGAAGTCGAGCAAAAAGAAATCAAGCTGAGCATTTTGCTGACAGACCCTGTCGGGACACCAGTGCTGGAAATTGATAGCGCCTATGATGTCGGCTCAACCGAATACGTCGGGTTTCTGGCTGAAACAACTGGAACCTTCCTGGTTACAATCAAGACAGAGGGCACACCCCGCAATCGGCCCCGCAAATATGAAATCCGGGTGGTTGACATCCGCCCTGCCCAGCCAGCCGATCTTGAACGGGCGGCGGCGATTCGAAGCTTTGTCGAAACGCAGGGTCTGGCTGATGGAAAGGAACCTGATGCTAAGTCCAAGGCAGTGGAACGGCTCTACCCGTTACTGGCGCGATTTCGGGCGATTCAAGACAAACATTGGGAAGTCACCACACTGATTGAAATCTCACGCTGGCTCAACGAAACCGGCCAGAAAAGCAAAGCCTTTGACCGGTATCAAGAGGTACTGCCGTTGCTGCTGGCCCTGAATGAAAAACATCTGGCTACAGCAATCCTGATTGATATTGCCACACTACACAACACGTTTGGTCAACCTCAAAAAGCGATTGAAGTCCTGCAGCAGGCAATTTCCATGGCTCAATCCGTCAATCACAAACTGGGTCTTTCCGTGGCCTATACCAATCTGGGTGTGGCCTATCGAAATCTCGGTGAGAATTACAAAGCAGTTGAGTATCAAAAGCGGGCGCTGGACCTGCGGCGTGAAATGGATGATATGGAGAATTCAGGCGCCCTGTTGCTCAATATGGGCGTCGCTTATGGAACAGTTGGAGAGACTCAAAAAGCCCTGGATCATTTTGAGGATGCCCTCAAGCTGTTACGTGAACGAGGTGACAAAAAAGGTCAGGCGTTTACCCTGATGAGTATGGGCCGTGAGTATATCAATCTGGGTGATCCAGCAACCGCCATCCAACTCTATCAGCAGGGTCTGGAATTGACCCGAGAATTAAACGATATCCGGGCAGAAGCGAATATTCTCCTGGCACTGGCCACTACGCAGCAAGAGAACGACCCACACCAAGCTCTGACACATCTGGAAAAAGCACTCCGATTGAGCCGCCAAATCGGAGACCGGCGCAGTGAAGCCAATATACTCAGTGCTCTTGGGCAATTTCACCTGAGTCAAAGAAAAATGGCAGAAGCTGAACAATTCTTTTCGCAATCCCTCAAAATTGGAGAAAGTGCCTCAAATACACTGATGATCATTGAAGCCCTGAATGGGCTGACCTATGTTTATCTACACATTAATAAATATTCTGAAGCCAGATCCAGTGTGAACCGGGCGCTGAAACTCGCTCAGGCTCAGGGAAATGAAATTCTCGAAGCCCAGTTTTTTTATTTTCTGGCACAATTGGAATCAGTTGAACAGAACCTTGAAAAAAGCAGAACCGCGATTGAAAAAGCACTACAACTGGTTGAATCAACTCGTGTTAGTGTTCGTAACCAGAATTTGCGTACTTCGTTTATCAGTAAAACCCAAAGCTACTATCAGTTCTACATTCAGCTTTTGATGAAGCTCCACCAGGCCAACCCGACCGCCGGCTATGACCGCCGGGCTTTTCAGGTCAACGAACGTGCCCGCGCTCGCAGCCTGCTCGACATACTGACCGAAACCAGGGCTCGCATCCGGCAAGGGGTCAATCCAGAACTGCTTGAACAGGAACGAATACTCCAACAAAATCTGGCTGACCAGAGTGAGCGCCTGATCCGTCTGACGACTGGCAATGCCCCAGGTGAAGCCCAGGCCGAAGCGCGCAAAAGCGTGGATGCGCTGGTCCTCGAATATGAAACGCTCCTTTCAAAGATTCGGGAACAAAGCCCGCGCTATGCGGCACTAACTCAACCCGAACCACTCACGCTTGAGGCAGTCCAAAAAACTGTGGTTGAGCCTGGCAGCCTCCTGCTTGAATATTCACTTGGGAGTGACCAGAGCTTCGTCTGGGCAATCAGCCCGACCCAGGTCTTTTGGTATGAATTACCAGGGCAGGAAAGAATTGAAACAGCAGTCAGCAAGGTGCGCGATCTCTTGCTGACTCGAAACCAGCTTCCAGCCCATCTGCTGCGCGATCAGCGTGGCGACCGGATCAAACAGGCCGAAAAAGAATTTACTTCGGCTGCTGCCGAATTAAGTGACTTGATTCTGGCCCCTGTGGCGGCTCATCTGGGCACCAACCGGCTGCTGATTGTGGCCGATGGGGCATTACAATACCTTCCTTTTGCCGCCTTGCCGGAACCTGGTGGAAAAGGAACGGCTGCGGGTGAACGCACTCCGCTGGTGGTTCGCCACGAACTGGTCAGTTTGCCGTCCGCTTCTACCCTGGCTGTGCTGCGTGCCGAAACCCCAACCAAACCCAAAGCCGACCCTGGCAAACTGGTGGCCGTGTTTGCCGATCCGGTTTTTGATGTCGAAGACCCACGGTTTCAACACCTGATGAAGCGGGATCCGCTCGTTGCCGAAAACCCACCCCCCAACCGGGTTGAGACCGTCGAGATGAACCGCCTCCGACAATTAACCCCGGTGGTGAAATCAGACGAGAAAATATCTATCCCCAGGCTTCCCTTCACCCGGCAGGAAGCCACCGAAATCCGCACGCTGGCAACATCCGCCAGGACCGCTCTGTTTCTTGATTTTGCCGCCAGCCACAATAAAGTCACCACGGCTGATATTGGAAAATATCAGTACCTTCATTTTGCCACCCATGGCCTGCTTGATACCGAACATCCTGAATTTTCCGCCCTGGTTCTGTCACTGGTGGATGAAAAAGGCAACCGTCAAAAAGGGTTTCTGCGGATGATGGAAGTCTATAACCTCGATCTGGCGGCCCAACTGGTCGTGCTCTCGGCCTGTGAAACCGGGCTTGGAAAAGACATCCGTGGCGAAGGTCTGATTGGCCTCACCCGTGGGTTTATGTATGCCGGTGCCCCATCGGTCGTTGTCAGCCTCTGGAGCGTGAGCGATCAGGGCACATCCGAACTGATGAAGCGTTTTTATCGCGGACTGCTGACTGAAAAACTCCGCCCGGCAGCAGCGCTTCGCAAAGCCCAAATTGAGTTAATGGGCCAGAAAGCCTGGAGTTCTCCGTTTTACTGGGCACCGTTTATTGTTCAGGGAGAATTTTAGTTTTTATCAGGATTACCGTTTGGGCAGTAGCCTGAGATTATCTCAGCCCAATGGGACATAACCTTAATATAACCTCAGTCTTGAGTTGAAAAAGCAGGGATCAAGTCAGCGGTAATCAAACTATGATCCAAAATCTTGAGCAACAAGGATGTCCATAAGCCAGTCCAGGACCGAGAGAACAGACGGGAGGAAAACCGAGCTCAAAGTTGGCTGAAGGTGGTTTCAACCCGGCAGCGGATGCTACATAACAAAGCTTGCTGCTCGGGACCAGCCTCGGCACGGGTGAGTAAAACAACCTCGTCCGACTCCCAGATGTCGTCCTGGAGCGGGGCGTGATGGTAAATCCGGTCACCTAAACAGACGCTCCCCGCAGCAAGGGTTTGAATCAGGCGGTGGCGGCATCTCGATCCTGCCAGTTTCCAGGGGTCAAAATGGCATTCACCATCAATCCTTGAGTGTTGACCACCACGTGCAACTTGAACCCAAAAAACCAGCCTTTACTGCTCTTTCCAAAATAAGCGCCATCCTCGCGCAGGAGTCGCACCCATGCGTGACGAATTGGATGACAGACCGGAACCGGATCGCTGTCGAGAAAATAAAACGGGAGTTCGGTGTCGGCTTGCTGGCTGATGTCCTGGATCATCCCCCTAAGCTGAGGGATCAATCGGTTCAACCGTGCAATCCACTGTTGATAACTGCAACACCTGGGAAACGCCCCTGGGTCGCTGGCCTTGACCAGCAAGAAGGTCTGTTTGAGGGTTGGGGTTCGAAAATAGTACTGCTTCAGGGCGACGGTCATCACCTCGGCATCGGTAAATTCAAGTTGCGATCCATTTTGAAAACCGGGTGCCCTTGCCCTGCTGATCATCCGGAAATCCATTTACACAATTTATTTGAGTGCGACACGAGGTTATATCTTTAAC
>CAZXCE010000527.1:0-6200 GCA_964639175.1 uncultured Clostridia bacterium
AAATGCCGCCCGTGACACTTTCATCCACCGTCAAAGCGGTTGGTCCGGCAAAGAGTGATTGTGCTGGAGGTCCATTGCGCAAGCCACGCATTCCATTCTGTCCGGCAAAAACCTGGGTGGCTGATGTCAATGCCTCCGAAGCCTGCAAAATCACGTTCTGCACGGGGTTGCTGATAAACACCTGGCCGTTTTGATTCAACTTGGTGTCACCCGGAATCGCATTGCCGTTGCCTTTCCGCACGCGGGCGACAACCACAAACACCGAATCACTTGTCGCTCCGTCAAACGCCGTCACCGTTGCAAATCCCTGACGAACTCCTTGAACCTCGCCCGTTTGCGCATCCACGGCGGCAATGTCGGGACTGCCGGAACTCCAGCGGACATTGGACAGCGGCTGTCCTTCCGCATTGACTGCCTGGAGCGTAATCCGATTTTCTTCATTCACGACCGGCGTGCGTTGCTTGATCCGAAGTGATTTTCCCTGGGCCTGAACGGCAGGGAATCGGAAACAACTGAGTGCTCCTCCCGTCACCATCAGACAGCACACAATAATGAACCCAACGCTCCGAAACCTGAGTTGCTTGACCATATCCATCTCCATAAGTTCTTCTGTCCCGATTCACCAGTTCAAGGTGGAAACAACAGAAGTCAAAAATAATATTCCTTCTATCAAACAAACGCGCAGTGAGATAGCCAAAATTGTCATCAGGGAAAAACAAATCCAGGTGCGAAGCAAGGAAAGGGCCAGTTTTCACATGCAGGTCTTTGGTTTTGCACCGCGAAGGGATGCTCAATCCAAATCTTACCCGACCTCCTCCCATTGGGGGACAAGGGGACAAGGGACAAAAAGGAAAGGCACGGCTACTGTGAGCCGTGCCCTTTTTCGAAAACCCGGAACCCGGAACCCGGAACCCGGAACCCGGAACCCTTAAATTCAGCTTACTTGTTTGGGTTTCCTTCACCACTCTGGGTCAGCAGTTTGGCGACCAGGCCAGTCCATCCGGTCTGGTGGCTGGCACCAATGCCACGACCGCTGTCGCCGTGGAAGTATTCATAAAACAAAACCAGATCCTGCCAGTTGGGGTCGGTTTGGAATTTTTCCATTTCTGGCATGTCATACACTGGTCGCCGGCCATTTTCATCTTTAAGGAAGATGCGTGTCAGACGACGGGAAAGCTCAACCGAGACTTCCCACAGGTTGAGATGATTGCCCGAACCGGTTGGAAACTCGACTTTGAAATCATCTCCGAAAAAGTGGTGGAACTTCTGGATGGATTCAATGATGAGATAGTTGACGGGGAACCAGATTGGTCCACGCCAGTTGGAATTGCCACCAAACAGACCGGTGCTGGATTCAGCCGGGTCATAGTCAACCCGATATTCCTGACCGCCGATCTGAAGCACATAAGGGTCTGTTAAGTGAAACCGCGAAACGGAGCGGATTCCATGATCAGAGAGGAATTCCGCTTCGTTGAGCATCACTTTGAGCACCCGCCGCAGTTGACTGGCGTTCACAATTGAAAGCAATTGCTGGACGATATTGCCTTCTTCATCAACTGAAGAAATATTGCGCTGCAGTTCCGGGCGATTTTTGACAAACCAGTCCATGCGTTTGCGGAAGCCTGGAAGTTGTTTGAGCCAGTCGGCTTCCATCGTTTGCGCGGCAAACAGCGGAATCAGGCCAACCATGGATCGGACCCGAAGCTTAAAGTGACTGCCGTTGGGAAGCTGGAGCACGTCATAAAAGAACCCATCTTTTTCGCTCCACAACTCAATGTCTTCATTGCTGATGTGGTTCATGGCATTGGCGATGTAGAGGAAGTGCTCATAAAACTTGCTGGCGACGTCTTCATAGGCCATGTTGTCGTGCGCCAGTTCGAGGGCAATCGCCAGCATGTTGAGGCAGTACATGCCCATCCAGCTTGTGGCGTCTGATTGTTCGAGGTGACCACCCGTCGGCAAAACGGCGCTCCGGTCAAAGACACCGATGTTGTCCAGACCCAGGAAGCCGCCTTGAAACACGTTGTTGCCTTCGGCGTCTTTGCGGTTGATCCACCACGTGAAGTTCAACAGAAGTTTCTGGAAGACCCGTTCCAGAAAGCGCCGGTCACCAACGCCGCGAATCCGCTTTTCGATCTTGTACACGCGCCAGGCCGCCCAGGCGTGGACGGGCGGATTGACATCGTCAAAGGCCCATTCATACGCCGGTAGCTGCCCATTTGGGTGCATATACCATTCGCGCAGCATCAGGATGAGCTGTTCCTTGGCAAAATCCGGGTCAATTTGGGCCAGTGGTACGCAGTGGAAAGCCAGATCCCAGGCGGCATACCACGGATATTCCCACTTGTCAGGCATCGAAATGATGTCTTCGTTATAGAGATGGGCCCAGTTTTTGTTGCGTCCTTTGCGGCGTTCGGCTGGTGGCTTGGGCTGGGTCTGGTCGCCGTTGAGCCATTCTTCAATCACATAGTAGAAAAACTGCTTGCTCCAGAGCATGCCGGCAAATGCCTGGCGCTGCACGTTCTGGGCGTCAACTGAAAGGTGCGGTGAAATCAGATGGCTGTAAAACTCGTCGGCTTCCTGTTTGCGAGCGGCCAGGACGTGATCGTGTTCGGCGCCAAGTGGATAGCGGCTGGCCTGGTGATCGGTCAGGCGCAGGCTGATGGTTTTGGTCTCGCCCGGTTGGATGACCATTTTGTAATGGGGTGAAACTTTGGTGCCAAATTGAGCTGGATTTACCGCCCCGGCGTTGTGATTGACGACATATTCATTGATGCCGTCTTTGACATATGGGGTCGGATTCTGGGCGTTATAGAGCCGCTGGACGTTGGTATCGTTTTCGGTAAAGAGCAATTCCGGGCTGTCCTCGCAGTACAACCAGCGCTTTCCATAGTAGGGATGATTGAGCTCCACGACGCTCGTTGTATCAACCGGGTCAATGCGATAGAGTTTTGGCTTTTCGACGTTTGATTTCCAGGTCCAGGTATTGCGAAACCATAGCACTGGCAGGACATGAATTGGTGCCGGATCCGGCCCCCGATTGATGACTGAAATTCGCACGTGCAGATCATCTGCTGAGGCTTTGGCATATTCAACCGTGACATCAAAATAGCGATTTTCATTGAAAATGCCCGTATCAAGCAGTTCAAATTCAGGTTCGGCCCGGCTGCGATTGCGATTTTCCTGGATCAATTGCCAGTAGGGAAATGCCGCCTGCGGATACTTGTACAGCCATTTCATGTATGAGTGCGTTGGCGTTGAATCGAGATAAAAATAGTATTCCTTGACGTCTTCGCCGTGATTGCCTTCCGGCCCGGTCAAACCAAAGAGGCGTTCTTTCAAGATGGGATCATTTTCATTCCACAAACTGAGCGCAAAGCAAATAAACTGGCGGCGGTCGCTAATCCCTGCCAGCCCATCTTCACCCCAGCGATATGCTTTGGAGCGGGCGTGGTCGTGCGGGAAATAATCCCAGGCCGAACCGTATGGGCTATAGTCTTCACGAACGGTGCCCCAGGCCCGTTCACTGACATAGGGGCCCCAGCGTTTCCAGTGTGCCGTGCGGTTGCGTGATTCCTCCAGGCGTTTGGCCTCGGCGGTCTGTTGGAGCGGAGAGGGGTTTTTGTGTTCTTGGGTCATGATGAGCCTACCGTAGGTTGAGTGAGACTGTTGTCGAACGATTCACACCCCTTTTCGGTCAGGACACACGTGGAGTCTCAGGCCGTGGGCAAAAAGGCGTGTAAAGCGGTGATGTTCGATGTTTTCGGAAGTGGAAATGCACTGAAAAGGTAGTGAAGTGATGTGCATTCCTTAACACAAAATCCAGGCTCACGCCAATTTCATTTCAAGAAATTCTACCTCCAGCCAGGCTTTGCCAGCGAGTTCCCTCCTTTTTTTCAATTCCGGCAAATTTCCAAAAAAAACTGTTGACAGTCTGCCCCTCTGTGGCTATATTGCCTGCTCGCTTTGAAAACCCGGCAAAACGGTTGCTTGTAGGGGCGGTTAGCTCAGCGGTAGAGCACCGGTCTTACAAACCGGGGGTCACTGGTTCGAAACCAGTACCGCCCACCAGTTCCAAAGCGAGATGCTCGTTTCTCAAAAGTTTATGGAGTCGTAGTTCAGTTGGTTAGAACGCCGGCCTGTCACGTCGGAGGTCGCGGGTTCGAGTCCCGTCGGCTCCGCCAACTAAAAACCAAAAAGGGTCACTTTCACCATTGAAAGTGACCCTTTTTGGTTTTGGAGTGCGGTGGCTTGACACCGCTTTTCATTCTCTTATGTTGTTCACAGTTCTCTTGATTGCTCTTGGGCTGGCAATGGACGCTTTTGCCGTGTCGATCTCCAATGGTGTGACCCGAAAGTATCTGAAGTTCTGGCAAGCGGTTGAAATTGCACTCTTTTTTGGCGGCTTTCAGGCGTTGATGCCGTTACTTGGCTGGTCATTGGGGTTGACGGTGCGGACCCTGGTGGAAAGTTTTGCCAACTGGATTGCTTTCTTTTTGCTGGCGGCTATCGGATCAAAAATGATCTATGAGTCATTTCAGGAAAGTGACCCTGAAGCAGATGGACGCCCCCTGACTTTGCTGGTCCTGCTGGCCCTGGCAGTGGCCACCAGTCTGGATGCCCTGGCGGTCGGCGTCAGCTTTGCCTTCATCAAATTTCCTATTCTCTGGCCATCGCTCCTGATTGGCGTCGTGACCTTTGTGATTTCATTGGTTGGTGTGTACATTGGCAAAGTTTTTGGTGAGCATTTTGAAAGCAAGGCCGAAACCGTCGGTGGCCTGGTGTTGATTGGAATTGGACTCAAAATTCTGCTTTTCTAGGGGAAGTATGAAGTATGAATCAACTAATACCAGTCAGTAGTTCGTAGTCAGTAGTTCACTAAGCTTATTTGATCGAATTATTTAACTGTTCTACGATACGAGTATTTCATTGTAAAATGGTATATCTCCTGGTGATTGAGTCAGATCAATCCCCCAGAGTTCATAGTTTGAAGAATGATGGTTCTATGAAGCTCCTTCCTCAACCCCGTGTAAAAATCTGTTGCATCAACAGCGTGCACGAAGCACGCCTGGCTGTTCGGTATGGCGCGGCAGCCCTGGGACTGGTGTCGGAAATGCCCAGCGGCCCGGGCGTCATTAGCGAAGCCGAGATTGCCCAGATTGCCGTCGCCGCTCCACCTGCCGTTGGTACTTTCTTGTTGACCAGCCGCCAGGACACGGCTGCCATTATTGCCCAACAACGCCGCTGCCGGGTTAACACGATCCAGATTTGTGACCGTCTTGAGACCGGGACCTATGACGAGCTTCGCACGGCACTCCCTGGAATTTCAATTATTCAGGTGATTCACGTCACTGGCCCTGAATCCGTTGACGAAGCCCTTGCCATTGCCCCACACGTTCACGGCCTGCTACTCGATTCAGGCAATCAAAGCCTTGCCGTGAAAGAGCTTGGCGGCACCGGTCGGGTTCACGACTGGCGACTCAGCCGGACAATTTGTGAACTGGCGGAAAAACCGGTTTTTCTGGCGGGTGGTCTCAATCCTGACAATGTATGCGACGCCATCGAACAGGTCCGCCCGTATGGGTTGGATCTATGTAGCAGCGTCCGGACCAACGGTCAGCTTGACGAACACAAACTGGCCCTCTTCTTTCAGAAAGTGAATTCCTATGTCGAAGGATAACTCCGCACCGCTTGAATTCAGCCACCTTGATGACCAGGGACAACTTCGGATGGTGGATGTCAGTGAAAAAAAGGTCACTGACCGAACGGCGGTTGCCAGCGGGAAAGTCCGTATGCAGGCCACAACGATTGCGGCCATTCGCGAGCATCGCACACCAAAAGGTGACCCGCTTGAAACCGCACGACTGGCCGGAATTCTCGCTGCCAAACAGACTGACCGCCTGATTCCGCTCTGCCACGGCCTGCCCCTCACACACGTGGATGTGCAGATTACGCTTCAGGAAGACACGGTTGAACTCCGTGCCACAGCCCGCACCCAGGCCCGCACTGGCGTTGAAATGGAAGCACTTACCGCTGTTTCGATTGCTGCTCTGACCATCTATGACATGTGCAAGGCTGTCGATAAGACCATGCAAATCACCGATATTGTGTTAGAGAAAAAAACTGGAGGCCGCTCGGATCTGGACAGAATGAAGAGTGAATACTCCATCGCCTAAAGGCGAAGGCTTCATGGTAACGGA
>CAZXCE010000528.1:0-6195 GCA_964639175.1 uncultured Clostridia bacterium
AGTAGTCATTAGTCATTATTCAGTAGTCAGTAGTCAAGTGTTGGGATTTGGGAATTTGTGTCAAGTGTATTTGATTCTAGTTGAGTCAGTTATGAACAATTTTTTTTCAAGAATCCTACACACTGCAATATCCGGGTTTTGACTACTGACTACTGACTCATCAACGACTGACTTTCAGAACTTGTATTTGCCCAGCCCACAGTCATCGAGCAGTTTCTGAACAAATGGTGCCATGGTGTCATAATATTTGACGCTCTGGCTGTATTGTCCACCTTTCAATTGAGGGTTCTCTGAAACTGCTTTGCGCAGGGCAGCGCGATCCATATTGTCAGTCATCAGCCAGATGACAAGCTGAACTGGTGCCAGATCAACTTTCCCGGTTTGGGCCGGGGCTGGCGTTGGTGACGATTGTGAAAGTGCTGACGGCGCAACGCCAGTTTCAGGCCGGCGGCGGGCAAAACAGTCAAGAAAGGCTTTGGTATCACCTTCGATCAGGTTTCCCAAACTGTACCTGGTTGAGCGAACCGGCGAGAACTTCTGGAAATTGATCGAAAAAACCTCAACCGTAATGATCCCCAGACTTTTTGGCGCAATCAGTGCCTGTTCACCGGACGACACCACCAGATTGGTGTAATACTGTGGATTGTCACTTCGCAGTACCGTGCCAGTTTCGATGGCAACGGCAATCGGGCGGTCGGTTTGATTGGTGATTTTAAAGTCAATGTTGCGTCCATAGATGGTCTGTTCAGGGTTGGTGGTCAACACGATGCCATCTACGGAAACCTCACCTCGTTCAACCTGGCCATGGAGACTGGTTTGCTGATCAGACTCAACCGGAAGTCGGGCACCATCTTTACAACTGACGGTAAAACACAGCAACAGACAGCCGAGGCAAAACTGCAGGAAAGAGCGGGTCGCGAACTGAGAGCGAGTGGTCAGCCAGTTTTTTTGAATTTCGAGAGATTGATAACTCATTTGAAAGAAGCTGCCCTATTGAATTGTTGATTGACTACTTACCACTCGCTACCCACTACTTCGCTTCATTTACCACCGAACCACCATGCTGCCCCAGGTGGCGCCAGCACCAAAGGAAGAAAACATCAGGACGTTGCCACGTTGGACGCGACCCGACCGGACACATTCGTCCAGAGCAATTGGAATCGAAGCTGAAGAAGTGTTTCCGATCCGGCTGATGTTGGAATAGACCTTCGTGGCTGGTATCTGTAACCGGTCTGCGACCGCATCGGTAATGCGCTGATTGGCCTGATGTGGAATCAACAGGTCAATGTCAGCCGCCGTCATTTTGACTTCGTCCAGAACCTGGCGTGACGTTTCAGTCATACTGCGGACGGCCACCTTAAACAATTCATTGCCACGCATCTTGATAAAGTGGAGCCGATTTTCAAGAGATTGCTCACTGGCTGGATGCAGGGTGCCTCCGCCTGGCGTGAACAGGTAATCGGCAAAATCACCGTCGCTTTGGATTCGGCTGGCCAAAATCCCGCGTCCAGATTCCACTCGGGTCATAATCGCGGCCCCGGCGCCATCACCAAAGATCACACAGGTGGATCGGTCAGTGTAATCAACATAGCGGGACAGGATTTCAGCGCCGATCACCAGCACGTTTTTAGCCTGACCGGTGGCAATAAAGGCATTAGCCGTGGTGACACCATATAAAAACCCTGAGCAGGCGGCCACCAGATCATAGGCAGCCGCTTTTTTGGCGCCCAGTCGGGATTGGATAAAACAGGCGGTTGACGGCAAGGCCATATCCGGGCAAACGGTGGCGCACAAGATCAGATCAATCTCGTTGGCTTTTAACCCGGCGGCATCCATCGCCTGCTGGGCGGCAGCCGAAGCAATCATGGATGTGGTTTCGCCAACCCCGGCAATGTGGCGTTCCCGAATGCCGGTGCGGGTCATAATCCAGTCATCAGAGGTCTCGACCAGTGTCTCAAGATCGGCATTGGTCAAAACTTTCTCTGGCAACATGTGCCCGGTACCGACAATTCCTGCTGAATACATAACACTGAATCTCCTTGAAAACGAAACTGCGAACTGAAACTAAGGGCTGAAGATGTGGGACTGAGGGCTGAAGACATCAGGCTCAGGGCTGAGGGCTGAAGACATCAGGCTCAGGGGAGTGAACCCATTTTCTTTAGCCCCGAGCTTGCAAGTCTTTCTGCCCCTAGCCCTCAGTCTTCAGCCCTCAGTTCTAGGGTTTGGCGGAATTTCGGCGCTTGCTGGAAACTTGATAGGTCTCTGCAAGTTCGGATTCGATCAGCCGATTGACTTCGAGTTGGAGTGATTCTTTGGCAACCCGGATGGCGTTGCGGATGGCTTTGGCAGTTGATCGCCCGTGACAGATAATGACCGTTCCTCGCGCTCCCAACAAGGGAGCCCCGCCATATTCCTCATAATCCAGGCGTTTTTTAAATGCCTGAAACGCTGGACGCACCAGATAGGCACCCGCCTGGGTATCAATCCGGCGCATCATTTCCTCTTTGAGCATCTTTTGAATGGCATCAATGAGTCCTTCGCTGGTTTTGAGAACCACATTGCCGGTAAACCCATCGCACACGGCTACGTCAACCGAGCCGGTCCAGAGGTCTTTTCCTTCAATGTTGCCAACAAAGTGAATTGAGGAGGAGTTTTTGAGGAGTTTATGGGCTTCGCGGGTGACTTCATTGCCTTTGCTTTCTTCTTCACCGATAGACAAAAGTCCAACGCGCGGGCGAGGATGATGCAGGATTTTCTCTGCATAGAGCCCACCCATGACCGCAAATTGTTCAAGAAAGGCGGGTTTGCAGTCAGCATTTGCCCCGACGTCGAGCAAGAGCGTTCCCTGGCCATTGACCGTCGGCAGCATCATGGCCAGGGCTGGACGTTCGACTCCGTCAAGCGTACCGAGCAGAAGCGCACTGGTCATCATGACAGCACCGGTGTTTCCGGCACTGACGACCGCATCCACCCGGCCATCGCGGAGCAACTGCATACACACACGAATGGTTGAATCTTTTTTGCGCCGAACCGCCCGGGCCACATCGTCGCCCATGGTGATGACTTCGGTCGCATTGACAATTTCGATTGGTTCGTTGGTCCACCCCAGGTCACGAAGTGCATTTTCAATCAACCCGGATGGCCCAACCAACACAATATGAACGCCCAATTGACGGGCTGCTTGCAGAGAACCCTCTAGTTCGCTGGCGGGTGCGTGGTCTCCGCCCAATGCATCAACGGCAACTCGCAGCATACGTGTTTTGATAATTCCTAAAACTGAAAGGATTCGACGTGGCGCCCGTCGGAGAGGGGCAGGTTAGAAAAAACCTTCCTGCGGGTCCAGTCGGGAAGGCAGGGGGTTATTCAGCTTCAGTAACGCTGCGGACGGCGATCACCTGGCGGCCTTTATAGTAACCGCACTTGTCACAGGCGCGGTGGGCTTGAATTTGCACACCACAATTTGAACAGGTAATCAGCATCATTGGGGACAGCGCATCATGAGCGCGGCGTTTTCCACGGCGGGATGAAGAATGGCGTCGTTTTGGATTTGGCATGACCTTTACTCTCCTGGCACAAAGTCTTGAAAAGAATAGATTTTTTTGGCACTTGAGCTATCCATTCCGAAGCAGGGCCTGGGATGTGATTTCCGTGTCTGATCGGCAAAAAGCACGCTCAAGTCCCAAAAATTGACCCGAAGTCAGACGACATTTTGTGGATCAGAAGCGGTGCAGATTGGGGCAACCAGACAGGTGAGTGGAAGGCATCATCATGGGTGAAACCACTCGGGCGGAAGCCAAGGAGCGCAAAAGTGCGTTATTATAAGGGCATACGCGTTTTTGTCAATCGCAGAAGCAGCAGAGCGTGCGGCATGGGCCGGGGGTGCTTGTCCGAAGGGGCGCGTTGTGGTAGTTCTAAGGCACACGCACTGAGTTCTCGTTCTTCGATTCCAGGTACCAGATTCTCAATTCCCAAATACCAGATTCAATGTGATTTGAGTCCGACTACAGGTTATTGATTATGATTCGAAACTTGAAGTTTGATGACCGGGGGTTACTTCCAACAACTGTCCAGGATACCCGTTCGCACCAAATTTTAGTCCAGGATTTTATGAACGCCGAAAGCCTGGCACTGACCGTTCAATCAGGCACCGTGTGGTTTTATAGTGCCAGTCGCAACGAAGTCTGGTGTTCGCGCTCGTCATTTGGTCAGGTTCATCGCGTGGTAGACATTGCCCCAGACCCGGAAGGCACGGGGCTGCGGATCCAGGTTGAAGTCGGTGACCCGGCAGCCGATGAATCAAAATCACCTGATGTCCGCCGTGCCCGTTCATTGTCAGCCGTACCACCGACCCGATCCGGGGTGTCAGACCCGTTAAAGTCTACGCTTTCAGCCCCTGAAGTTGGTGTGGTGGATGTCAATGCGCTCGAAGTCGGTATTTTGCTTGAGCAGTTATATCGGTTTATTGAGCAGCGCAAGCATCTCCGCCCAGAAGGGTCCTATACCACCTATCTGCTCAATGCCGGGTTGGATCGAATCCTCAAAAAAATTGGCGAAGAAGTCACCGAAACAATCCTGGCCGCCAAAAACGGCTCACCCAAAGAACTTTCGGCTGAAGTCGCTGATATGTTGTTTCACATCCTGGTGTTACTGGTTGACCGGGGTATTCCATTGCGGGAAATTCTGCTGGAACTGAACCAGCGAGTCGGAAAACCAGCCGAGCCAAAATAAAGAATTGAGAATGAAGAATTGAGAATAAAGAATGAGGTAGAATAGGAAACACAACCAGATCGAGGCGACAAAAACAACCAGAACTGCAATCGCCATCCCCAAGGATTCATTCTCATAATGTACAATCAAGAATTTCATTCTTCATTCTTCATTTCTCTCCCAACTGCCCCCAACCTCAACCAATACCCTTTATGCCTGACATGACACCTGCCACCTATGCTGATTTTCTCAAATTGACCGAACAGGGAACTGTGATTCCGGTGATGAAAACCATCCCGGCTGATTTACACACGCCGGTCAGCACCTATTTGAAAATCCAGCCCCGAAGCCCCTATTCATTTTTGCTTGAATCAATTGACGGTGAAGAGAAGATTTCCCGTTACTCTCTGGTGGGGAGCCGGCCGTACCTCATTGCCCGTGGTCATGGGGCGGTGACGGAAATGACGACTGATTCCGGCACCGAAACCCAACCCGTCAATTTATTTGAAGGGCTGCGAAAATATATGGGGCGGTTTATTCCGGTGCATATTCCTGACTTGCCTCATTTCGCAGGCGGAGCAGTCGGTTATATGGCCTATGATGCCATTCACTGGTTTGAACCAGCCGTGGCAGCCAAGGCCCAGGATGACACCCAGATGGATGAAGGCGTGATGATGTTTTTTTCATCGGTTCTGGTGTTTGATCATCTGCTCCAGCAGGTAAAGATTGTGAGCAATGTCTTTACCGAAGGGAAAACCAGTGGGTTGGAGGAGAAATACCAGCAGGCAGTGGCTGAAATTGAAGAGCTTGAAAGTCTGATGATGATGGCACCCGTGACGCCACGCCGCCGCAAACGCACCGAAGCCCCGATGTTGAAATCAAGTGTAACCAAAGATCAGTTTCAGGCACGGGTGGAACGGGCCAAGGAAGCCATTCATACAGGTGATGTGTTTCAACTCCTGCTGGCACAACGGTTTGAGTTCAATATTGCCAGTCATCCATTTCAAATTTATCGTGCGTTGCGGATGGTGCACCCTTCGCCGTTTATGTTCTTTCTGAATATGAATGATGTCTCGATGATGGGAGCTTCGCACGAAATGTTGTTGCGCTGTACTGGCCGGAGGATTGATTACCGGGTGGTGGCCGGAATGCGCGCCCGTGGGAAGACCGATGTGGAAGATGACTTGTTGGGCGCCGAACTCAGTTCTGATGAAAAAGAAGTAGCCCAGCACAGTATGATGGTTGATGTTGGTCGCAGCGATGTTGGCAAAGTGGCCGATTATGGATCAATTGAAGTAACCAAACTGGTCAATGTCGAACGCAATACCCAGGCGATTCAACTGGTTTCAAACCTCAAGGCTGTTTTGCGCACCGGCACGGATCGGTTTGATGCGCTGGCAGGTTGTTTTCCGATGGCCACCATGCTGGGCGTCCCAAAAATTGCAGCGATGAAATTAATTGATGAATTAGAGCCAGTCCGGCGCGGTG
>CAZXCE010000529.1:0-6188 GCA_964639175.1 uncultured Clostridia bacterium
CTGGTCTTGGGTTTGGCCTGGGTGGGAATGGTGTTTGGTCACACCCTGTGCCAGTCCAGAGTCCTGCCTCGCACTTTCCTGAAGGTATATGTCAACGCATTGAATGCCAGCCAGCCACATCCGGACACCATTACCACTCACCGCAATACCTATCGTTATGTCTGAGGTCATCATGCAATCCACTTTTCACACTCTCGCGCCCGAATCATTTGTTTCTGATGTTTTGAACAAAAAAATTGAACCCCCACGGGTTCAGGATGCCATTCAACAGGCCTGGCAGGCGATGGCGCCGTTCTGGCCGCTGAAAAACTTGATTGCCTGTAACCCGCTGCAGGGGTTGGAAGACCTTCCGTTTGAGCAGGCATTGATCGAAGGGGCGGCCCGCTTTCAGCAAGCCACGCTGCCCGCCCCCATGGAGGCCGTGAATCGGGAAACCATCAAATGGTGCCAGGTATTTTTTGACGAAGGTCAGGCCACTCTTCCTATGCCGGGTCGCCACCTTGGGTTTTACCGCTCCTGGCTCAACCTGGCGCCATTTGATGACCAGCTTCATGGGTCTGATTCAAAGAAAGTGACCTGGCTCAACCACCTGTCAGAGTCGCCGGAAACAGCAATTGAAGCCTGCCTCAACTGGCTCAAAATTCCAGGCGACCAGCAGCCACAGTTTTTGATGCTCCTGTTGACCACCCTGCCGGGCTGGGCAAGTTATGTAAAATACCGAACCACGTGGAATCCAAATGAGAAAAGCCACGGTCATCCCGTAAGCCAGGCCGAGTATCTGGCGGTCCGGCTTGCTCTGACCTGTCTGCTCTGGCCTCACGCCGCCAGGTTGCTGGCGTGGTATCAGGTTGCCAAAGCCAATGCCCCATCAGTGGTGCCGCAACTCAAACATATCGAAGCGGCTGAAACCCAATACCGGCTTCCATTGCTTGAAGCCCTGTCACAACAGTCACCGCTGGTCACCCGGACAACCTCAACGCTCCCAGCCGATGCCCAGCTTGTCTTCTGTATTGATGTGCGGTCAGAACCGTTTCGTCGGGCTATCGAAGCTCAGGGCCGGTATGAAACGCTGGGGTTTGCCGGTTTCTTTGGCTTGCCGATTCAAATTCAAAATGAGGCAACCGGCGAAACCTATGCCTCCTGTCCCGTTCTGTTGACGCCCAAACACACGGTGAAAGAAACAATGGTCTGCTCATCTGAGACACAGGGCCAGGATGTGAGCGGCAAGGAAAAGCTCTCTCTGATCAGGCGCTTTTATCAGGGATTGAAATATAGCTTTACCACACCGTTTGCGCTGGTCGAAACCCTGGGCCTCTGGAGCGGAGCGTGGATGCTGGCTCGCACCGTGGCACCGCATCAGGCTGTCGGTTTGAAAAAACGAGCCGTCGAATCCATCCGCCCAGGGTTGCCAGTTATTCCATGCCTGAATGCAACCGAAACCGCAACTGGCATCCCGCTGGCCGATCAATGTGCCTATGCTGAAGGTGCCTTGCGGATGATGGGGCTGACCTCCAATTTTGCTCCACTGGTTGTTTTTTGCGGGCACGGTAGCACCACTGAAAATAATGCCTATGCAACCGCGCTTGATTGTGGTGCCTGTGGCGGCAATCACGGCGGGGGGAATGCCAAAATCCTGGCGGCCATCCTGAATCAACAACCGGTTCGGGTGCATCTGGCAGAACGTGGGATCTCAATTCCAAATACCACCTGGTTTTTTGGCGCCGAACACAACACAACCACCGACGACGTGACGCTGGACCTGTCTCGGATTTCAGACACGGTGATTCTCGAAAAATTGAACCAGTTGAATCAGGATTTGCAGTCGGCCAGAAAGGTAAACAGCCAGTGGCGGTGTCTCCAGATGGGAACCACCGGAAGTGATCAGGCCAGTGCCAGACACACGGTCACACGCAGCAACGACTGGGCTCAAACCCGGCCTGAATGGGGGCTGGCGCGTAATGCAGCATTTATCGTCGCGCCAAGGGAATTGACCCGGCATATCAATCTTGAAGGCCGTTCGTTTCTGCATTCTTATGACTGGCAACAGGATCCCCAGGGTTCTTCGCTGACCACTATTTTGACGGCGCCGATGGTGGTGGCCCAATGGATCAACACTCAGTATCTGTTTTCAACGCTGGATAATGTTGCCTTTGGTAGCGGAAGCAAGATCACCCACAACATCACCGGCAAGCTTGGGATTATGCAGGGCAATGGCAGCGATCTGATGCACGGCCTGCCACTCCAATCTATCTACCGCACGGATACCGAAGCCTATCACCAGCCGCTCCGGTTGATGACTGTCGTTTATGCACCGCGCTGGTTTATTGATGGAATTATTGAGCGCCAGGAGGTACTCCGGAAACTCTTTGGCAATGGCTGGGTCACGCTGGCCTGTATCGAACCCGAAGACCAGCAGCCCTTTATCTTGCAACGGGATTTGACGTGGAAGAAAGCGCTCTCATCGAACTAATACCATTTTGGAATGAAGTGGTCGTATTAGAAAACAGTCAAGTCATTCAGTCAAATGAACTTAGTGAACTACTGACTACTGGCTACTGACTACAAACTGGTATAAACAAAACGGGCTGAAGACGTCGGATGAAGGGTTGTGAGTGTAAATCCCCGATGTGTTCAGCCCGAAATGCTTCAATCCAGCTTTTTGAACTTTTTTCCGATTTTGACGGAATAAACCCGCCTGTTGAGTGTTCTTACCTCCAGATCAACTCCAAACAAGTCATTTTCCTACCGCCGATTTGTTTGGAGGGCATGCCGCTTCACACGCTTTCCAATTCCTGCAATTTCAAGCTTCACAATTCCACAACGAAGGGGCCCGCTATGCACAAAACTCTTCTGGCGCTCACATCGCGGTTTGATTCCACCCAACCGCGTCACCGGCTGTGGTGGGTGAAAATACTCATACTGGTTGTGTTTGCACTGGCAACCGTCGGAGTTACCTGGACCCACAATCACACTGATGCCGCCACCGGCACAAAATCGCAAAAATTACCCGTTGCGATTCCCAAAGGAATTCCGGTTGACCTGTTTGAGTCGTTGATTCCAAAAGACAACCCACTGACTCCCGAAAAAATTGCCCTGGGTGAAAAGCTTTTCTTTGATAAACGCCTGTCTGCTGACCGAACAGTGAGCTGTGCCACCTGCCACGACCCGGCGATGGGCTTTGCTGATGGCAATATGGTTGGCATCGGCATCGAGTTGAAAAAAGGGGCGCGCAATTCGCCAACCATCCTCAACGCCATGTTTAATGAGGCACAGTTCTGGGATGGCCGCGCACCATCGCTCGAAGAACAATCCAAACTGCCGCTTATCAACCCGCTCGAAATGGGCATGAAAGATCACGCCCAGGTTGTCGAACGCGTCAAAGAAGTTCCCGAATACAAAGCTGAATTTGCCAAAGTCTTTGGCAATGAAGGTATTACAATTGACACGATTGCCAGGGCGATTGCTTCGTTTGAACGAACCCAGCTTTCAGGGGACGCCCCATTTGACCGCTTTATTGCCGGAGACCAGAACGCAATTTCCGAGTCAGCCAAACGCGGCTGGGAGTTGTACAATGGTCAGGCCCGCTGTATTTCGTGCCATGCCTTTAACCCATCAAATCCATTCTTCACGGATTTCAAATTCCACAACATCGGCGTTGCGGCCAAAGATCAGAACTTCCCCACCCTGGCCCGCAAATCACGCCAACTGATTGCGCAGGGCAAAGACAGCGCTCAGGTGGTGGATGAACTGGCCTTGCAGCCCGGTTTTTCAGAGCTTGGCCGGTATTTGATCACCAAACAGCCCAAAGATATTGGCGCGTTTAAAACCTCGATGCTGCGTGACATTGAGTTGACCGCTCCCTATATGCACAACGGGTCGGAAAAAACGCTGCTCGATGTCGTCAAATTTTATGACAAGGGCGGCGAACTCAACCCCAATCTGGATGGCGGGATGCGTCCACTCAAAATGACCGATGCGCAAATGAATGATCTGGTTGAGTTTTTGAAGACCCTGACCAGCGACACCAGCCGCCAGCGAATGCAGGCGCTCAAGCCGCAAACCCGCGAACCCGCGAAATAATGCGAGAAGGAGGCAAAATCTATGTTTCCCTTAAAATGGGGCAAGCGACGCGAAGAGTATCTGCGCGAACGTGAACAGTGGTTCAACGAACTGATGCAGGCTGGCCAAACCATGATGGGCCGGCGGCGATTCCTGGAAATGACGGCCTGGGCCGGAGCCGCCGCCGCCGTCAAATCATTTACACCGCAATCCTTCCAACTGGTGGAAGTGGTCCAGGCGGCTGAGCCAATCTGGGCCGATGAGCGACCATTTACGTTTGCCTATATCTCAGATTCGCATTTGTATGAAAAAACGCTCAACGAACGATTCGTCCGCCAGCTTGAACGCGCCGTGGCCGACATCAATGCGCTCGACCCACAACCGGACTTTGTGCTCTATGGCGGTGACCTGGCCCAACTGGGTCAACCGGGTGAATTAAAACTCGGGGCGCAAATCCTCAAAGAAGTCAAAGCTCCGATTAAAATGATGGTCGGCGAACACGACTGGTTTCTGGATATGGGCGACTTGTGGAAAGACATGTTTGGGCCTGCCTATTATTCCTTTGACCATAAAGGCATCCACTTTGTCACCCTGATGAGCGTCAATGAAAAGGATTTCTGGACCGCCAAAGGGCTGACGCCAATGCAGCGCATGCAGATTGTTTCTGGCCTGGATGATGGCCGTCAGAGCGCCTTTGAAGTCGGCGAAGAAGAACGCGAATGGCTCAAACGCGACCTGGAAAAAGTCCCGAAAGACACGCCGCTGGTCGTCTTTTCACATTCTCCGCTATATAAACTCTACCGCAACTGGAACTTCTGGACCGATGACGCCGAAGAAGTCCAGGCACTGTTACGACCCTTCAAGACCGTCACCGTCATTCACGGACACACCCATCAGGTTTTGACCAATCGCATTGACAACATCCACTTCCACGGCATGCTGTCAACCGCCTGGCCGTGGCCATATGCCCCGCAAGGGCTGCCCAAATTGACGGTTCAAATGAACCGCGTTGACCCATTCAATCAAACCGAAGGCATGGGCGATGGCACCATTCAGGTCAAACCAAATGGTCGAATTGATAAAGAGTACAACCTCTGGAACCGCAACCCGATGAAAGTCTCAGCCCGCTATTTGAACTCCAACGGCGTGGAAGACTCACCGGCAAAAACGACGATCCGGTCTTACTGATGATAGGGGGTGGGGAGGAGGGGGTGGATATGATTTTTCAGCCCCAAGCCCCCCAGCCCTGGTCTTTAGGACATCGGTTCCACAAGGAGAAAAAAAGGAGAAGCTCCAATGAAAACACGGCAGTGGTTCAAACTTAGTTTCATTCTGATCGTGGGGGTGGCGGCACTGACCATTTATGGCGTGGCCCAGGCTCAACAAAAATCAGCGCCACTTCCACAACATCCGCCAGCGCCCGGCGATGGCAAAAACCTGGTGATCCAGTTGTGTGATGGTGAAACCAACCTTGAAATGAAAGGGGTCAAACCCGACGAACGGCTCTCACCTGACCAGGCTCAAACCGCAGCCAATACCCTGATGTCAATGTGGTTTGCCAAAACCGACCCCAACGTGGCCGAAGCCTGGAAAAAAGAAATGGCTGAGGCACTGGCCCAAAAGAAAGGCTCGGAAAAAGCTGCACCGGCCAGCCAGTCAGAGCAGGATGGGGTGTTTACAGCCCGAGACCGTCAGGTGTGGGAACGTGAACTTGCCCGCGAAGTCGAATATGGCAATCAAATTTTCCACGATGACAAACTTGTCGGCAGCACCAATGGCGTCTCTTGTGCGATGTGCCATCCCAACGCCGCCAACACTCATCCGGAGACTTATCCCAAGTACCAGATTCAGCTCCAACGCGTCGCCCTGCTTCGCGATATGATCAACTGGTGCATTGAGAACCCGTCTCGGGGCAAGAAGCTTGACGCGGATGACCCGAAAATGCGCGCCATCGAAGCCTACATCATGGCCCAACGCAAAGGCGTCGCCATGGAATATGGCAAGCATTGAAAAACTCGGGCTGAATAAAAAAGGGATGAAAAAAGATCTGATGTCCTACCGCCCGGACGGGCGATGGAGCATAGCCGGTGGTCGCGCGGCTTTGGGCGCTACCACCGGATCACCGCCCC
>CAZXCE010000530.1:0-6178 GCA_964639175.1 uncultured Clostridia bacterium
GGGGCAGGGGAATGAAGAATGAAGAATTGAGAATGAAGAAAGTGGTTAGTATTTGGTGCTGAGTGCTTGGAAATCAATGCTTTCCAAGAACCAAGAACCAAGAACCAAGAACCAAGCACATTCTTCATTCCCAATTCGAAAAGGGTTAGCCGACTTTGACCAGCACAAAAGTCAGGTCATCGTGTTGGGGGGCTTCTCCGACAAATTCTTTGATCGCTTCGGACAGCAAGTTGGAAAGCTCACCCATTGGTAAATGGCGATTGGCGATGATGAGTTCAAGTGCTGTTTCTTCACCAAATTCATCTCCGGCCAGGTTGTTTGATTCGGTGACGCCATCCGTGTAGAGAAAAATGATGTCACCAGGTTTGAGGAATGTTTGTTCGATCTCATAGGTGGCAAAGTCAAACATCCCAAGGCAAAACCCACCGGTTGAGAGTCGCCGGACTTCACCCGCCGCATCAATCAAAAATGTGTCGTTGTGCCCGGCATTGATTGAACAAAACGACAAAGTTTTGAGGTCAATTACGCCATAAAAAAATGTGATGTAGTTGTACGATGGGGAGGCCTTAAAAATGGCCTTGTTCAACCGGGTGACGGTTTCTGTGAGGTCATAATTTTGCAGTAAGGCATGAAAACTTGCCTGAAGGGTTGAGACCAGCAAGGCGGCTGGCGTCCCTTTCCCTGAAACATCTGCAATCGCAATGCCTAACTGGTGATTGTCAAATTGAATATAATCGTAATAGTCACCCCCAACCTGCCGGCACGACATATTGACGCCAACCAGCTCAATGCCATCCAGGCTGGGTGCTGCATCTGGGAGCAATCGCTGTTGAATGGTTGCGGCTACTTCCAGTTCCTTTTCGATACGCTCCTTTTCAAGGGCTTCTTTATGGAGTCGCGCATTATCAATGGCAATCGCTGCCTGATTGCAAATCGCTGCCAGAAACTGTTCGTCATCGTCGGTAAATTCAGCAAATCCTTCACGGGTTTCTTTGTCTGAAACCATCAACACACCGATGACGCGTTGGGCGATCAAAATTGGGACAATCAGCAGGTTTTGGGCTTCAGCGGCGAGGCTGCGGCTTCGTTCATTTAAAATACAACTGCATTTGCCCGTGATGGCAACTTCGACCAGTTGTGGTGGAACCTGATGCAGGGTGACCAGTGCGCCTTCTGGATAGCGATCCTCCATCCCAAAAGAAGCTGCCACCCGGAGCAGGCTCGTGCCTTCCGTAAAAAACAACACGCCCCGACTGGCATCAAGCAACATCACTGCCCGCTGTAGAATTTCACGGGAAAGCTCAGCCAGGTCCAGCAGCGAGCTAATGGCCAGCCCCACATCATAGAGTGATTCCATTTCAAGCACTTTTCGATTGAGCTTGAAGTTTGTCGCCCGAAGTTCATCAATAATCTGATAGTTATAGATGGCAATCGAGGTGTGATGCGCAATGGTATTGAGCATCTGAAGATCATCATCGGTATAGGGGTGTTTCCCGAATTTCTCGCTCAGGTTCAAAATACCCAATAACCGATTGCCAACAATGAGTGGTGTCCAGACATAGGCATGCAGTTTGGTCAACGCCTCGTGATTGCGATCAACAAAAGCCGCAAACACGTGATCGGTCTGTGAAAAAATCACGGGTTGTTGATTTTCACAAAAAGCTTTGACCACTTCTGCCGGAAAAGGAATGACCGGGCAGGCTGTATCAACACCCCGGCCAACCAGCAGTCGGAGCGTTGATGTCTCTGGTGTATGGAGCAAAATCGCACCTTTGGAAACCGTTAACGTGCCCAGGATCAAATGCAAAAGCTCGCGGATTGTGGTTTCAAAGCTGCTTCCTGCCGTGATGGCTTCACCAATGTCAGCCAGCGCCGTCAGGCTATAGAGCATTCGTTCAACTTTTTCATCCCCTTGATAGCTTGACATTCAGTCCTCATCCTTTAGAAGGGTTATAAACTGGGGAAGTGCCTGGTTTTGGCAACCAGTTCAACCACCAAAAATGGCTCAGCCCATCCCGTGAACTCAAGCTTTCAGCGCATCTTCTTCGGTGTCGTACACTTTGGCGTACTGGGTCAAGCCCATAATTTTAAATGTCTTGGCAATAATCGGAGTCAGATGACAGAAAGCGAGTGTCCCGCCAATTTCCTGAACTTTTTCGATGACCTCGATCAGGATGGAAATTCCGATGCTGTTGACAAGCTGGGTTTTTTGCAGGTTGAGAATGAAATGACGGGTGTCTTCAGCAACCAGTCGGTTAAATTCTTCAACAATTTTGTCCCCGGCGAGGTTGTTGATATACCCCTCGGTATAAATGACTGCAAATTTATCTTCCTGCCGTGTGGTAACTTTGAATACGTCTGCCATGTAAATGCCTCGTTTTTCCCAAACAATATCTCTTGTCAATGTTAAAACCTGAACAATTGGCCAGTGAGTAAATCTCAACGTGGAACTCAGGGTCAGGAATGTCGCCGTTTGGACATAACCACTTTGGTGCCATCTGGACCGGATGTGACGTCAACCCGGTCCATCAAATTACTAATCAGTGTCAGTCCATATCCACGATATTGGAGCGGTTCAATTTTGGTGTTGACGTTGGAAATGCTGAACCCAATGCCATAGTCCTGAATCGTGACTTCAAGCTCATCATCCCGCATTAAAAACTTGATATAGACCATCTTGTCTTTGCTCTGACTGTGTTCAAAGGCATTGAGGATACCTTCAATCAGAGAAATCTTGATCTCATCAATTTTGTTGGGATCAAATTGCATAAATTCAGCAATCCGATGGGCTGTTTCTGTGGCTGCCAGTTCCATATTGGGCAGCATCGGGATTTGAAGAAAGACTTCGTTTTCTGGCTTGTCGTGGGGCAGGTTATCCATTGAATGACACTCCGCTGTAAATTCTACACAAAAGTGATGCCTGGCCAGGTAGACCGCGCTATGGTAGCACAGTTGGAATTTTGTATTTTGAAGAATTCGGATGTTGGATCGGGCTGAAGGTATCGGGCTCAAAGGTGAGTTTCAGCCATACGTCCCGATGTCTTTCGCCCCAGGCCCTAACGCAGGTTATTTCACTGGTTCAAAGGCTTTGAAGTCGTAGGTCACACCCAGAGATACACCACTCTGTGGGCTAAAGTCGGTCAATCCCTTAATCGCAGCCACATCCCATTGGAACCCGCCAGCCTTGAGTTGCATCCCAAAGCGGGCTTGAGATTGGCTTTCGAGTCCTGGTTTCGCCCGACGCGGGTTGTACCGTCCGTTGACCTCACCCAGCAGGTTCAGTCGTTCGTTGACCTTGAGAATACCGGCAACCCCATACAGGAGAACATCTTGCTGGGCCCGGGCATCAAGGGTGTCGGCCAGAATCCCCGTTCCGATGTTACCAAAAGTTCGGAGCCGTCCGTTGAGAAAATTTTTACCAACCAGTGTGGTTGCAAACAGATTGAAGGTATTGGTGCCGATGCCGCGAGCCTGATCAGAATTTGGGAGGGTCACGCCAAGTTTGAATCCGAGGCTCGGCATACGCTTTCCTTCATTTCGAAGTTTAACCTTTGTTGACAGAGTAATGTCACCAAAATCACTGGTTGAGGTAGCGCCGGGCGCAATGGAGAGCGGTATCGGTGATGGGCCAGCTTCATGAATATTGAGAAAGTTTCGCATCACTCCTTCAATTGAAAACGAGACATTGGATGACAGGCCAAGGTGTAACCCTGCCCACCCGGCACGTGTGACATCTCCGCGAAGACCTGAAAGCCCAAACCGCTGGTCTTGCAGAAATTCAACCCCAAGCTGTGCTCGAACCTTGCCGGGCGGAATAATATCAACATCCTCCGTCAGGAGTGGCCGCTGCTGAGCCTGAACGCCAGGCGACATCACCAGCCAGAAACAGACAAGCCCAATCAGTTGCATCAATCGGAACGTGCCCTGCCGGGTCAGGTTGATCGGTTTGAAGGAAAAGAGAAGCAGGTGATGTGTCATAAAGGCGAAATAGTGAAATAAGGACTTGTCAGTACCATCTGTGTGAGTGGGTGGGGTGGAAAGCAAACCGACCCGCCCACTGATGCGAGTGGTACTGACTTCAGCGATTTTTCTATCAGCACCAACACTTTAGAGAGAAAAAGTTTAATCTCTGTCGCTCGTTCACTCTAATTATTGGTAATCACTCGGGCATTCTTAAAACCAAGATCTCGTTGGAGTTCTTCGGCGACCTGATTGGCCGTCGGGAGGTTATAAAACCCAACTTTCACGGTATAAGCCGGGTTGGGTGATCCTTCAGCCGGCAAGGTGATATAGGCGCTGGTGAATCCTTTTCGTCGCAAGTCAGCCACCACTTGATTGGCTTCGCTTGCATTGCTGACCACGGTCACCAAAACCGTACACTGAGCCGTAGCCGCTGCCGTTTGGGCCAGCCGTTCCTCGTTGGTTTGACCCGGCGTTGGTTTATCAGAGCGTGTTGATTGCACCTGAACCGCTGATTCAAAGCGTGACGTCGAGAGCTTGCCAATGGCCAGACCAAGCACAAAAAACACAATGCAGGTCACAATCCAGCCAAAGTAGACTGAAACCGTAAGTCGCTGGAGGTGAAGCGGTACATCTGAAAAATGGGTAAGTTGCTTCATTGGAAAAACTTGAACGAAATGATGAGGTCAACTCGCAGGTGATTGCTGAAAAGAAAGGCTACTATACGGCGGAATGGGCGTGAGTTTCAACACGAGAAACGGGCTCAGGCTGTAAGTTCAGATTGTGAATCAATTCCGAGTTTGCAAACAAGTCGGCTTTGGAGTTGCAAGAAGGAATTTTTGTATGGTAGGGTGTGTGCCGAGCTTTGTCCGTCCATCATCGCCTTGAAGCTTCCCAAATTTTGTCATCAACCTGTCATTTTTTCTTCTCATTTTCTAGAGTTCAAGAACTCGTTCAGGCCGCCGTGTCATATACTCGCAACGCTGTTTCTTGAAATGCTCTCTTCTGATTTCCCCGCCAATTCTTTGAGTTGGCAATGCTCCGTGAAAGAGGATAAATAACATGGATAAAGCACCTCCTCCACAGAACCTGCAAGATAGTTTTCTCAACCAGGCTCGACGCGACCGCGTTACCGTTGCCATTTACCTGATGAGTGGCGTGAAGTTAACCGGACGGATTCGAGGATTTGATAAATACTCCGTCATTCTTGAATCTGGCAATCAAGAACAAATGATTTTTAAACACGCAATTTCAACTGTATCAATGCTCCGTTCATCTGGTGGGCGCCCATATGAAGGAGGGGGAAGCGAGCGTGGCGAGTACCGTGAAAATGCTGGTCGTGGGCATGCTGGAGCTACCGGGCATTCCGGATCGAATGACAGCGATAAAGACGAAGGATGACCAGCGGACTCTTTATTACGTTTGAAGGTATTGATGGCTGTGGGAAAACAACCCAATGGCGGTTACTGACCCGCTACCTGGAATCAAACGGTATCAATCTGCTTGCGACCCGTGAACCTGGCGGGACGGCGCTCGGCGTCCAGATTCGAAAGCTCGTGCTGGAAAAAACGGTATCAACTCACTCACCGGCGGGATCTGGCGCGATTTCCTCTTCTGCCATTCCTCAACTTCCGCCGACACCACTTGCTGAAGCGCTCCTCTATGCCGCTGACCGGGCCCAGCATGTGGAAACGGTTCTGCGTCCTGCGCTTCTGGCAGGTCGCGTTGTCTTGTGTGATCGCTATATTGACTCCACACTGGCTTATCAAGGAATTGGCCGACAACGTGATCTGGCGTTGATCCGAAATCTAGTTACCATTGCAACTCAGGGATTAAAGCCAGCTTTAACCTTGTTGTTTGATTTGCCGGTGGCAGAAAGTCAGGTACGCCTCCACGGCTCAGCCGCCCACCGTCCAGCAGGTCAGCTAGATCGCCTTGACTCAGAGCCACTTGATTTTCACGAACGTGTCCGGACTGGTTATCTCTCGCTGGCTGCGGCTGAACCAGACCGGTTTCGGGTGCTGGACGCCTGTTGTGACATTGAAACCTTACATCAACGGGTTGTGGCCTGTTTGCCTCCCGAGTTATTGAATCGGGACTGAAAAAACCAGGGGCCGGGGCAATCGAAGGGATGAGGGATGAGGGATGAAAGAAAACCACTTCTTCAGCCCTCAGCCCCACTTCTTCAGCCCTCAGCCCTCAGCCCTGAGCCCCAAGC
>CAZXCE010000531.1:0-6130 GCA_964639175.1 uncultured Clostridia bacterium
GTTTGAGAGATCTTGTCAAGTCTATTTGTTTTTTTTTGAGTTATTTAGGAACAATTCTTTTCAAGAATTGGATGGATTTAACTATCCGGGTTTTGACTACTGACTACTGACTACTGACTACTGACTACAAACTGGTATTACAGAGCAACACACTCAAACATTGTTCGTCCAACCGCGCTGGCCACTGGTTCGATTTGGGTCAGAAGCCGGGTGAACTCTTCCAACGAAATGGCCTGGTCAGCGTCTGAAACCGATTGTTCTGGAACCGGATGGATTTCGACGATCAACCCATCAGCCCCAACCGCCACGGCAGCCCGCGAAGTGGGCAGAATCAAACTCCGTTTCCCGGTGGCGTGACTTGGGTCAACAATCACCGGCAGGTGGGTTTGTTCCTTCAGCAGCGCGACTGAGGCCAGATCGAGCACATTGCGCGTGGCAGGATCAAAACTGCGGATACCCCGTTCGCACAAAATCACGTTTGGGTTGCCAGAGGCGAGAACGTATTCAGCAGCCAGCAGGAATTCTTCAATCGTGGCGGCCAGTCCGCGTTTGAGCAGCACCGGGCGATTGATTTTCCCCAGTGCTTTGAGCAGTTCGAAGTTCTGCATATTGCGCGAACCAATCTGGATACAGTCAAACTGGTCCACGGCCAGGTCAAGCTGTTCAATGCTCATCACTTCGCTGACAATGGCCAGTCCGGTTTCGCGGCGGATGGCCTGGATGATTTCGAAACCTTCTTCGTGGAGTCCCTGGAAGCTATAGGGGGAAGTTCGGGGTTTGAAAATGCCGCCGCGCATACAGGAAATGCCGTTGGCAACGAGGGTGTCGGCAACGAGGCGGGCCTGGGTGTAAGACTCGATGGTGCAGGGGCCGGCTATCACCACCAGTTCTGAACTCCCGACCACCGAACTTCCCAGCGGTATCTGGGTTTGCCGGCTCGGGTCGGACTTTGCGACGAGAAGGGAGGGGTTCATCGTGTTTGATCTCGCTTTCTATGGGCTGAAAAAGTGTTCGGAAAAAGCAAAAACCGCAGGCCCCTGAGTTTGGGGGCCTGCGGTCTTTTGAATTTCGTTGGTGTTTCGATCTCGACACGGCAACGCTTCAGGTTGACACAATTGGGCAGGCCTCCGGCGGGCTAAACCAGTAATACCACCAATATTGTGCCGTAAAGAATTGCGTGTTCATTCGAATCCTGAAAATGTATGAAAACAGGTTGAAAATCTGGCCAAGATATAAGGAAACTTTCACGGATTTGTCAACCAGTATTTTCCTGAACCTGAGTGGGGTTTCAAATTTCCGCAACCTGGAAAAGTGAAGTTGTTGACAGCCTCTTTCTGTTCGACGTCAATAGCTTATACCCTCACAATGGATTATTTCAGATCAATCTGGCAAGGCACTGAAAAAAGTTCCGAACCGCAGTTTCAGACACGCCAGGGACAAAATAATGTGAAAATTGAGCGCCTGATGAAAAAGTTACTGGTTTGAACCAATTTTTGAGGTGACAAGTCAACGCTGTGTGAGGATAATTGCCAGATCTCCAAATTGAATTCTGGCATCTTGTATCGCTGGCCACCACCAGCGTGATGTGAAAGTAATGCTTGAGTGAACATGCAATCAGGTTGCCTGATTGTGAAGAAACCAGTTTTCTGTGAAGCAAACCGCCGGTCATCCGGTTCTATCCGTTTTACCTGATTGAAATCAAACGCGTGGCGGCACAATTTATGAATGAACAAGAATTTGCCCAACAAGTTCAGGCACTCGAACAGTATGCCTTGGAACACCCAGAAGCATATAAAATCCGGGCTGCTTTGCTTGCCTGTTTGGGGTACGGTTTTCTCCTGTTGCTCCTCGGTGTTATTGGCGCCCTGCTCATTGGCCTGATTGCTTTGATGAGTTCTGGTGGGAGTGTGGTGTTTGTCAAACTGTTGATTCCGATCCTGCTGTTTGCTGCCGTGATCCTCCAGGCAATTTTTCGCGCCTTATGGATCAAAATCCCGGCGCCAGAGGGGTATGAAATCCACCCACATCAGGCACCGGAACTGTTTCAGTTTTTGCGAGAGACCAGAGCCAAACTCCGTTCACCCCGGCTCCATCACGTGCTAATCACTGATGATTTTAATGCTGCTATTGTGCAGGTTCCCAGACTTGGCGCCCTTGGGTGGTCGGCCAACTATCTGGTGATTGGCCTCCCGTTGATGCAGGCCCTGACCACAGAGCAATTTGAATCGGTTCTGGCGCATGAAATGGGCCATTTGTCCCGTTCCCACGGCTGGGTGAGCGTCTGGATTCTCCGGTTCCGGTATACCTGGGCCACGCTGATGGAACAGCTTGAAGCACAGGAAACGGTCGGTAGTTCAATCATTGAATCGTTCATTCAATGGTACGCTCCGTATTTCAACGCTTACACCTTTGTACTGGCCCGGATGCGTGAGTACGAAGCTGATCAGGCAGCCGCCACGCTGGTTGGTGTTCGGGCCACGGCTGAAGCTTTAATCGAAACTGAGATCAAGTCTCAATATCTGGAACAATCCTACTGGCGCAATATTTTGCGGAAAGCAAGCCAGCAACCTTCGCCACCCACGGGGATTTATGCTGAGATCCCTATGGCCTTTCGCCAGCCGCTGCCTTCAGACCTGATCACCTCCACGCTGAAAAATACACTGGCGATCAAAACCGGGTATGATGACACCCATCCTGCGCTCAACGACCGGTTAGCTGCACTTGGGTTCACTCCGCCAAAGCTATCCAACCAGACACATTGGAGTGACGATTACCAGCTTTCCTCGCTCAAGGAGAGCGCCGCCCAGGTCCTGCTTGGGACGGCCTATCAACTGACGGTGAGCCATTTTGAAGATGAATGGAAACAAAAGATTGGGTCAGATTGGGAAGAACGCTACCAGTATGTGCAGAAATCCAGCCAAATCCTGGCCGAATTTGATGCCCGCAGGGAACAGAATCTTGAGTTTGATGAGTCAGATTTATGGAAATATGCGGCATTGACCGCCGAATTTCAGGAAACGGAGAAAGCGCTTCCGTTGTTGGCCCAATTGCTGGAACAAAACCCACAGCACGCTGGTGCAAATTTTCTCTATGGTCAATGCCTGCTTCAAAATGGGGATGCTGCCGGAATACCGTATATTGAGCGCGCAATTGAGCAGGATTTTCAAAATTCTGAACCAGGGTATCAAATCTTGCTCCAGTTTTGCCTTGATCACGAGTTGAAGGATGAATTTGAAAAACACAAACTGCAATTGATCCGATTCTATGACCGGATGGAACTGGCCCGCAGAGAGCGTCAATTGGTCACCGAATATCAGTTGAAATCGCACCGCATGCCACCAGAAGTTGTGCGACGCCTGAGCGACCAACTGGCGGCTTTTCCCCAGGTCAAAATTGCCTATCTGGCTGAAAAAGATGTGCAGGTTTTCCCTGAAATTCCTTATCTGGTGCTTGGGATTGTGCCGAATTTCTCGTGGCTCACTTATGACACAGACAAAGCAGTGACCAGGTTGTTACAGCAACTGATTGACAATCTAAAGTTCCCCCACGAAACCTATGTGATTGTCCTGGGCAAAACCAGCGAGAATTTCAAAATGCGGTTTGAGGCAATTTCAAATGCTCACATTTATTCCAAAGTGGAGTGAACCCAGGTTGAACTCACTCACTGAGCCCTAACCATGTTTGGTGTCATCATAATCAACCAGGACCAGCCAGTCCTGGTCATCTGCGCGGAATAAAACCCCGAGCAACCGCAGGTGGTGTGAAACGAGTCGCACCGCCTGCAAATGGCGCACATCGGTTTTCAGAGCTTTGGCGATGACTTCGGCGTCACTGCCTTCCTTATCCAAAAACTGGTCATAGAGTTTGTGGATCATTTCGTTTTTAACCCGGTAATTGCGGTCAATCAGGAAAATACCATCTGAACCTCCCTGACTCCGGGCATGGGCTTCGTCAAATCCATAGACACAATTTTTAAAAGCCGAAAGAAAGTGCGGTGATTTCCAGATTCGTCCTTTTTTGGCCCGGTGTCGGAGTCGTTCGGTGAGCGCAATATGCAAAATCCGTTGATTGCGAACCAGCGAATGCGCCACCACAAATGGATGTCCAGACAGCTCAGGTTCTACCTTTTCGATCAATGTTTTCGCTTCATCGAGAGTCATAAGAAAATGAGGGTTCTGCGCTTTCGGGGTTTCGAAAGGAATGCAGTTCCAGGCAACGGTCATTTTTTCAAATGGCCATGGGCGGTCGTTTTTTATGAAAATCCGTGGCTGCTTGATAGGCCATTCCGGCTGAAAGTAACGCTGTCTCCCCAAAGAGTTTACCAGTAAAAGTAATGCTTGTTGGTGTTCCATTTGAAGCCCGAAATCCATTTGGGAGGCACAATGCCGGGTGCCCGGTCAAATTGGTGATAAACAGGCTTGAACCGCCAAAAGATGGACACACATAAACATCAACTTCCTTGATCGCTGCTTCCATTTCCTGCATCAACAGGCACCGAACTCGATTGGCCCGCAGGTATTCAACCGCTGGAATAAGCTGACCCTGTCGAAACGTATTTGGCCAGGCTTGAGCCGTCTGGTCCACCATCTGGCTGACTTTTCCTGTGCGAACCAGCTCATCAAACGCGGTGGCGGCTTCAGCCGTAAGAATTGAAAACATAGCTGACATTGGGATGCGTTCCGGGAGCTTGATGGGAATGAGGTTTACCCCCAGGCGGCGCAGCACGTCGAGGGTTTGGCGATCAAACGCAAGTTGTTCTAACACCTCGGCTTTCCGCTCAGAAGGTACGGGAACTGGCGAATCTTCAAATCGTGGATCTTCAAACGCTTTTTCAACAAAACCAACCCGGATTGATTTGAGTTTCTGGACCGATGGAAACCCAAACGGAGCACTCTGAGCTGAAGAATCCAGCGGGTCACTTCCGTGGATGGCTGAAAAAACGAAGGCACAATCTTCAGCCGACCGGGCAATCACCCCGGCTTTATCCATACTCCAGGCAAGTGCCATAATGCCAAATCGGCTGACTCTTCCAAACGTCGGACGTAGCCCTGTAACCCCACATCGAGTTGATGGTGAAACAATACTTCCAAGCGTTTCTGTTCCAATGCCGAATGTGAACAACCCGGCGGCAGTGCCAGAAGCTGAGCCGGCTGATGAACCGCTTGAACCTTGCGCTATATTCCACGGATTTCTGGTTGTTCCGCCAAACCACACGTCTCCCATTGCCAGTTCGCCAACTGATGTTTTCCCGACCAGTACGGCGCCGGCTTTTTCCAGTTTGACCGAAACCGTAGCGTGTTCTGGCCTGACCTGGGTTTTGTAAATCGGAGACCCCCAGGTTGTCGGGTAGCCTGGAACCGCAATCAAGTCTTTGGCGCCCCACACAATGCCCTGCAATGGGCTGTGAATTTGTCGCCGCTGGAAATCACGCTCTGCCGCGCTGGCCTGTTTTTCAGCCAGTTCGCGGGTTTGGGTAATGATGGCTTTGAGTTGTGGATCCAGTTGTTCAATCCGACGGAAGGCATTGGTCATCAATTCCACCGGAGAGACTTTTCGTGTCCGCAGCCACCCGGCCAGCTCAGAAATTGAAGCAAAGGCCAGATCAGCGGGCGTTTGTGCCGCTTTCCCTTTGGCTGGTGACATCACCGGGAAGGGGGCTTTTGAATTTTCCCGGCTGATTGCTGGCGGAGGCGCAATTGGCTGAAATCCAAGTGCTGGTGGTACCGCATTGTCGAGTGCTATTTTCCGCAATTCGACAAAACCTTTTTCCAGGTCAGCCAAATCGGCCAGCATCATTTCACGCTCGGCATCGGTAAACGATACACCCGCAATCCATTCAGCCTGACGGATCATGTCGCTTGATACCGTGCCAGTTGTTTGCGCGAGCGTATACAACGCCCGGCTGAAAATCGTGCCGACCACCCCAAGGCCAGCCAGCCCTTTGAGGATTTCCCGGCGCGTTGAATCAACAGAAAACCCTGGCCTGGTCGAAGGTTTCATGATGTGGCTCCAAAAATGACCTGAAAAGGAAAGCTTGTGGATAAGGAATCGATTGACTTATACAATATCCCACAACCGGCCAGAAAGGATTTCTTTGGCCGTTCTTTATTGCCGGAGGTTCCTATGTCAA
>CAZXCE010000532.1:0-6116 GCA_964639175.1 uncultured Clostridia bacterium
AGTTGGATGATCCCACCCAGAAGCTCGGCCATTTATGGCCGAGAGGTTCACCAATTGATCTTTGCGCCAGTTCGAACACTGGCTGGAGCGAATGCCAGATGGTTTCTGCTTTCACCGGATGGACGGTTATCGCTGGTGCCGTTTGCCGCGCTCGTTGATGCGAAAGGACAGTTCCTGGTCGAAAACTACTCGCTCGGATATGTGACGAGCGGGCGGGATTTGCTTCGACTTGAAGCCAGCGTCAACAGCGGACAACCGCCAGTGATTGTGGCGGATCCGGAGTATGGCCAGGGTGATGGACCGATACTGGCCGGGAATCGCTACAAACCACTTTCAAGGTTGGAAGGAACGGAACAGGAAGGCCAGTTTATCCAGAAGTTGTTCCCCAAAGCGGAATTGCTGGTGAAAGGTCAGGCGACCAAAAAAGCATTGAAAGAGATTGCCCGACCAGTGCTGCTGCACATTGCAACCCACGGCTATTTCCTTGAAACGACTGCCTCGTTGCCGATGCTCAACGTTGCGGATATGCGGTTGCTGGAACGCGAAGAAAGCACCCTGCCATTCAACATCGAAGCGTGGCGGGGTGCGAGTCCGTTGCTGCGGGCATGGCTTTTTCTGGCTGGAGCCAACGCACCTTCTCAAAATGACGACGGCACACTGACGGCTTTGGAAGCGACGGGATTGGATTTGTGGGGAACGAAACTGGTGGTTCTGGCCGCCTGTGACACCGGGGTTGGCGACGTAAAAAACGGAGACGGCGTGTATGGCCTCCGACGTGCGCTGGTGCTGGCCGGGAGCGAAACCCAGATGATGAGTCTCTGGCCGGTTTCAGATACCGGCACCCGCGAGTTGATGATGGGATTTTACCAGCGCCTCCAGGCCGGAGAAGGTCGTGCCCAGGCACTCCGCAACGCCCAACTGCACCTGCTCAAGCATGCCCGGTGGCGGCATCCTTACTACTGGGCGAGTTTTATCCAATCCGGCGTCTGGTCACCAATTTTCACGAAGTAGGGAAAGCTCAGAGTTGCTGCCTTCAGGCGGGTTTTTGCATTTGGGTTGATGCTTTTTCTTGAACATTAATTCTGCTGGACAGGGGGCTCTGGTTCAGATGTTTTGTCCTGAGTACAGGTACATTCCACACCAAGATAATAAGTCCGTCCCTGAAGAACGATATACTGTTTGACTCGTAGCTTTTCAGTGTGCTGGGTATAAGGAATTTCCGCAACTGAGGCATTGCGAGCAGTTCTGGCATTTTTCAATGGCTGGTTGGCCACGGCCATAGCCACTTCGATAGATTCTGTGGTTGTTTCTGACGCCATTGTTTCGTCTGTGTAGAAAACCGTTACCGTGACAAATTTCCCTCCTGGTAAGCGGTAAACCTGAGTGGTTTGTTCTTCCTCACCAATGGTTGTGGTAAACCGCCCAAGCGTTTTTTCTGCCTTTTTCATTTTCTGTTCCAGGTTACTATCAGAAAGGTTCCGGTCGAAAATTCGCTGAGCTGTTTTGACATCTACCAGATAAACCTCGCACACATCACTGCGTGGACTTTGTGGCGTGACGCCCGCTGATTGGAAAGCAAGGATTGTGGATAAAAAGAATATGAGCATAAGTAATGGCGATATAAGCGATTACTGACTTTGGTTTTTGTGAATTATCATTTGGGGGAGTGGGAATCCGTATTCCTGGACTTATTTCTCTGAAACATTTCCTCAATCAACAACTCAACACAAAATTTTCCTTCAGCAAGCCCAACATTCATCCGATTTCGGTACAGCGCAATGGCTGAAATATTTCGACCTTGTCGAAGTTCAGCAAATACCTCGTTTCTTAACTCCGCCGAAGCTTGTGGGAGCGAATATCCACTTTGTTGGTGATCCATGGGTTAATCTTTGTTATTGAAAGGGTTATAGGTTTGCATCTGTGATTCGAATTCCCCAATATGCGCTAATTCCTCATCTTCATCTGTATCAGCCGCTTGTGAAACCAGTCGGCATTTTTCGCAACGAAACGGGAATTTCCAAAAGGGTTTTGAATGCAGGTTTTCTTCAATTAACCACTGACCATTGCAGCCAGGGCAGGTGCGTTGGGTTTCACCTTCTTCGCGACCATAGTACCGCATTAGAAAATAGTAAGTTGGAATGCCCAGGGCGGCTTCAACTTTTTGAGCCAATCGGCGACCATCCTGGGCAAGTTCTGAAGCTGGTGACGCCAGTTGCTGGTAGGCTGGGATTTCAAGCTCGCCTGAACGAAGCCAGATATGATCCAGATGATTGTATTCGCGTGACCAGAAGAACAGGTGTTCACGTTCATCATCATCAACCGGAATCAGATAGGCTGGCAGTCGCTCGCCTGTGTCTCCGCAGCAAACAGGAGAGCCCTCATCAAAGGCAGTCGTAAACAAAAACAGGGATGATGAAGCGTGGATGTCAGGAAATGATGTTGGGACATTATCTTCCAGAATTTGCCACGTGGGTTCTGCGCCGAAAATATTGAGAAGACGGGCAAGGTCTTTGAGGCCATATCTTGAATGGTAACACTGTGATAGCGCATCTGGACGTGCTAGTTTGGCATATGCAACAAAACCATCTGGACAAAGAGCGTGAAGAGAATCACCACAAATTTGCCCATTTTTCCGAAGATTGGCCAGATAGGTGGTAACCAGATCGTCAACTTCAGCAAGGTCATCTGAAGGTGATGGGAAACCAAAGGTGACTTGGGCAAGATACATAAGCTTTCCTCCAGAAAAAACGACACCAATATGTTTGCGAACCTTCTTATGGAGTTTTTTTGAAATGAGGGTTTTCCGCAATACTGAAATTCAACAACCATTTGAGCACTGTTTCATCGCCATTGATTGCTCTTTTCAGGATTTGTGCCAGATATGGACATTCATGGAGTGGAATCACATAGTCAAAAACCTTTGCCATTGTCTGCAACGTTGTCTGTGTCCAATCACCTTCAACCACAATGATTCCAATCAGATTTTGATGATGGCCTTTCCAGTTGATTGCAGAAAACATTTTATCTTTGGCATAGAGAGAGGCGTGGCGACTACTGGATTTTCTTACCTCAATGAAGGCCACCGGATGCTTTTCATCTGGAATGACAAAATCAGCTCTGAAGTCATAAATCACCCCAGCCAGTGAGATGTATTCATCTTCACGTTTGAATGGAACTTGTTCATTTTTCAGGGCTTCGGCGACAACTTCCTCAAGTAGAACTCTTCCGACAAGATCCCGGACGATGCCCTCAAGTGTGGATTCCATTCGCTGAAGAATATTTGTTTTGATAATTGATGAAGGGGCAATCCTTTCGGAAAGCAGAACGGCCAGTCGCTCAGCCGCAGGTTTTGAAAAACCGGTGTCAGAGACGGAGCCAACTTCTTTTTTGAGATTGGCTTTGCTGAAAACGCCAGCCAAATGCTGAAAGATAGGCAACAGGTGTGGATTATCGAGGAGTGCCTCAGGTGCAAAAACACGAAACCCAGCGGTTAGTTTATCCGCTTCATCATAAAGCTCTTCAGCAAATGGTCGGATCTGATTGTAAACACCGATGGTAACGCTTCGCTCAATATCAAATGGAATCGCCCGTTTTCGTTTCCATTCAGTCACTAAACGAGCCGGGTCAATCTGGTTTGCATCTGAAACGTGGAGACCAATCCCGGATGCAAACATCAATCTATCAAGCGGATCGGAAAGAGACGTTTCATTGACTGAGGTAAATCCCTGAGTTGCTTCAGCCAATGCCAGATAGCGCTTAATCTCAATGCGCATGGCTTCGTCGGCTTTTTGGTAGACTGTAACCGTCATTTTTTTGCCTCAATATGATATTCCCCTAGACCTTTGGGGGTGCCATCTCGCTTTGAGAGAATCCATCGTTCACCACGCTTGCGAAGTAAGTGAATAGCTACATCACGAAAACCGATTTCCCTCATAATCGAAGCGGTATGTTCGTGTGTCTCAATATGTACTCCGTAGAGTGCTGCATCGGCCACAACCCAGTGAACTGTTGCTCCCGGACGCAGTGCCCTGAATATTCCGTTAAGTACCTGTGTTATCTGCGAATAGTAAGGGTAGACCAGGTAGTCATATTCCTTCTTGCCAGCTCTGGTTGAACGCTCCCGCGCCAGTTCCTGAACAATTGAATCAAGTTCTGAATGCAGGATTTGAGGGATGGAACTGCGAGTTGTTTTTTGGTACTCAACTCCCTTTTTCCCGCTCAAGGCTGTGGTTGTATTTGTAATCAGATTATTTCTGACCTGCTGGGAAATCTCTTTCCAATTGCGGCACCAGCCCAGGAGGTAAAGCTGCATTCTCGTCATTTCAGCAAAATCAAAATTGTTGAGATATGGTGGGGAAGTGATGCAGCACCCAACACTCTCAGGGTGGAGTTCAATCATATCAACTGATGAACTCCTGATGATTTGTGCCTGCGGTGTATGGAGCCAATGATTTTGGTACCAACTTGACCCAATATCGTCCAAAATCTCAGCCGCTATTCGGTTCAGGGCTGATTGGAACGAAATATGTGTTTTGGTGGTTGTGGGTGCCTTATAAATGCCATCTGTTTGAGCGCGACAGGATAATTCACACGCCTTGAGAAACAGCACAATCGAAAGATCACGGATTTCAGGGGAGATATGAGCTAAGTTACTGGCGGCAAAACTGATCGCCGTTAAATCCTCATCCGTGAAGAGCTTTGATAGGAATTTTTGGGCATCCTCTGACCAGATGAACTGAGTGGTTTTTTTATTGAGAGCCTCCAGGATTTGATCTATGGATTCAGCCGAGGAATGCTGGAGTTTACCTGAGGAAATGGCTTGAAAGACCGGATGAAGCTCATACCCTACCGTCGCGAACCCAAGGTTTTTGGCGCCAATCAGTGTTGTCCCACATCCGGTAAATGGATCAAGGATGAGGCCGGAGTCTAAATCGGGATTCAGGTTGGCGAGGCACTGTTGGACAAACTCAATCGAAAAACCGGCAATGAAGTTCCCCCACCGATGAATCCGTTTGGTATGGCTTAGTGTGTTTGTTGGAAGGCGGTGACCGATATCCTCTGGTAGCAGAGTCTGTTGTCTCAGTAACATTGATAATTCCTGGTAAGTTTGGAAGTTGTTGATTTTGTTTGATTATTTTTGAAGATTTGGATCAAAGTTAGCCCGATAAAATATCGCTGCTCAGTATATCAGTCACCAGTCAATCTCAGAGGATAATCCTTGATCTGCAAAGGCTTGCTCAACCTGTGGGTCAAATTTTCGGCACTCGGCATCAAAGCGTTGGCGTCGAATTTCTCGAAGTTTTGCCTGGAGTGCTTTCTGGAACACCTGACTTCGGCTGGAAAAAACTCGTTGCTGAACCAGCAAGTCAACCTGCTGAAGCAAGGTTTGGTCAATGGAAATGGTTATTTTTGAGGTACTCATACAAATTAGGGTTCGGGGTTTGGGGTTTCAGAGAAATATAAATCGCTGAGAGCCTTTCGAACAAATCGTACCAGTCAGTAGTCAGTAGTCAGTAGTCAGTAGTTCAATAAGTTCCTTTGATTGAATAATTTGACCGCTTCCTGATACGAAGTATTTGTTGCAAAATGGTATTAGATTTCCCCTGAGCCTGATGTCTTCAGCCCCAGGCACTAAAAAAAGGAGACCGGATACTTCCGATCTCCCCTTTTTATACCATTCTGAAGTCATCCCCTCATATGAGAGAATCGTCAAGTCATTCGATCAAAGGAACTTAGTGAACTACTGACTACTGACTACTGACTGGCATGATTTTGCTTCAAGCAAAGACCTTAGCGGATCTTGCTCGGAGCGCGGAACTGGCCGAGGCCGCTGCCCAGACCATTTGGCGTTCCAACCAGCACCCAGGTCGCACCGCTCAAGAGTCGGCCTTGGATCCGGTTGTTGGTCGTGTCGCTGACCACCAGGAATTCGCCTCCGGTCAGTGACCCGGCGGTGAACACGCTGATGGTGACGCCTTCCGGTGCGCGGACCAGGCCCAGCGTGGTGCCGTTTCCGGCCAGCAACGTTGCTGTGCCAGAGTTGCCACCCGCAAACACAACCACCCGATTGTTGCCGGTATCGGCTACATACAGGTTGTTGGCTGAATCAACCGCCA
>CAZXCE010000533.1:0-6097 GCA_964639175.1 uncultured Clostridia bacterium
CCCAGTGTCAGTTATCCGTTCCCAAAAGGATTTGTGACCTTCACCGTCAATGCAGATGGAAAGCCAGCGGAACTCAAGATTGATTGTCCGAACCCGGATTTTGATTTTGGAGAGTTGGAATTGAAGCGATAGAACCTTGTCAGTCCTGCCTGTGTGAGCGGGTGGAACGGTTACCAACCCACCTGCTCTTACACAGGCGGTACTGACAATGGCTATTTCGTTTCCGGCTTGACGTATTTTTCAGGGTTTTTGTCAAATTTCGGCTTACAGCCGGGGCAGCAGAAATAATACTTTTTGCCTTTGTACTCGCTAAAGGCAGCCGATGCCGTGTCCAGGACTTCTTCTTTCATCACCGGGCACATTACGACTTCTTCTTTTTCTGGTTTGGGTTCGGGTTTGGTCTGGTCCTGAGCAAAAGCCGGGGCTGAAAAAGACAGGGCCAGGGTTGCCACAGCGGCAAGCGTGAACTTTCGAAACATGGTTGATTCTCCTGAAAAATGGGGATGAAAAGATGAAAAGCGTTGAGTATTCTCATCTTAGCCCATCTGCGCCAGCCTAATTTCCAGGAACGGACCGGGCTTTTTTGGGTGGTGTGACTTTGGCAAGGGCAATCCGCTGCTCGGCCAGCCGGTCCGCTGCTTTGTACGTTGGAATATTTTCACGCTCCGCATACTCAAACACTTCACGCACCGTCTGGTAAATAGCTTCGACTTTGGAGCGGGCAAAATCAGGCGTCCAACCAACCAGATCCACGCCGCCACTGAGAATTCCCCCAGCATTCACCACATAATCGGGAGCGTACAAAATCCCTCGATCTTCCAGGTCATCGCCGCTTTGATCGTCCAAAAGCTGGTTATTGGCCGCGCCAGCGACAATTTCAACTTTCAACTGAGGAATCGTCTCCGGGTTGATTACCGCACCCAGGGCACAGGGCACAAAAATATCGGCTTCGACTGAAAAAATATCGGCTGGGTCAACTGCCGGGACATCCAGTTCAGCCATAATGCGCTTGACCCGATTCTGGCTCACATCGGTCACCACCAGTTTGGCGCCAGCCTGATGGAGCTGCCGCGCCAGATGAGTCCCGACATTGCCAAGTCCCTGAAGGGCAATCCGCCGTCCAGCCAGGTCATCGCTTCCCCAGCGATGTGCGGCTGCGGCTTGAATTCCTCGAAAAACCCCACGCGCTGTCCAGGGCGAAGGGTCTCCGTTACGACTTGCCAATCCAGCCACATGGCGGGTTTCCTGATGAATCAACTCCATATCCGCCGGGCTGGTACCGACGTCCTCCGCCGTGATGTACCTCCCGCCCAGCCCCTCAATCAAGCGCCCATGGGCCCGGAACAGAGTTTCACGGTCGGTACGGCGATTGTCCCCGATCAACACTGATTTACCACCGCCAAGCTGCAAGCCAGCCATGGCGTTCTTATAGGTCATTCCGCGCGCCAGCCGGAGGGCATCAATGATTGCCTCCTCTTCACTTTCATAATTCCAAAATCTGGTACCACCAACGGCGGGACCAAGGGCAGTGCTATGAATGGCAATAATGGCTTTGTATCCAATATTTGAATCCTGAGCAAAAACAAGCTGCTCGTGACCAAGTTCTTGCAAATGTTGAAATAGCTTCATATACACCTCCTGGCTGAAATGATTTATAACCATCAAATGAAATGAAAGGGTTGATGGTTTGTGCAGGGTAACATCTCTTTTGGTACCCGAAAAGTTAAAGTAACTATGCTATACACGCCTCAACCAGAAAAATAAAGCAAAATATTTGCACCAAAAAAAGCAGCCAGCTCAATGGCTGGCTGTTTTTCAGAAAATGATTTTGGTTCAGTGTTCAAGCTTGAGCCTGTGAACGCATTTCCTTCGCACCCATCAGGTTGTTGAGTTGAGCGGGTTGATTCGTTCGATGACCACAGGCTCAAGCGTGAACTCCGTAGCTTATTTTTTTCGGTTTCACAACAAACTAATCTCTGCAAATTACTCAAAAAATTAGATTTAGGTCATTGTTCAACCTTGAACAATTTCAAATTGCCTGACTATACGCTCACCTTTTCACTTGCCTGGCGATTGGCTTCAGCCAGGGCGAGTTCAAGTGCCGCAATAATTTCTGGGAGCGATGCGTCCCGTTTGCGATATTTAACTTCAACCTGGAACGAGGCGCCAGGCTGTGTTTGTGAGAATCGGAACTGGTTTGGTTTTACTTTTGCGAGTGGCTGACGGTGAGGCGTCTCAACAGTTGGGTCTTTGGGCTTGAACTTCTCCAGAAAAGCCAGTCGGGCGGCCAGTGTCGGCAAATCCAGGAGTTTGGCGAGTGTGTTGCGGGTCACCCCTGGAATTGTTAAACACAGGTCAAGAACTTCGGCTTCCAACCCGGCGGGACGAATCAAGCGGGCCAGTGTTGAGCGATGAAATCCGACCAGTCGGGCAGCTTCTTCCTGGGTGGCGCATTGTTCGACAATCCGGGCCAGTGCCTGGACTTCTTCAACTGGATGCAAATCGGCTCGCTGAAGGTTCTCAACCAGCGCCAGCAGTCCAGTATCGGTGGTTTGGTTTCCGCCACGCAGCACCATCGGCACCCGGCTCAGGTTTAACGCCTGGGCTGCCCGCCATCGGCGTTCGCCGGCAATCAGTGTATAGGTTCCGTCTGAGGCTTCCTGGCCAATGAGCGGCTCTAAAATGCCATGTTCGCGGATACTGGCGGCAAGTTCATCAATGGTCTCAGGGTCAAATATTTTTCGTGGCTGGTGTGGATTGGGCCGAATCTGCGATGTCTCAACGTGCAACAGCACATCACCGCTCTGGCTGGCGACAGATTGATAGGCAAGGTTGGTCATCAATTGCTTCGGTAATCGAACCGGAGGTTTCTTTTTGCTCATACAGGTTTAGGGCTGAGGGGTTGGGGCTGAAGACATTGGGCTTGGGGCTAAGGGCTGGGGGCTGAAGACATTGGGCTTGGGGCTGAGGGCTGGGGGCTGAAGAATTTGTTTTATTTCATCCCGTATCCCTTTCATTGTCCTTAGCCCCCAGCCCTGGATCTTAGCCCCAGTATTAGCTGCCAAACACCAGATCGGCAATTTGTTCAATATCGGCATTGGCCGGAGAATTGGGGGCATAGACTTTGAGTGGTTTTCCGGCGGATGAGGCTTCGGCGACCGCAATGCGGTCAGAGACTGGTGGCAGCACCCGGCGGGAAAGCTGTCCGGCAAAGTCGTGGATGGCTTGCAGGTAATTCCGATGCTCAGTTTTCGTGCTGCTGTAAATGGTCGGGACAATGCCTGAAATCTGCAATTCAGGTCGGATTCGGCGGCGGCGCTGGTTGGCTTTTAGAATTTCATTCTGAACAATGACCAGCCCGATGGTGGCTTTATGTTCGGTTTGAACCGGAATCAGAACTTCATCCACCGCCATGAGCACCTGCACCGTAATTTCCGAAACATTGGGCGGGCAATCAATCAGGATAAATTCATACCGGTCTTTAATTCCTTCCAGCACATCAAGCAGCCGCTGGGTGTTTTTCATTTCGGCTATCCGCTGTTCAATTTGAAAAACCAGCAGATTGGCCAACCCGATATCCATCCCAAACGCTGATTCTAAATGTGGTGGGACTGGAAGGTCGGTTGCGTCTCCGGTTTCGCCCAGCAACGCCTGCCAGAAAATCTCGTGCTGTGGTCGGCTATGCGGGTCAAGCCCCAGAAAATCGCTCAGGCTTCCCTGTGGATCGGCGTCAATGAGCAACACCTTGCGGCCTCGGGAGGCCATTTCATAGCCCAGGTCGCGAGTGGTCGTGGTTTTCCCAACACCACCAGCATGGTTAAACACAGCAATCGAACGGGTCATAAGGAAAGGAAGCTCCAGGAAGCAATGTGGCGAAGTCGTAAAGTCGCAAAGTAGAAATTTTTGCGTGATGTATTGCAGGAAGTGAATAACGAATGGTGCCCAGAAAAAGCAAGTAGCTTTTGACCAAATGACGATTTCACGACCTGGCGATGTCACTATTTTGTGAGTGTACGACTCATTTAGCCGCAAATGGCTTTGCGGATGTGCGCCAGCGGGGCGTCATTGTGGAAAATGACGGTTTCGCCACGGACTTCGACACCAAGCTGTTTCCAGAGGGCATCCAGATCAACCGGAGCTGGTTTGGCTCGCATTTTGTCATAAAGCGTTTCCAACGCGTTGCCTTTGGTCGCTTTATCACCCGTGCGCAGGACGTCACGAATGTCCCAATATTCGGTAATGACCCCGTTGGCTTCGGTGATGGCGCGGATTGCATGTTCCAGACCCTGCCGGTTGTGGGTCTGTTTGTGGATTTCGATATCGGCCAGCAAGCAAAACAACGCGCCGCCCCAGTAGGTCCGCCCCCAGGTTGGGGTGTAATCCAGGCCCCTGTCGCCTCGTTTGGGAAGGCCATTGGGAAGATTCTCGACCAGATCACGCCAGACTTCCTCGGGGGTGATGACGCCAATGCGTTCACGGGCAATTGGTTCGATATAGGTGGCGGTCCCTTCTTCAATCCAGTGGTGTTGCTCGGCGACGCAGGGAAAGCCAAGGTGAACCATCTCGTGGGTAATCACCCAATCTGCCTGGAGGTCTTCCTGGTCAGAATAATACCCTACCGCCACGTTGATGGAGGGTCGTCCATGAAAGCCATCCGCCACGCCATGATGGACACCGCTTCCACGCGACGAGCGAACTTTCACCGTCAGGTTTTTCACTGGAAACCGTCCAAAATAGGCCGATACTGCCTTGGCTCCGGTCCCGATCCAGGCGGTAATTTCATCTCGGGTCAGCCCATATTTGTCACTCTCAAACACGACGGCAATATCGCTGCCTCCAACTCGCACGCTGGCCCGTTTGCTGCTTGAAGCCCCACTTTCCCGATCAGGTTCAGCCAGAGTTGGACTTGCCGGCGGTGTCGCGCTCGTCGAAAGAGGTGTGAGCGATGACGCATTGGCCGCCGCCGTTGAATTTGAGGGAATTCCCATATGACACGAAGTGCAAAACAGGAGGGAAAGAATTGCCAGATAACGCATGGTTGAACACTTCCCGAATCAAAGATTGGCCAATTGGTGAATGGTGAATGAAGCAAGTGGTTAGTGGTTAGTGATTGGTGATTATGCCTGGTGTTTAGTACTTAGTGCTTAGAAAATCAATATTTTCGAAGAAGAATTTAGAACCAAAAGCTAACCACTAACCACTAATTTGGCTTCTTCATTCCGCCTGGTTCCACGGGACTAGATGAGTGGCAGGACGAAAGGTTTGTACTGCACGCAGTGGATATCCGTCCTGACGTGCCACAGTTTCCCATTCCTGGGCGGTTTTTTCGAGAAAGAATTCCGAAATCGCCAGAAATGTTGCATTTGTCGGTTCGGCGCGTGAAAACCCTTCAGTCTGCCATTCAGGATGGTTGACGGCTTTGCAGAATCTGGCCCACAGATGGGGTTCCAAGGCGCCGAGCGCGACCTGTCCTTCCCGTGCGGGGTACACCCGGTAACACAAAATGCTGCCATCCAAAAATGTCAGTGGCGGATAAGAAAATGGAAAGGCGGCTTCTTCCAGATACACTTCAAAAAAGCCTCCACCCTGACGCAATCCCTGGAGTGTGGCAATCACAGCCCAAAAAGAACCGCTGATATCCGCCAGTTGCACTGATCTCCAGGCTGGTTCAAACCGGGAAAGGAGTCCAGTCGCGGCCAGATACGTCAGATCATGGCCTGGTTCGGCTCGCTGCTCGGGATTGCGAAATCCGGCCAGCCGGACATAGGTCAAATTCGGATTGATCTGGCGCAGGATTTCCGGCCCGACGCCGAGCTTTTCCATCACGCCAGGCCGATTGGTTTCAACCAGCGCCAGGGCTTCGGAGGCCAGCCCTCTGAGTCGTTGACAGCCTTCAGGTGTTTTTAAATCAATGGTTTCAGTGCGTTTAGCCGCATTGAGCCAGGCACTGAGTTCGGGCATCATGACATCAGCCATGTCACCACTGGGAGGCAACAGGCGGAGCACTTCGAAGCCGAGTTCACCCAGCATCCGGCACGCCAGCGGCCCCGGCAATAATCGAGTCAGGTCGAGAATGAGGTTGGACATAGGAGTAGGG
>CAZXCE010000534.1:0-6094 GCA_964639175.1 uncultured Clostridia bacterium
TTTTCCGTGTTTTCCGTGGTTAAAATGTTTGGAAATTTTCGGTAAGGTACTTATCCGTCCGGATCAGTTTCCAGATCCGATTGTTTCCCAACGACGGTGGTTTTGTCAGATTTATCCGCGGTACCAATCGTCACAGTTTCGGCCAGGTGCATCAGCGAATTCCCCAGCGTTTCGGCTTCTTCAATCGCGGTGTCGGCAAGGTCGCCAACTGCCCGGCTGGGGACTCGATTCAGCACGGTGGCAGGCAGCGTCTCAGCCAGTTGGCGCAGGCGGTGAGCCAGGTCTCTGGCATCCATCCGGTTTGCGGAATCCTTGGCCAGCATTTGCTCAATCAAGGCTTCGACCACTTCGGGAATGTCAGGATCCGCCAGCCGCAAGGAGGGAGGCAATTGGTTAAAGTGCGCCATCATCACCCCAACAATCCCTGATGATCCGACCGGAAACGGCACATTCCCGGTGAGCATTTCATAAAACATCACGCCCACGCTGTACACATCAGACCGCCCATCATAGCCCTGGCCCAAAAACCGTTCCGGTGCCATATAGAGCGGCGTCCCCAGAAAACCTCCGGTTTGAGTGAGTTTTTCCATTTCTCCGCCGGACTCATCACCAACCATCTTGGCGATGCCGAAGTCCACCACTTTGACCACTTCACCTTCAATCGTTTGATTGAGAAAAATATTATCCGGCTTGATGTCCCGGTGAATGATTTGCAACCGGTGGGCTTCGGCCAGCGCTTCACAGACGGGAACCAGGATTTCAATACACTGCTGGATCGAAAACCGCGCCTGACGACGCATCGCCTGGGCCAGCGTACAGCCGCGCAAAAATTCCATGACCAGATAGGCAATGCCTTCATCCGAAATCCCGGAATCAAGCACCCGAATGGCATTAGGATGGCTGAGTCGTGAGGCGGAAATCCCTTCACGTTTAAACCGTTCGACGGCTTTGGCGCTGTCATTTCCGTGAAGTGGCTTAAAGACCTTGACCGCAATCTGGAGGTTTAAGGTCAAATGTGTCGCTTTAAACACCACCCCAAATCCGCCAGCACCGATTTTGGTTTCCAGCCGGTACTTCCCGTCGAGCACAGTTCCGGGCAATGCTTCAGCCAGTGCGGAGAAGATGCGGTCAGCCTGTTGATGTGACGCCTCCAGTTCCTGGTTTTTTTGTTCCAGTTGCTGATTCTGGCTTTCAAGTCGGGCTTTTTGCTGGGCCAGATTGGCTTTCTGCTCTTCGATCAAGGCCGTTCGCTGGACGATTTTGGATTCAAGGATTTCATTTTGCCGCTGCAAGGTTCGAATTCGGAGCCGGAACCCACCCCAGGCCAGTCCAACCCCTCCGATCACATACAGACCAATCGCCCACCAGGTCCGCCAGAGTGGCGTCGGCACTCGAATCGAAAGCACCGCACCCGTCTCGTTCCACACTCCATCCTGGTTACAGGCAATGAGTCGAAAGCGATAGGTGCCCGGTGGAATCCTGGTGTAATAGGCCGTCCGGCGAGTGCCGGCGTCAACCCAGTTTTTGTCATACCCTTCCAGAATATATTTGAATTTGATTCGCTCGGGGACGATCAGGCTTAACCCGGTGTAGGTAAATTCCACCTGTTGCATGGTATGGGGAATCGTCATCATCTCGGCCAGATCAACCGGCTGGCCGTCCACGAGTGCCTGTTCAATCACCACTGGCGGAGGTGTCAGGTTTCTTGAAATCCGGGTTGGGTCAATCATTGACACGCCTCTCAGCGTCGGGAACCACAACTTTCCATCTCGTGATTTCCACCCGGCAGGTTGCGTGCCGCCATTGCACTGATTTGAATTAAGGCCGTCGAGTTTGTCATACACGGTGCATTGAATCGAACTGATCTGCCCTTTGGACAATGCTTCAAGCTCTGATTTTCGAACGGAAAAGATCCCGCGATTACACGTCATCCAGAAGGTTTGCTGGTTGTCTTCAAGAAGTTGGAAGATCGTGTCGCTAAACATTCCCTGACTGGTGGTAAACTGGGTGAAATCACCTTGAAAAAACCGGAGCAGGCCAGCATCGGTACCAATCCAGAGCACACCGGCCTCGTCCTCATGAAATGTCCAGACTGAACTCTGTTTGTGGCTGGCCGGGAGCGGATATCCCGTCACGACCCCGTTGCGGATACAATCTATGGTGCCACCATAGGTTCCAACCCACAGTGTCCCCTCACGATCCTGAAAAAGTGACCGAATCTCAGTATCGTGCAGGCCCTGTGCGGTGTTGTACAGGCGTAAATTTCCGTCCTTGAGGAAAAAAAGACCTTCAAAGGTACCAATCCACAGGCCGCCGTTTCGATCCTCACACAACGCACAAATAATGTTACATTCAAAATCCCCAGGCAGAATGTATGGTGTGAATTTTCCTTCTTTGCGCCAGGCACAGCCTTTGGTTGTTCCGACCCATAGCGTACCATCCCGGCACTGGATGACGGATCTGACAATATCGGCGGGCAATCCGTCCTGAGAGGTAAAAGTTTGAATGGTTCCATTCTGGTACCGACATACGCCACCGCCATCCGTACCAATCCACATCGCCCCAGACTGGTCTTCATACACAACCCGAATGCTGTCGGTACTCAATCCTTCTTTCACGGTATAGTTGGTAAACTTTCCATCTGACAAACAGACGACACCTCCCCCACCGGTTCCAATCCAGATATTGCCTTCGCGATCTTCAAGTATCATCCGGATGCGGTCGTTGGACAGACCATTTTTGGTAGAAAACGAACTGATACCCCTGGGCGTGACTCGCCAGACGCCCTCCCCAGAAACACCCAGCCACAAACTGTTTTCCCGATCCCGGCACAAAGCAAAAACCTGAAATCTGGGGAGGTCCGGGTGGTACCACACCTGATCCAGCGTTGGGGTACAGAGCACGACTCCGGCTTCAGTCCCGGTCCAAAGCCTGCCGCTTGAGTCACTGGTAATTGAAAAAATCTGCTTGCGGAGCCGCTCGTCCATTGCCGGTACAATCTGGTGTCCATCTGGGCTGAGTTGATTAAGCCCTTTGTCAGTTCCGATCCAGAGCGTTCCATTGTGATCAAACCACAGCGAGAGAATAATCTTGCCGTTGAGGCCCTGAGATTCACCATAGCCAGTGACCTGACCGTCACGAAGGCGATTGAGCCCGTTTTCCGTGCCGATCCAGAGGCTCTGGTCCGGGCCTTCCGCCAGCGACCGGATGTTGTTATTGAGCAGTCCCTGTTCAACGCCGAACCGGGTAAACCGTCCATTTTGAAAGCAATAAAGCCCGCCTCCCATACTTCCGATCCAGAGGCGGTTCTGGCGATCAACAAAGAGTTTCCGAATATGATTGGTGAGCAATTCCGGGGTATTTCGGCGATCAAACACCGTAAACCGCACCCCGTCAAAGCGCGCCAGACCTTCATAAGTCCCAAACCAGAGATACCCGTCAACCGTCTGTGCAATGGCATTGACTGAATTTTGGGGCAATTCGTCCTGCCACGTTTTGGTCACATACTGCGTGATGGCTTTGTCAGGATTGATCCCCAAAACCGACGCGGGAAACAGCACAAACCACAGGAGGCACCATCCCCAGATGGAAATACTTTTTCTGGTGGAGTGGTAAAAGCACTGCATATGATGCCGAATTCACCTCCAGGCCCCAAGGTGATGCCTGATTGACAGTATTCCCGCGAAGATTGTGCGCTGATAGGTTTGAAAATGGATGAACGGTTACGTGAACTCACCGGTCAGGGTAGCAGGATGTCCCCCAGCCTTCAATAACCAGGGCGACAAGGTGACAAACAGCGCCTGGGGCAATCGAAGGGATGAGGGATGAAACCAAGGGATGAAGGATGAAGGATGAGGGATGAAATAAAACCAATTCTTCAGCCCCAAGCCCCCAGCCCTCAGCCCGTTTTCTTCAGCCCGATGCTTTCAGCCTTAAAGCGGTTTCCAGTCACCTGAAAGAATAAAACTGGCCCAATAAAAAGGGTGCTGGCGCTTTGGATTTTTCAAAAACTCCAATCGAATTTGCCGCATCGCCGCTGACCTTCCCACCCCAGCCTTGAGCAACTGATAGTATCTGGTCATCAACTCGCGGGTGCTGGCATCTGAAACCGGCCACAAACTGACCATCTGGCTTTCTGACCCAGCCAGGACCAGTGCCCGGCGCAACCCATAGACGCCATCTCCGTTGCGGACGTCACCCAAACCCGTTTCACACGCCGACAGAACCACCAGTTTGGTGCCCCACAAATTGAGCCCGCTGGCTTCAAGCGCCGTCAAAATCCCATCATTTTCAGGGTTGCCCCCGGATTGGTTGGCGCCGGCAAAGAATAGATAAGATCGCAGCAGCGGGTTTTCCGCCCGAATTTTTTCGACATCAATCAGGTCATTGCTTCTGGTGATCAACCGGGTTGTTTCAGTGTCGGTCACCGGTTCTGGCTTTACATCGGGGAGGAAAAGACCATGCGTTCCAATATGGAGAAACTCCGGTCGGTTCGCCTCGGTTAACGCGGCTTTGGTCGCCTGGGTATCAAGCAGGACCGCCGCTTCAGGGAAAATTGTCTTCAGGACTTTCGCTTCCATCCTCGTTCCAGGAAGTGGAAGAAGCGGAGCAAACTGTTTTCCAAGCAGTTGCGGCCCCTTGCCCACCGCATAGTCGGGATTGGCCACCACCAGTGGCGGGTGTGTGCTCTCAATCCTGGTTTGGAGTCGCAGCAAATCACGCCCGCTGGTCAAATAGGAAAACTCAAAGGTTTCGACCAGATAGTTGTGCTTATCATCCACCAACGCATCAAACGGCACTAAATTTAACACCCCATCGGGTGAGAGCAACACCTTCGTGGTCGGTCCCAGGAGCTTCTGGACCGGTTCAAAGATGAGTTTTTCGAGATTTTGTCCCGCCGTTTTGACACTGCTTTGTGTAGTAACGCCCGTGGAATCAACTTTCTTGAGGGAACGATCAGCACTCACCTTGTTCCGCAATGCCCGCCGGAAGGCGTCAACCGCCTCCTCAATGGGTTGCGCGTCACCCAGGTCGGCCCAGAGCAGAGTTCCGGGGTTTAAAATCCGGGTTCCGGGTTCCGGGTTCCGGGTTCCGGGTTTCACTGTGTCAGATTGGGCTTGTTTCGTTTGAGTTTGCCTTCGTCCAGCCGATTTTGAGTCTTTGCTTGAACTGAATTCAGGGCCGGAACCCGGAACCCTGAACCCTGAACCCTGGTTTTCCATCCCTGTCCCCTGCCTTAACACATAGGCCACATACCGGAGACGTCCTGACTTTTTGGTTTTGGTATCAAATGGGCGATACACCGCATATTCCACGAGCGCAGTATCTGGCGGAATCTCCTTTTGCACATTTTCCAGGGTAATCGGAGTGAACTGAGATTTAAATTCAGCACTCCGGGTACTGATTTCACCTTCCAGTTTTTCGCGCTGGCGGTTCAGTTCTTGCAAATACGCCAGATGGTCCGCCGGTTTTTTGTTCCCTGGACCTCTCAGCGTTAAGGCTGAGATTTGACCATTCACGCCGGCATAGTCATCGAGCAGTTTTTGAATGTCAGGGGTTTGTTGCCGCCGTAGAGTCTCGATGGCTGAGGCCATTGCATCGAGCGCCCGGCCTTTTCGACGCAGGATTACCGTCAGGGCGGCAGCGGCGGCTTCCGGGTCACCCGGCGCAGCCTGAGTGTGGAATGACAGGGTGAGATCGGTTCGGATTGCAGTTTGTTTGAGATACAGCGCTTTTTGGGTTTCAGACCCTGAGACCAGATTGCGCTTCAGATCGCGTTCAGTGGTGTCGTTGCCACGGACAAAATAGCGAACGGCTTGAGTCAGATCCCCTTTGGCCTGCGAGATCAAAGCCAGGTTGATGAGGCCAAAGGCAACACTCTGGTGATCTGCTCCAAATGCTTTCTCCCAGATCGCCATAGCCCTCACCATGAGCGATTCGGCCCGGGCATAATCGTCTTTGGCCTCAAAGACCACAGCCAGGTTGTTGAGGCTTTGGGCGACAAATGGATGATCCGGCCCCAACGCTTTCTCCCAAATTGCCAGCGCCCTCACATACAGCGGCTCGGCCCGGGCATAATCGCCTTTCTCCCGGT
>CAZXCE010000535.1:0-6093 GCA_964639175.1 uncultured Clostridia bacterium
TGCGCATGAGGTTGGTACGGTGGGTTTCAGCAGTTCGGGCGCTGATCCCAAGCTTGGCGGCAATATCGGTACTGCTGGAGCCTTCGGCGGCAAGCTGGAGGATTTCGCGTTCGCGGGTGGTTAGAGTTTCATATTTGTCGAGGCTGGCGGAGCGGGCTTTTTCCTGGTATGCCTCGATTGCCCGGTCTGATAACGGAGGAGATAAATACCGACGACCAATCGCAACCTCACGAACCGCCAACACTAGATCGGAAGTATTCGAATCCTTTAGCACATACGCCGAAGCACCATTGGCAAGCGTTTCAAGCACATAGGCTTCGTTGGCATACATCGACAAAACCACAATTTTGGTTTGTGGATGTGCTTTTCCAAGCTGACGCGTCACTTCAATACCATTGAGCACCGGCATCATCAAATCCAGCACCAGAACATTGGGGCGCAACTTGCGGACCAGTTCAATTGCATCACGTCCGTTACTGGCTTCACCAATGACTCGAAAATCGGACTCGGCTTCGAGTAACGCTCGCAGTCCCTGGCGAACAATATGATGATCATCAGCAAGCACAATCGAAATCATAAAGAAGCGTACCTTTCATGAAAAATTCAGGGATGAAGATTTTCGGGCTGAAGAACTGGTTTTCTTTCATCCCTCATCCCTTCGATTGCCCCAAGTCCTGAGTTTTAGTTCTGCCGTCACTCGTGTTCCACGACCAGGCTTGGATTCTATCGTGAACGTTCCCTCCAGGAGCAGGACCCGTTCGCGCATTCCAGCCAGACCACTTGATACTGGAACTGACAGCACACCATCAACATCAAACCCCTTGCCACGGTCTTCAATTTGAATGGTAATCGTCTGGTGATCAACCCAGGTTCGGATGGTCGCTTCATCAACTTCGGCATGACGCGCAATGTTGGTCAGAGCTTCCTGAACAATCCGATAGGCAGCAGTTTCAACTTCCGGGGCAAATCGTTTGTCTTTTAACCCGCGATGGCGAAAGGCAATCCGGACGTGGGTTTGGGTCGTGTAGCTCTCTATCAACCAGAGCAAGGCGGGGAGCAAGCCCAAATCATCGAGCATTCCCGGACGCAGGTCGAGCGACAATTTTCGAACTCGTGCCATCAACTCATTGACGATTTGTTGGGACAGGGCAATGTTTTTCTGTTGAGCTTCGGTAGATGCCTGTCGGGCGTTTAAATCAAGGGTGAATTTCAACCCGGTGAGGGCCTGGCCGATTTCGTCGTGGAGCTCAAGGGCGATACGGCGGCGTTCGGCTTCCTGAACTTCCATTAAGCGCCGCGAAAGAATTTGCAAGCGCTCGGCATATTCGCGCAGATCCGCTTCGGTCTGTTTCCGGTGGCTAATGTCACGGACCACCGCAATCACCATACGCCCCGTTTCACTTTCAATCGGACTGAGCATGATTTCAGCCGGAAATTCGGTTCCATCGCGCCGCCGGGCAAAGAGTTCTAAACCAGCCCCCATATCACGCAAATGCGGAGATCGAATGTAGCGTGCCCGATGCTCTTGATGGGACTGAGTAAACCGGACCGGCATGAGCAATTCAACCGGATGCCCAGCCAGATCATCTGCCCGGTATCCAAACATCTGTTCAACCTGGGCGTTGACGCGTTCGATTTGACCGCGATGATTAACCACGACCATTGCGTCTGGAGCTGACTCGAAAATGGCGCGTAACATCTCTTCACTCTGACTGAGTGCGGTTTCGGCTCGTCGGCGCTCGGCAATTTCACGCCGCAATTCCACGTTGGCAAGCACCAACTCCTCAGTGCGCTCACGAACTCGCATTTCCAGCTCATCACGTGCCTTTACCAGTTCAGCTTCAGCACGTTTGCGTTCGGCAATTTCTGATTCGAGAAAGAAATTGGCATCGGCCAGTTCGCGAGTTCGGCGACGAACGCGGTCTTCAAGCTCAGTATGTGCAGTTCGGAGCGCGGCTTCGGCTTCTTTGAGTTCGGTAATCTCGAAGGCAACACCGTGAATGTACCAGGGGCGGCCATCTCTGTGGCGCACCATTTTTACTTCAGCATGAAACCAGACCACACGCCCATTGCGCGCCAGCACCCGATACACCGAGCGCAACGGGTCGCCCGTCAGAAAAGTATGCGCAGCTTCCATGCTCCAGCGGGTTTTGTCTTCCGGGTGAAGTTGCTCAAACCAGCGCACTGGATCATTAAGCCACTCGGCCTGGGTAAACCCCAGCAACGATTCAATGTGCGGGCTGACATAGGCTTCGCTGAGGCCCTTGTCAAAGAACGCCATAAAGACCACGGCTGGAATTTGTTCGACCAGCACCTGATAGCGAGAGGACAGGTCCGGTAGTTCTTCTTCAGCTTCGCTGGATTTGCGGTGAAACCCTGGAAAAAAATCAAAGACGGTGGCTGGATTTTGAAAAGGCAGGAAGACATTGGCCAGTTGAAAGAGCGTTGATTGTGATTCAAGCAGCCCGGCCAGCAGGGATTCCTCAACGCCAAATTTGAGCAGTTCGGAAATATTCTCTGAGTTGAGCCATTCCAGTTGGGGCAACTTCATGGATTCTTTTTCCGGGAATTGATCGAGTACAGAGTTGGTGTTCCGGGGGCAGGTTTACGCCAGGCCGGTTCCTGCGTCATCGAACCCAGCGTAAATTTGCGCAACGCCGTAATCGCCCGGCCATAGGTTGAAACCGCCTGGGCTGAAAGCAACGATCCCGGAGGCTGATTCATAAAGCTCATAAATTTGTCAGGAAATCCTGGCATGGTGCACCCAATACAGATGCCACCGACATTTGGACACCCGCCAACCCCACCCATCCAGCCACGTTTGCCAACATTGCATTGCACCACTGGCCCCCAGCACCCCTGTTTGACAATACACTGAGCATCGCCATATTGCTCGGCAAACTGACCTTGTTCATAAAAACCGCCCCGGTCACAACATTCATGGAGTGAATCTGGAAAAAGCCATTTTGGGCGGAGTGCTTCGTCAAGCTCAATCATTGGTGCATATCCGGCAGCCTGTCTGAGCAAATAGAGCAGTACTTGCATCAAGTTGTCAGGCTGAGTCGGACAACCAGGAACACAAACCACAGCAATTCCAGCCTTCGATTTCCAATCCCAACCCAGGTAATCCGGGAGCCCCATGCAACCAGTCGGGTTTCCCGGCAGGGCATGGATTCCGCCATAGGTGGCACAGGTGCCAACGGCCATCACGGCCCAGGCGTGCGGCACCAGCCGGTCAATCCAATCACAGGTCAAAATCGGCTGCCCGGTTTCAGGATCACACCCAAACCCGGCCCAGTACCCGGATTCCTTATTCGTTTCATTTGGGATCGAACCTTCAACAATCAACAAAAACGGTCGTGAGTTTCCGGTTGTGGCCTCGTGAAACGCCTTCAAAAAGTCATCTCCGGTCTGGTAGGCATATACCTGATTGAAAAAGCGGATTTCCGGCGTTCCAGGAATGGCCCCACGGATGACATCCTCGATGCTGGGCTGAGTGGCCGCCGTCAAAGCCACCGATTCCCCGTCACAACCCAGGCCCGCAGTAATCCATAAAATATCCAATTGTTCGATTTTGACGGCTGAACTGGCTGGTTCGGTCATGGCTTCGAACCTTTCCCGCCGTGTCCAAACATCAGCGAATGATGGGTTTCCAGCACTTTTCCATTGCCCAGATACATATGCACCCCGCACGGCATGCAAGGATCAAAACTCCGAATCGCCCGCATAATATCAATTCCCTTAAAGCGTTCAGGCGGGTTTTCTTCAAAGAGCGGGGTGTTTTGGATGGCGTCTTCAAACGGTCCGGGTGTTCCGAATTGATCGCGCGGGCTGGCATTCCAGGGTGTAGGTGGATAGGGATGGTAATTGGCAATTTTTCCATCCCGAATGACGACGTGGTGTGAAATCATGCCACGGACCGCTTCGTGAAAACCGCACCCGATGCCCTGGTCCGGTACCGTAAAGTCGCTCCAGGTTTCAGTTCGCCCGGCATACACTTCGGCCATGGCCCGTTCGACAAAATACAGCGCTGCCGCTGCCGTGTAGGCCTGAAAGTAGGTCCGCGCCCGGTTGCGTTCCAGCGCGTTGTTCCAGTTTGGGATTTTCCATTCAAATTCGGTTTCGGGCAGGCTCGCGGTCTTTGGAAGGGTGATTTTGACACTGCTCCCAGTGGCTTTGACGCCTCCGATATCAACTTTTCCAGCCAGCGCCGTAACCCACAGTCGTGCCAGCGGCCCACCGCCTGAATCAAGTGCCAGATATTCGCCGGTTGCCTGATGGTACCAGCGCGGCGAGACAACCCACGAATATTTTCCTTGAAAATCACGCTTTTGCGGTTTGGGCACCGTGGTCTGATTCCAGGGATGGCGTTGATCAACCGGGTTTCCGAGTGGATCGGTTTTGACAAACGTTTCGCCCTGATCCCAGTCGTCATAAAAACCACCCCCTAGCAGAATCCTGATTCCCAGATTGATATCAATGAGGTTGGTGGTAATCAATTTGCCATCAAGCACAATCCCCGGTGTCACAAACATCGCTTCTCCGGACTGGGGTAAATCCTGGTACCGGTACGTACACACTTCTGGATCATTAAATGATCCCCAGCACCCCAACATCACCCGACGTCGGCCAACGTTTTCATATCCGGGCAAAGCATCATAAAAAAAGTGAAACAAATCGTCGTGGAGCGGAACTGCCCGCTTCATAAATTCGATGTATTTCATCAACCGAACCAGATAATCGGTAAACAGCGGCAGGCTGGGGACTGTCCCGACACCGCCGGGATAGAGCGTTGAGGGATGCACGTGACGGCCTTCCATCAAACAAAACATTTCGCGCGTCAAACGGCTCATCTGCAGGGCTTCAAGATAAAACGAGCCGGTAAACGGATTAAGGGCGGTCATAATGTCTGAGATTTTACGAAATCCGTGCTGGTCAGCATTTGGCGCCGGAGTTCGTTCGGCTTTGTCCCAAACTGAAGGCGTGGTTTCCTTGACCATCTGCTCACAATAATCCACGCCGACCAGATTATCCTGATACAAATTGTGGTCAAACATGTACTCTGCCGCTTCACCCAGGTTGATAATCCATTCAGCCATTGGGGGTGGTTGAACGCCAAAAGCCATGTTCTGGGCATATACCGCACAGACCGCGTGATTATCGCCGCAAATTCCACAAATCCGGCTGGTGATAAAATGGGCATCGCGGGGATCTTTGCCCTTCATAAACACGCTGTATCCCCGAAAGATGGATGAGGTGGAGTAACACTCCACAACCCGACGCTGGGAAAAATCAATTTTGGTATAGATCCCAAGACTCCCGACAATGCGGGTAATTGGGTCCCAGTGCATTTCGACCAGTTGTGACGGAGGCGAAGGTTTTCCTGATTCTGACGATTCAGTTTGCTGAGCCATAAAGTCTATCCGGTGGATGAGAAATGGACGTGCTGGATGAGGAGTGGAAGTGTATCTGCCACGGCACCGAAAACATAAGTGACACTCATTTCGGCGAAAAGAATGGTGTACTTTCCGACAAGAAGCAACCAGGAAGTAACTCTTGATATTGTTCAGTGCGCGGTAAAGCCAGTGCAGTCTCTTTGCCCAAACATTATCAGACCTTAAAACAAAACAGGCGCCAGCGGGCCATAAAACGTTTCTAGAAGCTTCAACCACCTCCCAAGTCGAATTAGTGTTCAAACATCGCTCAAATCGCCTTTAAACGCACGCACGGCATAAGTGGCAGATGAACCCAGGCCCTCTTTCAGGCTGGCAACACACATTCACTCCCAAGTTTGACATACGTTTCCAGCCAGATCTGGCTTTGGGCAAGGCTGATGCTGACCGAGTGTTTTCGGTTCAACGCAAAAAGTCCGGGCAACTTGGTGCACTCGCGGTACCAGCTTGGTGCACTCGCGGTACCACTTGGTGCACTCGCGGTACCAGTTCTGGTCCAAATCCTCGCTTGACCTCGATCTGGCGCGTAGCTGGTGCCAATTTGAAGGTTTTCAACCATCAAGCTTGGTGCACTCGCGGTACCAGCTTGGTGCACTCGCGGTACCAGCTTGGTGCACTCGCGGTACCACTTGGTGCACTC
>CAZXCE010000536.1:0-6084 GCA_964639175.1 uncultured Clostridia bacterium
GGAAAAATCAGGGTTGGCTGTCGCGGTCAGTGTCATGTTAGGTGTCAATGACCAGGTGACCGTTAATCCCGGCTCCAGTTTGTTGACTCGATTCAATGACTCATCAGGTTGCCGCTCTCCGGTTACCGAGCCGGTCAGCGTCGGGGTAACATCCACGGTTCGCCCTGCAAAAATATCCTCCAACCCAGACAGCGTTCCCATTTGAACCAAAAAGCCTGAAGTGTCGCGTGATTCAGGTTGCCAGGAAATCCGTTCGGCTTTGCGGGCAATCCAGCGGCGAATCTGCAGGCCCCACACCACATCTTTTCCCGTTTTAAAGCGCATGGTTTTAAATGGAATCGCAATTTCGATCACATATCCATCATTTCCAACCCTGCCTTTCGACTGGAGAATACCGTCCCAGGTCAGGTCATCTGAAGCGCTTTGGGTATAAATTCCGTCTGCCTGAATGCCCAATGGGTTGAAATGAAAAGCATACGCCCGCTGACGATCATTGTAGGTATCTAAGAACACCGACACGTAATCATCATTAAACACATCGTCGCGCCGGGTGACCCGGGCCCGAATACTGGCTGGAGAACTGTCAAGAGCGTGGATAGCCAGGAAGAGATACTCACGGGTATGCCCGATCAAAACCTCAGTGGATTCAGAAGGTTCAGAATTGTCTCCGGGCTGGATCTGATAGCGAAGAGGGAGCTTACGGGCTGATTTCCATTCATCTGGCGACAGGGTTCCATCAATGACCGGCACCTGACTCAATGAAGGCAGTTGAACTGGCGCAACGGCAGTGGATGGGCCTTCAGGCGGGGCCCCGAGAAGAAAAAAACTGACCAGACCGACAAAACAAGGTAACCACATATGTGCTGGATGGCCTTTGGCAACAGGATCAACCCAGCGTGAATGAGGCATCAGGCAGAAGCGAGGTTTTTGCAATCAACGGTCAAAACAAGGAAACAGGCTGCCAGTAGAAAGAAATGGGTTGCACCAGCCTGGTTCACCAGCACCAAAAAGCTGCCTGTGCCTGGGACAATCGGCGGTGAAACGATTTGCATATGGGATTTCAGATCAAGAAACCACAGAACACACGGAATACACAGAAAATAAATCCAGATTTTTCAATAGTTTCTGAGACTTTTCAAAATAAAAGCTCTGGAAATATTTATCTGATAAAAATAAAAGAGCCAGGCGGTTTCGCCTGGCTCAGGGGGATACACGTTACAGCTCAACAGGCTTAAACGTAAGGCATCATCACGGGCAGTAACTCCTGGAACGTCCGACCGGTGCCATTTTCACCGATGGCATGCATTTTCCATTCGTTGTTGTGGCGATAGAGTTTGGCCATAATCTGGGCCGTGTGATTGCCGTTGCAACTCAAATTGTACTTTGCGATTTCGCGATTGCTGCTTTGATCTACCAACCGGCAAAACGCATTTTCAATCTCGCTGAAGGACTGTCCAGTAAAACTGTTGACAACAAACATGATGGTTTGCACATAGTCTGGGACCTGAGACAAATCAACGATAATCTGTTCGTCATCACCGTCACCCTGGCCCGTGCGGTTATCACCAGTGTGCTGGATGCTGCCGTCACGGCTGCGCAACTGGCGGAACCAAACGACATCCACCACCTGCTTATTCTGGTCAAACAACAAACACGAGGCATCAAGGTCAATTTCCTGGGTTTTGGCTCCAAAGCCAAAAAAGCCGCCTTTTTTCTTGGCATCCCACCCAAGGCCCATCACGACTTTCGTGAGCGTGGCACCGCTTTCTTTGGCCAAAGAGATTTTCTGTCCTTTTTGTAAACTAATGGACATGGTTCACCTTCCTTTATCGAGTTTGAGTCTTATCCAATATTGACACCAAAGGACTGTGCCAGCGGCCCAAGGCCACCGTTGTAACCCTGACCGACCGCTTTGAATTTCCATTCATCGCCATTTCGGTACAGTTCGCCAAAAATCATCGCTGTTTCAGTGCTGGAATCTTCCGACAGGTCATAGCGGGCAATTTCGTTGGTGTTGTCATCATTGACAACCCGAATGAAGGCACTTGAGACCATCCCGAAGTTTTGCCGACGGGCTTCAGCATCGTGAATCGTCACCGCAAAAACAATGCGTTTGACATCTGCCGGAACGCCACCTAGATTCACCCGCACAACTTCGTCGTCACCAGCCCCAGCCCCAGTCCGATTGTCGCCGCTATGTACCACTGAACCATCGGTGGAACTTAAATTGTTGTAGAAAATAAAATCGTTATCTGCCCGGACTTTTCCGGAATCAGCCAGCAAAAAGACACTCGCATCGAGGTCGAACCCTGCACCATCAGTGGCTCTGGATTCCCATCCAAGTCCTACCAATACTTTTTTCAAACCCGGTTCCGCTTTGCTCAGCGATACATTTCCGCCTTTTGAAAGTGAAATTGGCATAAACTTCTCCCTAATGTGAAAGTTTTTAAAGTAAGTTATCCGGCCTCCAACCAATGTGGGAAAAACCGGTAATTTTCGGAGCACGAAAGTACCCCAACTGTTACAGGTTGGCAAGTCGCTTCGTGACTGAACCCGGTTTCTCAATCGACAAATCCAGCAAGAACCACCACCACTCAACTATTTTTCAATCAACACGCCGCAATTCCGGATAGATAAGTCATTCAAAACAGTATACTTATCAAACAAATCACTCGTTTTGACCGACTCAAAACTGGAATATTTCACCACCAGACTCTGTGAGGATCTTATGTATCTGCGGTTTACGCTTCGATTGTTTGCCATTTTATGGGTGCTTGGCAGCGGTGTGATCTGCCTGGCTGCACCACAATCCGTCAAAACCCGGTTTGCGGCGCAAGGAACGACCCAGGTTTTTCAGCTCAAAATTCCACTCTCTGACCTTGCCCCAAACAGTGCCTGGGACATTACCGCCCGTGCCTCAGATGGAACCGCCTTTGCGGTTGCCGTTGACCGCCCGCTCCCGACCCAGGTCGCTACAGAATGGACATCACCTGAATATCAAAAACAGTATGAAGCCTATCAGGAACGAGTGAACCAGGTAAGCATCAAACTCAATCAGGTTAACGAACAGATTTCCACGCTTGAACCTCAGCAAAAAGCCCTGGCTGATCTCCTCAAAGACACCACGATCAAGGCTGAAACCCGCGCTGTGTTACAGGCAAAACTGAATCGGGTGGAAGCCGAGCATAAAGCGCTTACCAAAAAACGGAGTGACCTCGAAGCTGAAATGGCCAGGGTGCAGGAATCAGCCCCCAAATTTGATGCGGAGCCCAAATCCGAATCAAAACCCGAGCCGCAGTGGCTTGAGGTGTATGGTCGGCTTCGCGGAACAGAGCCAGCCTCGGTCATTCTTGCCACGTTGCCCAAATCAGGCGAGCCAGCGCGGGTGCTGGCAACCTTCAAGCTTTCACCTCCCCAAAAATTCCCTGCCGATGCCGAACTGGTCAAACAGTGGGCCACAGCCTGGACCAACCAGCTTGGATTTGAACTGGTCAACAGTGGCGATCCCTGGATGCACCTTCAACTCATCCGCCAAACCACTCAGAAATATCAGATTCCAATGCCTGACATTGGCCAGTATGTGCAGATGCAGCGGCGAGGCGACACCCGATTTCAGGATGACGTTGACCTGTTTTCGATCACCACTGGCGGCCTGGCCATCCAGGAATCGCTCCAGTACAGGCGATTGCTCAATATCTCGGAAGCTCGGGGCGGTCAAACCGTGCCAATTACCAAACTGGAAGGCCCGGCGGTCAAATCGCATCCATTTGAAAAAATGCTCGAAGGTCGCCAGCCAGTCCAGTTTGAACTCGCCAAACTGGTGCCGCACGACCAGTATTATGTCCATTTTTCAACCATCAAAAGCGAGATTGAGCTGTCTGACCTGCTCGACCAGTGGGGTACGACGCTCCTGCAATCCGTTGAGGTGACGTCGCACGACCGGCAGGTGAAAGAACGCCTGTTGACCCAGCTCTGTCTCGAACTCTCAAGCCTGACCCGGTTGTTTGGCAGTTTCGTTGTGGACGACCTGGCCCTGACCGGAAATGACCCGTTTGTGACCGACGGCAATGACTTGAGCGTCATCTTTAACGTCAAAAACGGTCCGATCTTCGATCAATCAATGGCGGCCCACCGGGCTGAAGCCAAAAAACAACGTCCGGATGCGGTCGAGTCAACCGCCCGTTACGGCAACTTTGAAATTGGCACGTTGACCACACCGGACCGGACAATTTCTTCCTACTGGACGGCAGTTGACAGCTACCGCATCTATTCAAATTCACGGTCGGCGCTGGAACGCATCCTCGATGCGGCGCAGGGCAAACGACCATCACTCAAAGCGGCAGCCGAATTTCGCTATATGCGCACGATCTTTCCGGGCACCGCAAGCGAGGAAGACGGGTTTCTTTATCTTTCGGACGCTTTTATCCGGCGGGTGGTGGGTGCCGAGCAAAAAATAGGACGCATTCGCCAGCTTGGGTGCAGTGCCAATCTGCACAACCTCGAACACGCTTACCTGTACCATTTCTATGACCAGGGAAAACAAACGCCAGTCACGGTGACGGACCTCCGTGAACAAAAGCTCCTTGATGCCGATGATCTGGAATGCCCATCGGGAGGCACCTATCAGCTTGACGATCAGGGGCTGGCGCGCTGTTCGGTTCACGGGTCACACCGCAATTTGACCCCGCTGCTTGAAATTCCAATCACCCAGGCCACACCAGCCGAAGCCGCCGGCTACCAGAATTTTGTCGAGCGCTATACCCAGTATTGGAGCCAGTATTTTGACCCGGTGGGTGTTCGGTTTCGACTGCGTGACAAAATCGAGGTCGAAACCTGCATTCTGCCGCTGATTGAAAACAGCATCTATAACAATGTTCGTGAAGCCGCCGGGGGCAAGCCGGTCAAACTGTCAATTCCAGTCACCGCCGCCACCATTTCCTCAATCGGGATGAAACTTGGGAATGACAGTCCGCTCCGCAAGGAAATGCTCAAATCATTTCTGATGGATATGACCGGCCCGGACAGCGAGAAATTTCTGGCCGCCATTGGCGACACCATCAGTCTGAATTTCTGTGATGGAGCGCCGCTCTTTACCTTTGCGATGGATACAACCACGGCGTTGATTGCCGGAAGTGGCCTGCGTCGGGGTGATGATGCGTTTCTCGGGCTCATTTTGTCATCGCTCACCCTGCCGATTTATGTTTCGATGGACGTCACGGACGCAGCCCAGGCCGAACCGCAATTTGACAAAATCCTGGCTCACGCCGAACAGCGCTTCCGGATGCAGGGTGAACGCTGGCTGACACTCGAACGCTATCAGCTCAACCCGTATCGTGATGTTCCGATTCACACGGCAAAGCTCTCGCTCTTTGTCGCCGACTTCCGATTTGCCTGGGCAGTGGTGGGCAAGCAACTCATCATCAGTACCCAACTGCCGGTTCTGACCAGCCTGATTGACACGTTAAAGGACAAACCGGACACGGCCTTTCTGGCTCAGGAGAATCCAACCAACCTGCTCCTTTCGCTCCGGCCTTCCCAGTTTCAGCACATTCGCCCAACCATGGCGGCTCACTGGCAGGAAAAAATGCGCGGTACCTGCCTGCTCAACCTGAGTGGGGTTCGGTTGCTCAACGAGCAGTTTCCAGTCACCAACCCTGACTTTAACCAACAATTTCTGAAACGGATGGGCTACATCCCAGTTTGTCCGGCGGGTGGAAGCTACCGGATTGAACCAACCAGCGGTGTGGCCGAATGCACCGTTCATGGAACGCACACCCACCCACGACAACCCATCGAAGCGACCGGGAAGGAGCCCTTCATCCAGTTTGTCGAAAGCCTGAAAACCATTGGGGCTTCGCTTGAATTTACGCCCGAAGGCATCCGCACCCGCATCGTGCTTGACCGAACGAAGAAGTGAAAAAGGGTGAAGTGCAGGCTCTTGCATGTGAAGTAACAACCATTCTTTGTTTGGAAATGGAGATAGCGTAAAGAGTTCCGCCTTCAGGCGGGTTTGGTTTCCTGAATTTCATCTAAGGGACTGTAAAAAATCAACTTCCCGTTTTCAGTTGGAAGCGCAGTTACCTT
>CAZXCE010000537.1:0-6083 GCA_964639175.1 uncultured Clostridia bacterium
CGTGACCAGCGATTCCTCCGAAAGTCCAGAAAAGCTCGGTGGTTCAATTGAATGATTCATTGGATTGAGTGAGTTATTGAGATGGTTAATGTCTTGCACAGCCAAAAATCCTCCGTCGAGCAGGCTATTCTATGAGGATGAGATGCCTCACAAACGTGGCGAGTTACATATGGTTGCAACTTTTTCCAGGTAAATGCGAGGCGAAACGATCTGTTTGCTGGAACTTTTCAGGTACTTGCTGCAGATTTTCAGCACCTTGTGATGTGAAATCGCAGTAACAGGTTGCTGCAGCGAGGGTGATCCTGATCATCCATCATACACAGGGGGAACCTTCTAAGCAACTCAGGTTGTGCAAGTTAGTGCCAATTTACGCCAAGCCAAGACTTGCCTTGCCGCACCCCTTGCAGTATGATGGCGGCGCTTTCCAGCAGGCGTTGCAGTTCCAACAAGCTTCTTACGTTTTTTCACATTCAATCACGGCTCACATCAACTGACGGTTTTATCTACCCCCTATGAGCATAGCTGCCCTGGGTGAGTGCTCCACAGTGGAGACGTCACCGCTTTCACTCTCTGCCGAGACCAAAGAACGCCAACTGCGAGACTGGTTTGCCGACCATGCTCCGGTGCTGATTGCGTTTTCCGGCGGTGTGGACAGCAGCTATTTGAGTTTTATTGCCCATCAGGAACTGGGTGACCGGGCCCTTTCGGTAACGGCCATCAGCCCGAGTTTTCCTCAGGATCAACATCAGGAAATTGACCGGATGGTTGCCGACTGGAAGCTTCACCATCGCTGGATTCACACCCAGGAAATGGAGCGCGAGCAATACCGGTCCAACCCGGTCAACCGCTGCTATTTCTGCAAAAATGAATTATTTACCCATCTGATTGAGATTGCTCGCGAGCAGAAGTTCACGACCATTTGTGATGGCAATAATGCCGACGACACAGGGGATTACCGCCCTGGAATGCAGGCTGGTCGCGAACTTGGGGTGTGCAGTCCATTGATCGAAGTCGGTCTGACCAAAGCCGAAATCCGCGAGCGCTCACGGGTGTGGAAGTTACCAACGGCTGAAAAACCGGCTTCCCCCTGCCTTTCCTCGCGGATTCCCTATGGCATGCCGGTCACGATCCAGAAACTTTCAGCGATTGAGCGCGGTGAACGTGCCATCCGTGAGCTTGGGTTTTCTGTTGTTCGCCTGCGTCACCACGGCGACATCGCCCGCATTGAAATTTGTGCAACTGAACTCCCACGGGCGCTTGATCCAGTGATGGCCCAGCACCTGGTGGCTGTCCTCAAACCACTGGGATTTACCTATATTGCCCTCGATTTGGAAGGGTTTCGCTCTGGTGCCTTAAACGCAACCCTGCCGTTTTCGCCCAAACCAGACACCTCCCAACCTCTGAATGATGACTGACTTCAAGACTGTTTATCATTCACGTTTTGCTCTGTCCTTTGTTTTTGCTCACCGGTTGTCGACTGAGACAACCCGCTTTTTTCAACATTTTTTATTCTGATTTCTTGGTTTTGAACCCAAGGAGGAACCCCATGTCTAGTGCTTTTGTAGACGACGCAAAAAATATAAAGGAAGCCAATCCGTTTGAATCGATGATGTCACGGTTTGACGTAGCGGCCAAACTGCTCAATTTGGATCCGAATATCTACCGCATTTTGCGTTGCCCTAACCGCGAAATGACGGTCTATATTCCAACGATGATGGATGATGGCCACTATGAAGTTTTCGTCGGCTATCGCGTTCAGCACAATTTTGCGCGTGGACCAGCCAAAGGCGGCATCCGCTTTGCCCCAGATGTTTCCCTGGATGAAGTGCGCGCGCTCGCGGCATGGATGACCTGGAAATGCGCGGTGGTCAACGTCCCGTTTGGGGGTGGGAAAGGTGGTGTTATCTGCGACCCATCCAAAATGTCAATGACGGAACTGGAACGCATGACCCGCCGCTTCACCTCAGAACTGATTGATATCATTGGCCCGGAACGTGACGTCCCGGCACCGGATATGAACACCAATGAGCAGGTCATGGCCTGGTTGATGGATACCTACTCCATGCATGCCCGCCACACCGTCAATGCGGTGGTCACCGGAAAACCAATCGAACTGGGTGGCTCCAAAGGTCGCCGCGAAGCGACTGGCCGGGGATTGCTCTTTGTGATCGAAGAAGCCTGCAAGAAATTTAAGCTCAAACCCGAAGAAACCCGCGTGGTGGTTCAGGGTTCTGGAAACGTGGGTGGCATTGGCGCCCAGTTGCTTCAGGAAAAAGGCTTTAAAGTAACGGCCCTATCTGAAATCAAAAATGGGATCTATAACCCCAACGGCCTGGATGTAAACGCCGCGCTCGACTACCTGAAAAAACACCGGACGTTTGAAGGGTTTGATGGTGGCGAAATCATCTCAAACAGCGACCTGCTCGAACTCGAATGCGAAGTATTGATGCCTGCCGCAACGGAAAACCAGATTACCTCCAAAAATGCCGACCGCATTAAATGCCGCATTATGGCCGAAGGCGCCAACGGTCCAACAACCGCTGCCGCTGACGACATTCTGCAAAGCAAAGGCGTGTTTGTGATTCCGGATATTCTGGCCAACGCTGGTGGCGTAACGGTTTCCTACTTTGAATGGGTGCAAAACCGGATGGGCTTCTTCTGGAAAGAAGACGTTGTCAACGAACGGCTCCGTGACACGATGGTGGATTCATTCCACGAAGTCGTGCGCTTCTCTGAAGAACGCAACGTCAATATGCGCATTGCGGCCTACATGCTCGCCATTGATCGTGTGGCTTATGAAACCAAGATGCGTGGGATCTACGCTTAAAGACAGCGGGCTGAAGACAATGGGCTGAGGGCTGAAGACTTTCGGGCTGAAGAACTGGTTTTCTTTCATCTCTCATCCCTCATCCCTCATCCCTTCGATTGCCCTGAGCCCGATTTCTTCAACTCCGGCGTCTCAAATCCAGCTCTTTCCAACCAGGTGGGATATTCGCAAACGAATGTCCCACTTTGTTTTTGAACGACAAGAGGGAATGTTATGAAACGATTTGCTCAAAAACTGGCTGTATTGGTTTTAGGCTTCCTGGTCTGTTGTACCTGCGTGACAGCACAGGAAACGCAACGTGAAAAAAACCGCAGTACGCAGGCAACCGTGACGGGCGGAACGGGATTGTTTTCCGTGTATGACGCCTCAACGTTGAGACGCGGTGAATTTAATGTTTCCTACTTTTACAACAACTTTGACCGTGACCCAGGCGATGTTGACATCAGTCAGAACATCCTCAACGTCGGTGTGGGTCTGACGGATCGAATCGAACTGTTTGCCTCATCTATCTTTCGGCAACAGCTTTCAACCTCGGACGTCACTGGAATCAGTGGGTTTTATCTTCCAAACGTTGTGTTTCCAGGACGCTTTGCGACGGCCACTCCGACGGGGTCCGTTACTGATCCACCTCCGTTTGTGACCTATCCGGGTTTTGTGAATGCCCTTGGCCAACCGATCAACGGGGCTACGGTTGGGGGGATTTTACCGGGAGCACCTGGCACCTTTGGGACGGTTCCCGGCTATCTCAATGACTATCCATTTTTTGGACGCAGCAAGCACAAAGTTGGCAACACCACCGTTGGGATGAAATACCGGTTTAATAGCCAGGATGCTCCAATCGGCCTGGCCTTGATTGGGTTTGTGGATATCCCATCCTTTACCGCTGATTCAGTATTTCGTGATGGGTTAGGTGGTGGAATCGTCAGTGGGAGCGGTGCCGGAGACATTGATTTTGGCGGCATCCTGGCCGTCACACCACGGTTTAAACTGGCCACGGTCAGCATGAACTTTGGCCTGGTCAAAACGGGTGACCCGGAAGACCGCTTTACCTACATTGACCGGCGTAACAAAGCCATTGCCTCGGTCGCGGTGGATATTCCCTTCAATGATCGGGTGCAGTTTGTATCGGAACTGGTTTCAACCAATTACTTTGGCAGCGGAACGCCAAACCTCAATCCAGTCAATCCTCTGGATGTAACGGTCGGCGCCCGGTTTGTGCCGTTTGGTAAAAACCATAAAACGTTCTTCAGCTTTGGCGGTGCGTATCGCTATATGCTGACCAATTCCAATGACCGCCGGGCAGATGGTGGTGATTTTCACGGCATGGTTGGACACGTCACCCTGGGCTATCGCAAGATCGAAAAACCTGATCCTTGCCTGGGCAATGTCGCTCCGACGGTTACACTCTCGACTGACAAACTCGCCGTCAAAGAAAAAAGCAAAGACGTCGTGACCGCCACGGTGACGGCGACTGACCCGGATGCGGCTGATTCCACACTGACCTATCGCTGGTTTGCCACCAGTGGCGACTTGAAAGGCGAAGGCACATCCGTCACCTGGACGCCAGGCATTACCGCACCTGGAAACGTGTTGATTACCGTCAACGTCGCGGACTCATGCGGCCATTCGGTCAATAAAGAAGTCTCGGTCATCGTCGAAAAGGTCAACCATTGCCCAACTGTGACCGTGTCAGCATCTCCTGGCTCAATCAAAGAAGGGTCTGACCAGCCGTTTACCTTCACGGCGGTTGGAAAAGATGAAGATGACGACAAACTGACCTACAAGTGGACGGCTTCCCGCGGACGCATCGAAGGCAGAGGATCAAAAGTCACAGTCAACACGCAAGGGCTGTCGGCAGGCACGATTACCGTGTCAGTGGTTGCCAACGACAAGACCTGTGATTCAGCACCGGCTTCGACCACGGTCGAAATCATTGCACCACCTCCGCCTCCGCCAGTACGGACCTTCACCTGCGACACCATGATGTTTAAGAAAAACATCTCCCGCATTGATAACCAGTGCAAAGCAGTGCTTGATGAAGTCGCGAGCACTTTGCAGTCTGACCCGACCGCCGTGTGTCTGATTGACGGACACGCTGAAACGGGTGAAAAAGCTGGAACGGCTCAGGCTCGGGCTGAAAAAGCGCGTGAATACCTGACTTCAAAAGGCATTGACGCCAATCGGGTTGAAGTTCGTAACTTTGACGATTCGCGCCCGGATGCGGCTGGCAATCATCGCCGGATCATCATTTCGGTGGTTCCGGAAGGTGCCAAACGGCCCGAATAGGTCAGAATGAAGAATGTGAATACCGGTTTATAGTCAGTAGTCAGTAGTCAGTAGTTCGCTCAGTTTATTTGATTGGACTATTTGACTATTTCATAAAACCGGGACTTCATTGAAAGTTGGTCTTATCACCGGGTTAGCAAACAGATCGTTTCTACAATTTTGGAATAAAGTGGTCGTATGAGAAACCAGTCAAGTCATTCATTAAAATAAACTTAGTGAACTACTGACTACTGACTACTGACCACAAACTGGTCATTGGTACAGAGTTTAAACTTTTGCTTGTAAAAGTCTTCCTCGCGATACTCAACCTGGTTTGACTGAGTGACCGGCTGGAAGACAAGCGAAGGCTTGAACTCTGTACCTTTTTCTTTCAATCGAGAATTCACACTATGCCAAATTGGGAGACTGGAACGTTTCATTCAGATTCGCCTGAAGAAACCTTTGATTTGGGCTATGAACTTGGTGAGGCAATGACATCAGAGATGGCCCGAGTCTGCTTTTTGATTTTGTTGGAAGGAGATTTGGGAGCGGGGAAAACGTGCTTTGTCAAAGGGTTAGCGGCTGGGTTGGGTGTGGACGAGCACGAAGTATCAAGCCCAACCTTTACCCTGGTCAATCGCTATGAAGAGGGACGCCTGCTCTTTCATCACGTTGATTTATATCGCCTGCCCGAGGGTGCGGACTTGCTACATGGTCTTGGATTGGAAGAAGTACTTGATCAGCCTGGGGTATTGGCTATCGAATGGAGTGAGCGATTGAAAGGCTTTTCCTGGCCAAATGGTGCGCGGGTTACGTTTCGAGTGGTGGATGAACTCAGGAGGGAAATTCAAGTTGAGCGGAATGGGAGCAAAGGGGCGAAGGAGTGAAGTCTTTCAGGGTTAGGCCTCACGATTGGTTTCTGGTGATGCCTGAACTCTTAGAGAGCGTTAAAAATCAACTTCCCGTTTTCGTTTGGGGATAGGTATTTGGA
>CAZXCE010000538.1:0-4556 GCA_964639175.1 uncultured Clostridia bacterium
GTTTTCAACGAACAATTTTTTCAACCCTTAACTGGCATTACTGACTACTGACTACTGACTACTGACTTATCAGCTACTGACTACTGACTACTGACTAAACTCCTTTAATCTCAACATATAGCTCAAATCCAGTCTGGTAATAAAACTCGTCAATCAATTCTTTTTCCTCTTCCTCCGATAAAATGTCAGAGACCCAGACTTTGACTTCGGTTTCGCCGGGGGTGAGACCTGGACCGCGCACGATTTTCCATCTGGCGCACATCTGGCGGGCGAGTTCTTTGATTTTGTATTCATCCGTCGTTGGTTTAAGCCGGATTTCCCAGCCGGTTTCTTCCTGGAGTCTGGCCAGGTCTTCCAGGTACCACTCGCCGACAATCGCCGAGAGAAACGCCACTTCGATGTATTTTCCCGTGACGTCTGACTTCATTCCGACTTTGAGCGGCTGGTTTGGTTCCTGGTCGAAATGGTGTTTGATGTGCTGGTACGCCTGATTGAGTTCCATCATTGACTGCACTGAGGCTGCCCCGTCGGCGCCGACCGGACGCGAAACCAGCCGTGCTTTGCCTTCCGCCACAACGATGTCCAGCGTGTAGCCCGTCTGCCGGGCAAACGTGTCACAGAGTTCTTCTTTGTGCTCAGCGTCGGGAATCTGGGCAACCAGGGTGGTGACGTGCTCGGTTTCGCGCCGGATCGAAGGATCTCCGATCAATTGCCAGTCGGCTGGAATCAGCTCGCCGATGACTTCTTTCATCCGCTGGAAATTGGGTTCCGGGTTGACCGAAAATTTCCATCCCGTTACGTCTTCGAGCCACTGAATCGCTTCGGCATATTCGCCCTGCGCGATTTTGGGGAAGTAGAACGAGAGTCGAACCGATTTTTCAGCATCTATATAACTCTTGCGGTAGAGCCCTGTTTCCGGCGGCAGAAGCTGGTCTACCTGTTTGAGCATGACGGCAATCGGCATCGGACCCGAAGGCTGTTCCTCGACTGACAGGCCATACAGGTCCAGCAAGGGCGGGTTCACGGCGTAGAGATACATCCGCCGTTTATCGCGCACAAACGGAGACTCCCGCCGATTGATCAGCTTATCAATGCGATCTGCTTCGTCATCTGTCATTTGTGATTTGGCATAACCCCACGTGCGCATCAACTCGCGCACCGTGTAGGATTTCTTCGCTCCGTCGCGGTCCAGGAGCATTCGCCCAAGTGTTGGCAGGTCATCAAGCGTCAACAACACCGCCAGCGGTTCGCCTTCGTCGCTAAAATCAGTCTCAGTCGGTGAGTCAGCTTGAAAAATCTCTTTCGGCGCCAGTCCGCCGGCTACCTGGGCATTGGTTCGAATAATCCAGCTTTCGGTGCCCAGTTCCGGCAGGAAGATTTTGCTTTTGAGTTCTTTTTTGAGGTCATCAGCGAGCGATTCGCGGGCGCCGTCTTCCCCGTGAACCAGAAACAATTGTTTTGGATTCATTGCCCGCGCTTCGGCGGCCAGTTCCGAAGCGTCGGAATGCGCGCTCAGGTGATACATCCCGATGGTGCATTTCGGCGTGATCGTGCGTTCGCCAAGTTTTAACTCGCCGGTGCCGGCTTCGGCGACTTCCAGGAGTTTTCGCCCCGGTGACTCTTCGTCGTTGTAGCCGCACAGCGCAATCAGATTTTTGGGATCTTCCGCCAGCTTTCCAGCATAAAACTGGCTTGGACCGCCGCTCAGCATCCCTGAAGAAGCGACAATAATCGCCGGAGCGGTTTCGGCAGCCTGTTCGCGTTCGCGAGCACTCCGCACGACGACCGCCGGGCTGCCAGGGTAGGTAAACGGGTTGCCCAGATCCTTGATTCGTTTGCGCAGCCAGCGGGTACACCAGTCTTTGTACGGCGCATAAATGTTACAAACCGAACGCACCATCCCATCAATAAAAATCGGAACGCGGGGAAGTTTGCCCTGTTCGATAGCGCGCAGGAGGATCAAGAGGACTTCCTGTGAGCGTCCGACGGCGAAGGCCGGAATCAGGGACGTACCGCCGCGCTGGATGACGGTGTTAAGTTGTTCAATCAGGCGTTTTTCTTCCATTGAGCGGTTGACGTGGAGCCGGTTGCCATAGGTGCATTCCAAAATCATGCCATCTGGTCGGAGCGGCGGCACCATCAGCCCCGGCACCGTCAACTGGTCGGTGGCAAAAATATCGCCCGAAATCATCAGCGAACCTTCAGCACTTTCAAAAACCACCGACGCGGCGCCAAGAATATGACCCGCCGGATGAAACGTCGCGGAGACGCCTTCGCAGATGCGAACCGGATCCAGAAACGAAACTTTGCGTGTGGCGGCAATCGTGGCTTCGACGAGCGCGCTGTTATAAAGCGGCATCTCGCCTTCGCGTTCGTACTCTTGCTCCATAATTTTGGTGGCATCGGTGAGCAGAACCGAAACGATGTCGCGAGTCGGCGCGGTCATAAAAATCGGAGCTTTGAAACTGCGTGAGGCGACCGGGAGCGCTCCACTGTGGTCCATATGGGCGTGGGTGAGGACGATGGCGTCTACGCCGCCGGCATCCTGGACCGCTGCCAGCCAGGGCAGGGTTTCTCCGTCGCGTTTGTGGTGTCGAACGCCACAATCCACCAGCAGCCGTTTGCCGCCGATTTCAACCAGCGTTCCCGACGCCCCGATTTCGTCCGCGCCGCCCAAAAAAGTTACTTTCATTCCAATCTCCTCCCAAAGTTCAGAGAAAAGCTCAGCCTACTGTCTGTAGGCAAGTTTTATAAAGGATTGATGAGCTGCCAAAGCCAGACTCAATCAGGCCATCCGTGACACTGCGTCTGTGACCTTCCTCAATCTCGTTGCCGGAAAAACTCCCGTGCAAGATGTGAAAGTGTCGACACAAAAGGTCACATTCACCAGATCTATTCTGGCTGCGGTCACCAGCATTAATCGTCGCTCTTCAAACACCGTCACCCTGGCCACAATTTTAACAACGGGCAATTCATTTTTGCCGGAATTGATTGCGGCTGGACTCCACAAAGAAATAATGCACCATCACGCCGTCGTACTCCAAAAGTCTAACCTTCCTCAGTAATTGACTGCTCTGGAACCTGCTGGGTTGAAAGATCTTCTTTGGTTTGCTTTTCTGGTGATCCTTTGGTTTGCAGGATGTTGTGCATGGCTTCGGTTGGCAAATCAGCCAGATCCGCGAGAGGTACAGTCTGAGTTGTTGATTCCATCAACACATCAAAATATGGGCTGGCTGCGGTCAACAACAAATCGGCAAACACCCGGGCCGAGGGGCGAGCCTGAGGATTTTTTTCCAGGCCTTTGATGATGACCTCCACGACTTCGGGGGGCAATTCCGGGTTTGAGATACCAGGTTGGGGCGTGAGGTTGAACAGTTGGTGAAGAATTACCCCAATTGATACATTTTTGGTCTCAAGGAATGGGTGATGACCACACAGCATTTCAAACAGGATGACTGCAATACTGAACACGTCAGCTCGTCCATCATAGTCATCGCTCCGAAATCGCTCAGGTGCCGTGTATGTCGGAGTCCCAATAAAGCCGCCGGTCAGCGTAAGTTTTTGCACTGCACCGGTTGTGTCACCCTCTAATAATTTCGCAATCCCAAAGTCGAGTAATTTGACAACTTCAGTATCTTCGGCCTGGTGAAGAAAAATATTTGCTGGTTTGATGTCCCGGTGAATGATTCCCAACCGATGTGCCTCTGCCAGAGCCAGGCATACCGGATACAAAATTTCCACGGTTCGTCTGAGCGAAAAGATCCGGCCTGGCGTCATCTCATCGGCCAGTGTTTTTCCTTCAAGGAATTCCATCACCAGATAGGCAATGCCTTCAGACGAAATCCCAGAATCCAGCACCCGGATGGCATTGGGATGTTGAATCCGGGCGGTTGAAATCCCTTCCAGACGAAATCGTTCAACGGCCAGAGTGCTGTCGTTCCCAGGTGAGGGACGGAAGATTTTGACAGCAATCGGGATATTCAGGACCAGGTGGGTGCCACGGAAAACAGTTCCAAACCCGCCTGATCCAATTTGCTCATCAAGCCGATATTTTCCTTCCAACACGGTGCCTGGGAGCGCCCTGGCCAGTGCTGAGAAAATCCGATCTGCCTGAATCTGCGAGCGAACCAGCTCTTGATTGGCCTGATCAAGTTCACAGATTTTCTGATTAAGTTGCTCATTTTTTTGCTTCATTTCAGCTTCAGCCTGAGCCCGCTGGCGGTTTTCAGCCTCAACGGCACGAGCCTGGATTTCAGCCGTTTCTGCCTTGAGTTGTGCTTCGCGAATATAAGCTTGAGCCCGTACCCGATTGGACTGAAGCCGGATTCCACTGCCAATCACCCCGACTGCAGCAATCACATACAGGCTATAAGCCCACCATCGTTTCCAGGGTGGAGGCAGTACGTTAATCCGAATTGAAGCCCCGGTTTCATTCCACACCCCATCGTTATTTGAGCCTTTCACCTGGAAGGTATAGGTGCCTCCATCCAGGTTGGTAAACGTAGCGCTTCGTTGGGTTCCAGCCGGTATCCAGTGATCATCAAAGCCAATCAACC
>CAZXCE010000538.1:4566-6078 GCA_964639175.1 uncultured Clostridia bacterium
GGCAAATTGATTTCGCCGGGCATTGGTAAAATTCAAAGCGGCAAATTCAAAAGTAATAAAATTTTCAGTATAATCGAGGAATATTTCCTGGGTTTCAGTAATTGAGGTTTCCAGTGAAACGCTCTGGTTGAACTTTTTAAAATCGGTGATGACGATTGGCGGAATAAAGGGATTATCTGTGACCTGATCGGGAAAAAAAGTGGTGATTCCATTGGTGCCGCCAAAAAACAATTCGCCTCGGCGGCCTTTACAAACTGCGTTTTGACTGAATTCATTGCCTTGCAGCCCGTCACTGGCATCATACTTTCGAAAAGTTTTTTTCACCGGATCAAATTTACAAATCCCCTGATTCGTACTGAGCCAGAGACTCCCGGCTGTATCTTCGATGATGCCTTCCACGACATCGTTTGGGAGGCCATTGGTTTGGCGAAATATCTCAAATGTTTGGGAGGCAGGGTTAAACCGGTTGAGCCCACCGCCACGAGTTCCAACCCAGAGCGTGCCGGTCTGGTCTTCAAAGAGGGAAATGACAACGTTGTTGCTCAGCGAAGTTGGGATTCCAGGCTGGTTGAGAAATGATTGAAATGAACCGGTTTGACGGATATAGCGGCACAATCCGCCACCACGTGTACCAATCCATACATTGCCCTGCTGGTCTTCCAGCAGGGTATACACGGCATCGCTGCTCAGGCTTGATGTATCATTTGGATCAGTTCGGAACCGGGTACACTGTGCTGTTTGTGGATGAAAGCGGCACAATCCTTGCCCGTTGAGCCCAACCCACAGCATCCCGTCGTGGTCGAACAGAAGAGTGGAGATGTTATTGCTTGCCAGGCTCCTGGGATTGAGTGGGTCATGGCGGTAATTGACAAAGGCTTCCTTGACCGGATCAAATCGCCCAAGGCCGCCACCGTCAGTTCCAACCCAAATCTGCCCGGCGTTGTCTTCCGTGATGGCAAACACTGAATTATTGCTCAGGCTGGTGGGGCGGTGTGGATCGTTTCGATAGGTTCTGATTTGTCCTGTCTGAGCATCAACTCGACTGAGACCGCCTCTAGTACCAACCCACATGGTTCCCTGGTGATCCTGATAGAGTGCTTTGATGGTTGTCTCCGAGAATTCGCGCGAAGTCAATTTCAGGGTGTGAAACCGCTGGCCAAGCGGGTCATAGCAAAAGAGTCCTTCACCTTCAGTGCCAATCCACACGATTCCAGCCCGGTCCTGGCAGATTGAGCGAATGACCTCATTGTCTGGTTCCGCCTCAGAAATGTTTTTCAGCGGGATGCGAAGAAAGTCGTCGCTTCCTGGACGATACTGACAGATTCCTCCGCCTCGCGTGCCAACCCATAACACACCGGACTGGTCTGTAAATACCGTGAAAATATAGTCAGTGCTGATGGTCTGCTGGAGATTTGGATCAAACCGATATGATTTAAATTGCTGTGTGCTCAGGTCATAGCGAAACAGACCTTCACCCCCAGTACAAATCCATAGTCCTGCCGAACGGTCAGG
>CAZXCE010000539.1:0-6072 GCA_964639175.1 uncultured Clostridia bacterium
GTGGTCTTCGGCAAGCAGAATGATGTCGCGGCCTTTGAATTTCTCGATGATGTACTGTTCGGGCGTTCGCCAGTGTTGTTTCAAAAAAGCTGCCAGTTGGGTAACTTCTTTTTCAGGAAGTGGTTGCGGCCCGTTAGCCAATAAGGCAACCGGCTGAGTCAGTACCCAGACCAAGAGAAAAAATGGAAGCAGGTGGGCGAAGTATGGCATAAGGGGTGGCGTTCAGTTTCACGTGTAGATTTTTAGCTATTTCTCAGTAGAGCAAGGTGTTTGTCTGCTGCTGGCTTGGGCATCCTGAAAGGCTGCAGTTCGGATAGCCGGTCGGTTGCGAGGCTTTGCGAGCTACCACCGGAGCCGATTGGTCTTCTATCTCGTGCACCAGCCCCGCCCCAACGGGGCGGGGCTGGTGCACGAGATACGATGGTAGACTTTAGGTCCGGTGGTAGGCCCAAAGCGGCCAACCGACCGGCTATCCGAACGGCAACTCTTCGAGGTGCAAAACCAAAAACTACAAGTGAAGGGTTCAGGATTTTTTATTCATTCAGGTTTAAGGCCGTTTGTAAATCAGCCATTTCAAGATCAGGCATTTCTTCCAGAATTTGCTCTGCTGATAGCCCTGCTGCAAAGAGATCAAGAATATCCGTCACCCGGATGCGCATGCCTCGAATACAGGGCCGCCCACCGCACTGGTCCGGGTTAAATGTAATTCGTTCCATTGGAGAGTGCTTCCTTATTAAATGGATGATTGATGTGTTTGTGAAAGCACTCTACCAGAAGTCTCATGAAGTTGAAAACGATACAGATCAAGGAGAACAGGTAAGTCAGGAACTCTCAAATATCTCATTGTTTTGATTGGGGAAGATGCACAAGTGCCAAAAGCACCGTTTGAACCCACTGAGTATCTTGAGGACTGATGCAAATGACGTGAAATCCATAGCGCTGACCTTCTTCCCAGACGCCTTCGGAATCGTCAATGTGGAGATCAATTCCAAATGCGGGCGGATATTTGGAGGGGAAGTTCCGTTCTGGATGCTCCTTCGTCATTGTATCGTGACGACTCTGGTTTATGACAAAGCTGACCGAAATTCCATACAATCGAAGCCACCATTTGATAGCCACTGATGAACGCAATGATGTTGTGTAGATGCCCAGTTCGTGACCTTGTTGCTGAAGGGTTCGAAAGAGCGTTTTCGTGCCGAGCCGCAACGGTTCGGGAAAGAATGACCGCTGCAAAACTGGAATGATCATCCGTTCGGCTGGAATCCGATGGTCGTTGCAAATCAATGTGTTGTCGAGGTCAACTGAGATTCGCATAGGGGAGATCAAAAGCGGCGTCAAGCCGCCGCACTCCACAGGGCTGGTAATTCCCGAATGGATTGTAACAGATGCGTGTGGGGTGCCAGTTCGAGCAGTTGTCGGGAATGGGCGCCGGAAAGGACGCCGATGTTCCAGCGCACGCCTGCCTGAAAGCCAGCTTGTAAATCCAGAATGGTGTCTCCGACGGTGGCGACATGATGGACTGACGTAATGCCGGTGGCTTCCATGGCGTGAAAAATCAGGTACGGCGCCGGGCGTCCCTGGCGGACTTCGTCGCCGCACACGATTGCATCCACGATGCCTGTGTTCCAGCCAAGTGCCGAAACGAGCAACGTTGTGATGTCGCGATCAAAGCCGGTATTGAGCGCCACACGGATTCCCAGACTTTTCAACCACTTGAAAACCTCTGCGGCACCATCAATTGGCGTCACGCCTTCGGTTGCGTAGCGTTGGGTCAGGTGTCGGCAAAAGGCAGCATACACCCGGTCTGCCTGTTCAGTTTGGTTTGGTCCGTCAGGGATAAACTGCCGTATGGCCTGCCGCTTGGACGAACCGCGCACCTGGGTCAACTCGTCGGGAGTGACGTTGATATCGTGTTCGGCAAGGGCCGTGGTGAAGGCCGCTACGACCTGTCCCGTATCATGAACGGTTGTTCCAGCAAGATCGAAAATTACCAGTTGAATGTCATTCATAATCCTAGTCAGTAGTCAGTAGTCAGTCGTCAGTCGTCAGTCGTTCACTCACTCCATTTGATTGAATTACTTGACTATTTTCTAATGTGAAAACTTTATTCCAAAATAGTCAAATAATTTAATCAAAAAGACTTAATGAACTACGAACTACTGACTACAAACTGGGATTACAACATTCAAGGCACACAACGGAAGTCTGCCCAGGTGTCGTGACAGGTGTTGGGTAGCCGCACCCGGTGCAGGTTGCCCAGGGGGTTATCTGGCTGGTGTGGAGGCCGTATCGGACCTGGAGCAACTGTTCGACGCGGGCCACAATGTGCTGGCATTCAGTGGGCGTAAGTCGCTCATTGTTTGCCGCCCAGCCATGACGATCTACAAAGTCTGGGAAGCGGGGTGCTTCACCCCATTTCCACGAAGGGTCGGTTGTTGTCCGGCTTCGGCCAAGCAAATGCAGATGGACTTGACGATATTCGGGCGCCGTTTTCGGACCTGGAGGGATGGCCTGATCGTTGAGCGCCCAGTTTCCGGCTTCCCAGTAGTTGATACATCCGCCTTCCAGTTGGGGCAGCACCTCAAGCATGGCTTTTCCAGCCGCAGCCACCAGAAACGACCAGAGCGTCAGTTCAACTGGGGTAAGTTCAGCGCGTTCCCAAACGTTGCGTAGCGGGTTAACCAGCAGATTACCGCCGCTTTCCCGACTGACAAGCACCAGCGTGCGGTTGGGCAGGACCAGGTGTCCTGCGTGACAGGTGAAGAGCGTGAGCGTCATTCATTTATTCCGACTGGAGGATTGGTTCGGCCTGGATGGTAGATTGTGCCTGTTCCTTTTGACCAAGGAAAGCCCAAATCTGACTGGTAAAGAGATCAAATTGCGTCAGCGATGACCGGGTGTAGCGATACCAGTTCCGATTCCACTGCGCCAGAACCTGATTGTCATGACCAACCAGTGTAATCCAGACGCCAGATTCCCCAAATCTGCTCCGGGCCCGGAGTTCACATCTGCTCACACCAGGCCAGGCAAAGCTCGTCAGCTCGCGCCAGGTGATGACTCGGATTCCGTCAGCATCTAGATAGGCACTGAACTGCACTTCACGCCACATCCGGAGCCCGGCATTGCCTATCAACCAGAGTCCAAAACAAATAATGCAGGCATGCACTGCCAGTGTTCGGTTGGAAATTTCATCAAGGTTGGAAATCAGCCGAAACAACGGATAAACCACCAATAGATGAAAGCCAGCCACAATTGTGATTGGAAAGGTGATACAGGCCCACAGCGGTGGTTTTAAAATGAGAGAGCGTGATGATGGCATATTGAAACAAACAGTTCAGGTGATGAATGAATGTGAGCAATACGGTGAACCATCTGATGGCCGATTCGCACGAATCAGATATCCGTCACATCACGACGGGAAGTGATACCCTTTGGGGCCATAAGCGCCAAGATAAGGAAAGCCGTGTCCTTTCCGGTGGCATTGAACAATGATCTTGCGGGGATTGTGCCTCGTCCTGACCGTGACCGTGGTTTTCGCACCACGGCTATTAAACAACGACCCTTCGGGCCTAAAACCCTTATCTTGGCGCTTATGCCCTTTGGGGCTGAGGGGATCGGGCTAAGGGCTGAGGGAAATACATTTTCATCAGTCACTTAACCTCTCAAAAATGCGATAGCTTCATTCCAAATTGGTATCAGTACCCATTGTGTTGTACTTGGGGATGGTTGTCACTTGAGCACAGTAAGTCTTCCCACCGGAAAGATACCTTCTTTCCGATAACCCGCAGAAAGCTATTCCAGTCATGAACAAAGACCCAAAACCGAATTGGGTTTCCGGTTTGATCACCAGGTTGTACATCAGAGTCGGAGGCAACTGATTCCAGGTCAGCATCAATCCAGAGTGCTTTTCGAACAGCAGGGCGGTAACGTGGGTCTGGTGGCTCAATCAACAGCACTTCGAGGCCGGTGACTCTGAGGATTCCTGTTTGACGAGCTTCCCGGATGGCTTCGGTGTCAGATGAAGGATCTCCGACACATATTGAGAGGGTAAACTCAGCCGTTGCCTGCACATAGTCAATCGTGAGGTTCAGGAGTTCGGCATCGTGGAGCGTGGCGTTTGAATCATCCGGCCAGAGCAATTCATCAAGCGTTCTCATTGGTGATGAGCCTTTTATGATTCGACAAATGGCACCACGCCGTCTGGTGTCAATTCAAAGAGTTCAAAGGTGATTGGCCGGCGGGCATCGCCTTCGATTTCTTTCAGTTTGCCAATCAGAAATTCACGATAGGCCCGGTCGCGTTTGGGGAAAACCACCAGTGTTTCACGTTGCGGGACACAGGCACACAATTCGTCTGATTCAAGCCAGTTCTGAGCCAGGCCATACAAATTGGACAGCAGCAAACAGGCTGATGCCCGGGCATGGCCATGAAACAGAAGAAAATTGACTTCTTCTCCTGGCTGACCAAGCATTTTGATGCCAATGTCATCGCGTTCGGCAAATTGCTCCAGATTTTGCATTGCTTGCTGGTGGAGATGCGCAATATCAAGGCCGCTAACCTGGAGTTTGTACGGGGTCACGATGGAATGCACAATCCCAGCCTCAGCTTCGTGGTCTTCAAAAATCACCACATACACGTCATGTCCCAGTGGGATACTGACGGTTTCAAACTCTGGACCGATCAATCCAGGCATTAAATATGGGTAGATGTTGTCAAGGTTCATACAATCAACTTTCATCAATCCACAGCTTAGAATTGTGGAGGAACAGGTTCAGAAGGTGTCAATTATTCAACTGGTTGGGGGGGATTTGATCTTGTGCCCGTGCTCAAGAAATATCAAGATACAGGCCACTACCATTCCAATAAGTAAACTGACGTACCGACCCCACCGAATCAGCGGATCATCAAAATAACTGTCAAAAGAGAGCCAGCTACTGGTGGCAAAATGGGGGCTCAACACTTGATCGCACCGATAGAGGATGACCATCATTTTCGAAACGCTTCCACCTAACGACAGCACACTCATCCAAATTGTCATCGAGGCCATTGTTCGGTATCGTTCAAGCAGGGACAGCCCAACTGTAAGGCAAAATAATAAGGCAACGGCATCACATAACCCATGAATAAAATCCCTGCGGATAAAATCCCATGGGATTGTGCCCTCAGTCCGGATCGGAACCAGTACGTCTGATAGTTGGAAAGCAATCGTTGAACTCAACATCTTGGAAAAAAGAGAGACCAGTAAAAGCCAGGTGCCTGGAACCCAATTCTGGTTTTGAGGTGCCGGAGTTGATTTGGTTGGAACATCTTGACTGTTCATCGTGGGCTCCTTTCGTGTTGACAGGCGTCAAGTTGCACTCTTGCGATACATCACATCAGTTCGAAGGACATATTTGACGCCTTTGGTCACGAGGCTGCCTTCGTGAATTAACGGATGTTGAAAGAACAGGGCCATTCCAGTCAGCGGTTTGACCGAAATTTCGGGCGTAACCAGAAACGTCGTGTGACCACCTTCGAAATCATCATTCAGGTACACCATAAAAGTAAAGCAGCTTTGTTCACGTTCATTGCGGTGAAACGCTCCATCAGGATGTGGGGCAAAGCGCATTCCGGGTTTGTAGCGATAGCAGCGAAATAATTCATTCACCCCGACCAGCTTCAGGCCCTGGATTTCACCTGGAATGTGCGGCTCAGCCCGTTGAAACAGCCGGGTTGCCAGCTCGAAATCAGTAAACATCACCCGCTCATTGTTGCGAACTCCCAGCCGAACCTGTGCGCCGTGGATGGTGTTGACCGTGGCCAGGGACGGAGTGTCCACTTCAAAGCGATTGATCAACTGTTGACACTCGTCTGACGACAGGAGGTTTCTAACCTTGATGATATAAGGCTGTGCGTGATCGAGTTCCACGATAAACCTCTGGGTAGAGATGGAGAAGGCGGGTTGAAGAACTGGTTTTATTTCATCCCTCATCCTTCATCCCTCATTCCTTCAATCGCCCCAAGCCCTTAGGAATGGACACAAAATAACCTGGTCAACATGAAACAAACTCTATCGGAAGCCAAAAATTCACC
>CAZXCE010000540.1:0-6055 GCA_964639175.1 uncultured Clostridia bacterium
GGACACCGATGCGGTTCCCGATGCCTCACGCATTACCCCACCACGACTGGCCACCGGGTTTGATCCGAAAGTCGGATGTGCGATTCAAGTTGAGTTAATCCGCCCCGAAGTTTCAGGAAAACCAATTGAAATCAATGATTTATGTTGTTCCCAACACGCTGTGAGAACCAAAACATCCTCTGGTGCCGTGGTGATTTCACTGAGTCGTGACAATGAACGACTCAACCGGGATTTTGTCTTGCGCTGGCAACTTGCCGAAGCGGCGGTTCAATCGCATTTTCTGGTCCATCGGACGCCGGACGGTGAACTGGTCGGATTGGTCTCGGTCATTCCTCCGAAACGCGATGTGGTCTTTGGCACCCCACGCGATGTGGTCTTTGTCCTTGACCGGTCAGGGTCAATGGAAGGCATCAAAATGACGTCGGCAGCCCGCGCTTGCAGTTCACTTCTGCGGACGCTGAGCCCACAGGATCGGTTTGCAATTCAGGCGTTTGACCATCAGGTTGAGTGGTATCACCCGGAACCGGGAAACCGTCAGGCTGTTTTTTCAACCGCCGATGAAGCCAGTCTTGATCAGGGCGAAGCGTATTTGCGCAAGGTCACGGCGCGGGGTGGAACGGAACTTGACCTGGCGGTGAGCCACGCTCTGCAGGCAATCTCCCGCCGTGAAGAATCCACACCTCGCATGCCGGTGATTGTGTTGCTGACCGATGGCCAGATTGGGGATGAATCTCGTGTACTGAAGCGGATTCAACAGGAACTGGGTGCCGCTCGGGTGTTTACGGTTGGAATTGACACTGCTGTCAACGAAGGGTTTTTACGCCGGCTGGCCACGGTTGGCGGAGGCACTTCGACCTTTGTTCAGCCCGGATCACAGCTTGAAGAGGCACTCCAGGCCGTGGCACGCGAAATGGGCAACCCAGTTTTGACCAGCCTTGAACTCGAAGCCGGCAAAGGCACCATTGAAAAAGAAACCATTGCCCCCAATCGGATCCCTGACGTGTTTGCCGGTCGCGCCACCACCGTGTTTTTCCGGTTGAAAAAAGCCGGGTCCATCAAGATCAAAGGGCAAACCGTTGACGGGAAGAAATTTACGGAAACGATTGAACCCCAATCACTTGAGCTGCCAGCACTGGCTCAACTCTGGGCGCGGGCGCGGGTGATGGATTTGGAAGATCAGTACCGGATAGACACCAGTCGCCGTGACGCGCTGAAACAACAAATCATTGACCTCAGCATCAGGCATTCGATTTTGACCCGCTTTACCGCCTTCGTGGTGGTTGATGAACAGGAAGTCGTCAATGCCGACGGTACCCGCCGCAAAGTGGTGCAGCCCGTGGAAATGCCTGCCGAGTGGGAAATGCAAACCGATCCGTCAAAGATGACGCTGGCGGGTGGATATGCCGGGGCGATGCCGCCAATGCAGTTTGCCATGCGGAGTGCGTCTCCAATGCCGGCAGCACCGCCTCCGCCGCCGGCTGGATATGCCCCGCCATCGCAACCGATGCCAATGCCGTCTTCAGCCAAATCCAGCGGCGGCCCCCTGGGTGCCGTTGGGGATGCCGTCGAAAACATTGCCCAGTGGGTTTTGGGGAATCTTCCAGCCCCGAAAAAACACAAATCAGTGCCCCGTCAGGAATCTGAAGGCGCGGCGGCTGGAAAACCAGTGGCGTCATCGAGTGGGAACCGTGAATTCAGTCAGGCATTTACGGCGCTCCTGGATGCGTTGGCGCAGTACAAACACAGCCTCGATGGCGGCAAGTTGCCATCTGGCGCCGGGTTGGAACCGGCACGCCAGGCATTGCTCAGAATTCTCGGTGCCTCTGAAATTGGGCTTCAACTGGTTGAATTGCAACGGTTTTTGCGTTCTGGACTGCTCGAATTGATTGCGGCGGTTCAGAACCCGAAAGCAACCCCGAAAGCGGTGCTTGAATTATTTGACCAGCACCAAAAGACCCTGGAGAAAGTCAAAGCTGAAGCGGCACCGTGGCTGGTACCGTCCACCACGACCCAACCCAAACCAACCGGCGAGTTTTGGGGAGATTCAATTTGATGGTGGAGTGCAGCGGCTGGACGATGCTTTTAAGTACCTTGTCAAAAGTTTCCTGAGATATTGAGTTTGGTAAGTGCTTGATTTTCTTCTGTGTTTTCCGTGGTTTCCGTGGTTAAAATGTCTGGAAATTTTCGGTAAGGTACTTATCTCAAGCCGGTGAAAGCAGCGTCAAGCCGCTGCACTCTATAAGCAACTGGCGATGTTATTCCAGTTCAATTCACCAAAAGTACAAATCATCATCTGTAATCATCCAGATATTACAAACATAAAACCTACATTGCAGACAACTTTGAGAGCCGAAATCATTCATTCACCGTTGGCAGTCATTTTCCAAAGGTGAATGAGTTTTCGGCTCAACGCTCATTTGAACTGACTTAATCCTCTGATTCTATTTAGCTTATTTTATTTCATGTGCTACGGATTGCTCTTACAGGCAACCTGTGGTCCTGTCGGGTACAACCTATCTATGGCTGGCAACGATTATAATTTCAGATGAAGGGAGCACATCAATGTCACTTATTTCAATGATTCTACTGGTTTTGATTGCCGGAATTTGCGGTGCCGTAGGACAAAGCATTGCCGGTTATAGCCGGGGTGGGTGCCTTACCTCAGTGGCGGTTGGGTTTATTGGCGCGATGCTCGGGATGTGGGTGGCACGAATGGTTGGGATGCACGAACTCTTTGCCGTTCGGATTGGCGGCCAGAGTTTCCCGATTATATGGTCAATTATTGGTTCGGCCCTGTTTGTAGCCGTGATTAGTTTTATTTCCAAACAACGATAACCAAAATAATACCAGTTTGTAATCAGTAGCCAGTTAAGTTCATTTGATTGAACTATTTGACTATTTTCTAATACACGAGCGTTATTGCAAATCGGGATTGGTCCACGCTGACTTCAAACAACGAAGGGTCAGCCACAGCTTTATTGAGGAGGACACGCTCATGACTGAACAAGATAAATTGATGCTTGATGATTCCAATCGAATCGCACAACTCGAAGCGGTGAAAAATGAAGTTCGTGGCGAAGTTCGGGCCGAAGTCATGCGCCACGCCAATCAACTTGATCCCGTCGAACAGGAACAGGCCGCACAAATTGGCGCTCAAATCAAACAAACGGCCATTATCGAGGTCGCCCGCACTGAACGCGAAATCCAACGGGCACGCACCGCCGCTCGCTTTACTCAAATTGTGAACTATGTATTTTTCACGGTGTACTGGCTGATTGGACTGGAAATTGTCCTCGAACTCTTTGGCGCCCGCGAAGGCAACGGCTTCCGGCAATTTATCCATGCCGTGACGGCGCCGGTGCTGGCGCCGTTCAGGCAGTTGTTTTATGATCCGTCGGTTGGGCCGTTTCAACTCCGGTTTTCCTACGTTGCAGCACTGATTGTGTATGCCCTGCTGCACTGGTTTATCAAGCGGACGATTCGACTGACAGCGAAAGCGGTGCCAGTTGCCTGACGAATCCAAAAACCTCCGTTCGTTGACAAAGGACGCCAGCCTGACCCAGGATTCGGAATCCCAATCTTTTGCTGAATGAGGTGGCGAATGAATTTGCTGGAAGAATTCCTGGGAATCATCGACACCCTGAATGCTGCCCACATTGAGTATGCGGTGTGTGGAGGGCTGGCGGTGGCCTATTACGGCTACCCACGATTCACCAAAGATATTGATTTGTTGATACTTGCGGCAGACCTCCCGCAAATTCGAAAGCTGCTCCAACCGCGTGGATTTGTTTTTTACAGCGGCGCCATTCCTTTTGAACCAGGGCCTGCGCAAGCACGGGTCATCCATTGCCTTTCCAAGATTGAAGATCAGGATGTGCTGGCTCTCGATTTGATGATTGTGGGTCCAGTGTTTGATTCAATTTGGAATGACCGTGATGTTGTGCTCTGGGTGAATCGAAAAGTCCAAATCGTTTCACCGGAAGGATTAGCTCAGATGAAACGACTGGCTGGCCGTGACCAGGATCACCTTGATTTGAAACAACTTGGACTTTGAGAGTTACCCAATGAATACCCCGAAGCCACCACAGTTGAAATTCGACATGTCTCAAGAAGCCGTTGATCAGCGGCTCCGCGATGTTTCAGAGCTGTTTCAGTTGGGGATTTCGCTCCAGAAAGCAACCTACCTTGGAAAAGCGAAAGATATTTTGCAATCAAAAGAGGATGGGGTTCCAGCTATAATGAGCCAGCAATCAGAAGACAACCAGATGCTTCGTTAAGGAAAGGTCACCGGATCTTGACAACCCCCCGCCCGCAAGGTGATGGATAGTAACCGTGGGCCGCGTGGCGTTGAACGCGCCATCACCGGATTTGGGTCAATCTCAAAGAGGTTCCCGTACGGCCCCTGCCCAACAGGGCGCGGGCCATACGGGAGAAGAAACCACAACCGATTTCCGGTGGTAGCTCCCAAAACCTCGCAACCGACCGGCTAAATTTGCTCCACCCCTCCAGGATAAAATCAAAAAACCTACACTTGAAAGGAAACCTGAACCTAACAAAAATCGCTCCTGCCTATTTCCCCAGGCTCTCATCCCTGAAAAGATCAAGTTTCCGCTGGTATCGCACAGCCGCATCAGCAGCGGTTTTGTGCAGGTCCTTTTGGTTTGTAAAAAATACTATCCATTTCAACCATTTCAATTTGTTTAGCAATTTCGAGTCATCAGTGTAATAACCGACGGTTTCAACAATTCTCAGCCCAATTGAGAAAATTTTTGAAACACTGATTACTTGTGTCATTCCCGTTGAAAGATCATCATGTGCAATCAAATTCAATGACTTATAGCGTTGCATAATTTGCTTAACCTCACAATCTGGTTAGAATGAGGGGGATGAAAAAAAGAAATAGCACAACCGAAATGAAAGAATGGCGACGGAAACAAGCCCTGGAGTTGAGAAAAGAAGGATGGACGTATCGGGAAATAAGCGAGGCGCTTGGGGTAACAAAAGTTGCGATTAGCCACTGGATGAAACGAGTGGAAAGTGAAGGAATAGCTGGTTTAGAGGCGCGTCCCCACACGGGAAGTCCGGCAAAGTTAAGTGAGGAGCAACAATGGCGATTGCCGGAGTACCTCTCACACGGTGCCGAAGCGTATGGATTTCGAGGCGAGGTCTGGACGAGCCGGCGGGTGGCGGAGGTGATCGAGGTTGAATTTGGGGTGAAGTATCATCCGGCGACAGTGACACGGTTGCTGAAGAAGTTGAAGTGGACGCCACAACAGCCAATCCAATGTGCCAGTCAACGGGATGAGGGCGAAATTGAGCACTGGCGAAAGAAAACGTGGCCGAAGTTGAAAAAAAGCCGCTCGCGAAGGGCGAACGATAGTCTTTGTGGATGAGGCAGCGATCTATCTCTTACCTGGAGTCGTCCGAAGTTATGCCCCACAGGGTCACCCACCACAGTTGCAGGTGAACGTCAACCATGACCATTTATCGATGATGAGTGGAATCACACCGGCGGGCAAAGTCTATACCCTGGTGCGCAAGTCCCCACTGCGTGGGGTGGAAAGTGTGCAATTCCTTATTCATCTTCATCATTGGGTTGGGACCAGGTTGGTGGTGATTTGGGATGGCTCACCGATTCATCGGGGTCAAACCGTCACCTCTTTTTTAGAAGCTGGAGCGAGTCAGTGGGTTCATTGAGAACGACTTCCACCCTATGCGCCTGAACTCAATCCGGATGAGGCCGTCTGGCAGCACTTTAAGCACGTCGCGTTGGCCAATGTCAGTTGTCCGAACTTTGAAGTCCTGGGCCGAGAGTTGCATTTGGCGGTGATGAGACTCCGGAGTAAGCCACAGTTGATCAGATCTTTTTTTCAAGGAGCTGGTTTAAAGATCTAAAAAGTTAAGCAAATTATCAACGCCCTATAAATCGCCATTCGAAGGGGTCAGGTAGGGTGGTTGCGGTTGATCACCTCTTCAACCACTCTGGCAAGGCGTTCCAACCCGCATCCGGTAATTGAGTTTGCCCAGTTCAACAGGTAGTGTGTTCGGTGACCTT
>CAZXCE010000541.1:0-6047 GCA_964639175.1 uncultured Clostridia bacterium
AAGAATGAAGAATGAAGAATGAAGAATGAAGAATGAAGAATGAAGAATGAAGAATTGAGAATGAAGAATGAAGAATGAAGACGTTCTTGGTTCCTGGTTCCTGGTTCCTGGTTCCTGGTTCCTGGTTCCTGGTTCTTCTTCGAAAATATTGATTCCTAAGCACCAAGCACCAAAAACCAAGCACCAAAAACCAAAGACTTCTTCATTCTCAATTCTTCATTCTTCATTCAGTTCTGCTTCTTCAGTCTTCCACCCTCAGGCATTGGCCCTGGCCAGCTTTGAATGGCGGTAGCCATAGGTGAAATAGAGCATCAATCCAATCGCCAGCCAGACCAGGAATCGCACCCAGTTGGTGATTCCGAGTTCGGACATCAGGTATCCGCAACTTAACAGTCCCAAAACTGGAATCAACGATAGATTTCTCAAGAAACACATCACCGACAATCCGGCTGAAATCAGAATAAAGGCATAGGTTGGAATCCGATGTTGAATCACTTCCCACCCTGACAGGCTTGGGTCAGCCAGATCAACACCGGTGAAGAAGCGGGTCAACTCAGTTGGATATTTCACAAAACCAACCACCCAAAACAATATAAAGAGCACCGGAATGATGAATTTAGCATTCACATACGGCACTTTGAATTTGGCTTCGATTTTGCTGCTATCCAACATCAAAATGCCACCGCACACCAGAATGAAGGCAAACAGCGTCCCAATGCTGGTCAGGTCGGTTACCTCGGTTAAATTCAGGAAGAGCGCCGGAATGGCCACCAGGAATCCAGTGATGATCGTCGAAAACCACGGGGTGTGGAACCGGGGATGGATGGCGGAAAAGATCTTGGGCAACAATCCATCACGGCTCATTGACATCCAGATACGCGGCTGACCAAGTTGAAACACCAGCAACACGGTGGCCATAGCAATCACGGCACTGACGGCAACAATTTTTTCGACCCAGTGAATATTGGCAACCTGTGGACCAAACACAAACGCCAGCGGATCACCAACCTGGAGCGTTTTGTAGCTGGTCATTCCAGTTAACACCAGTGAAATCAACACATACAAAATTGTGCAGATAATGAGCGAATAGATCATCCCGCGTGGCAGGTCACGCTGTGGGTCGCGGCATTCTTCAGCCGTTGTCGAAATGGCATCAAATCCGATATAGGCAAAAAACACACCCGAAATGCCTTTGAGCACGCCAGGGATTCCATTTGGAGCAAACGGGTGCCAGTTTTCGGTGTTGACATAAAACGCACCCAGCACAATCACAAACAGCACAATCGTCACCTTTAAAGCAACCATGGCATTTGAAGCCTTTTTCGATTCACGAATGCCCACATACACCAGCGCCGTAATCAATAAGGTAATGACCAGTGCCGGAAGGTCACACACCAAACGTAACGAACCAACCAGATGTGGCGCCGTGGTCCAGGCAAGATAGGCTTCATAGAGCAGTTTGCTTTCAGTTTGAATCTGGGTCAGGGTTTGCCCTTTCGCCAGCAATTGCGTGACAGCCTCAGCCCCACGTGAAGCAGTTAAAAAATCCATGGTCAGGTATTGCGGAATTTGAATCCCGAAACTCGCCATCAGGGCCGTGAAGTAATCGCTCCACGAAATGGCCACGGCAATATTTCCGATGGCATATTCCATCAGCAGGTCCCAGCCGATAATCCATGCGGCAAGCTCGCCAAATGCTGCATACGCATAGGTATAGGCAGAACCAGATACCGGAATCATCGAAGCAAACTGGGCATAACACAATGCTGAAAATCCGCAGGCAATCGCGGTAAAAATAAACAAAAATACAACCGCTGGGCCGCCGTTGAAGGCGGCATTTCCTATCGTGGAAAAAATCCCGGCGCCGATAATCGCCGCAATTCCAAGCGCCGTGAGATCAAGTGTGGTCAGTGTTCGAACCAGTCCGCCTCCGCCATGACCTTCCCCATCAGAAAATCCGGCGGCGGCATCTTTTTGAATGAGCGAAATAGACTTTTTGCGTGTGAGTGATGAAAAGTTCATGGTCTAATGTCTGGACTCGTGGTAAAGGCGCCAGAGCGCGAAATAAAAAGACCTGAGGCGGCAGCTTCAGGAGAAACCAGGTCAAGTGATCAATTGTGAACCGTGATTGATGAAAAAGTGAGGCGGAGGCAATGCTACTTGTCACCTCACCGAACGTCAACTCATACCATTGAGGGTTTGGGGTTTGGGAACCATGAACCCTTTCTTGCTCTGCCGTGGGATCAATGGCAAGATGTCGCACCTTCACCCGCTGAAGTTTTCAATTCCATTTGTGACAGGCAACATCATGTTAATCAGCTATCAAGGGAAACTCCCGGTTTTTGACGAAACCGTGTGGATTGCAGAAAGTGCACAGGTGATCGGTGATGTCAGGATTGGTTCAGAATCAAGCCTCTGGTTTGGCTGCGTGATTCGCGGCGACGTGGAACCAATCCGCATCGGCCATCATACCAACATTCAGGATGCTTCGGTGCTCCACGTGACCGGCGGGCGATTTCCGCTCACCATTGGGAACTATGTCACGATGGGGCATCGCGTGCTGGCACACGGTTGCACGATTGGCGACCGGTGCCTGATTGGCATGGGTGCGATCATTCTGGATGGTGCGGTTATTGGTGATGAATCCGTCGTGGCGGCTGGCGCGGTTGTGCCCGAAGGCATGATTGTCCCACCACGAACACTGGTGGCAGGGATTCCAGCCAAAATCAAACGCCATATCACTGACCAGGAACTGGCCCGCATTGAAGAAGGCTGGTCGCACTATGTCGAGTTGAAGAATGAATACATGAAGAGTTCATAGTCAGGTGTCAGTCGTCAGTCGTTCTCACGAGGTTCAAGGTTTATTTTTGTTGATTAACAGCTCAATAGCTGTGTGTCTCATTATATTCAGTTGATAATAAACTATTTCCTTAAATAACTACTGACTACTGACTACTGACTACTGACTGAGACCTCTATGATTAAAACTCCAAAATACACCCGCGATCTGTTACCGGCTGAATTTACCACTGACACTTCAGCCCACATTCACAAGTTTCAATTCATCGAATCTACCGCCCGCGAACTCTTCCACCGGTTTGGGTTCAAGGAAATCCGGACACCAATTTTTGAACATACGGAGCTATTTGCGCGCGGTGTTGGCACTGAAACTGACATCGTGACCAAGGAAATGTATTCCTGGACCGACATCAACGGTGACAGGCTCACGCTCCGACCTGAAAACACGGCGTCGGTCATTCGGGCGTTCATCCAACACAAAATGTGGACGCAAGCCGACACGGTCAAACTTTTTTATAGCGGACCGCAATTCCGACGCGAACGCGGACAGAAAGGACGCTTCCGGCAGTTTTACCAGATCGGTGCCGAAGTCATCAGCAAAACCGATAACCCGGCGATTGATGCTGAATGTATCGAAATTCTGGTGCATTTGATTTCCGCGCTGGGAATTCCCAACACGGAGCTCCGACTCAATTCCGTTGGCGATGCGGAAACGCGGGTTCGGTTTATCGAAATGATCAAACACGAACTCAAAGACAAGATCAGCACCATGTGCGGAGACTGTCAGCGACGGTATGAAACCAACCCGTTGCGCATTCTGGATTGCAAAATTGATACAGCGGTGGTCGCCCAACTGCCATCCACCATCAATTTGTTGTCTGACGAAAGCCGTCGCCACTTTGAAGCGCTATGCTGGATGCTTGACGAACGCGGAATTTCCTATGTGGTTGACTCGCAGATGGTACGCGGGCTGGATTACTACACGAAAACCGTGTTTGAAATTGTCTCGGGCTCGCTTGGGTCACAGAGTGCCTTGCTTGGCGGCGGACGCTATGACGGGCTATCTGAAACACTCGGCGGTCCACCCGCCAAAGGATTCGGATTTGCCATCGGCGTTGACCGGTTTGCGATGTCGCTGCCTGAAGACGTCAAAGACACCAACACGCCACAGGTGTTTGTGGCCCCCCTCGGGGAAGCCGCATTCCACAAAGCCGTCACGATTGTCAGCGAACTTCGACGGGCTGGCGTGGCGACGTTGATGGATTTCGAACACCGAAGTCTGAAAAGCTCGATGAAACTGGCGGATAAAGTCGGTGCCCAACTGGTTCTGATTTTGGGTGAAACCGAACTCCAAACCGGTCAGTGGGCCTTGCGCTCAATGAAGGATAGTTCACAAACTACCATTTCGGCTGAAAACTGGCTTCCTGATATCCAGAAGGCCCTTGGCAGTTAAATTCCGGTGATGGGGCTTAGCTCCTGGCTTTCAGGTCTGAGCGACCACTCTTTTCCAGGCTCTAAGCCCCTTAACCCCTAGCCCTTAGCCCCAAGCCCTACAACATATGAAAATCCTTGAAACTCTTCGACTCCGGGCTGCCGCCAAACCGCAACACATTGTTCTTCCTGAAGGTGAAGACGAACGCACAATTCTGGCCGCACAAATGGTTGATCGTTTGAAAATGGCGCGGCTGACATTGATTGGCAATGTGGAAAAGATCACGGAAAAGGCCCGTTCGCTGGGCGTAGACTTGGGTCCGTTTACCGTGGTTGATCCGCGCAAGACGCCAGATCTGGAACTCTATGCCCGTGAATATTATGACCACCGCAAAGCCAAGGGGATTGCTCCGGATGAAGCCCGCAAGCAGGTGATGGAGCCGCTCTATTTCGGCAATATGATGGTGCGACTCGGGAAAGCAGACGGTTCAGTGGCTGGCGCGACCAATACCACGGCCCACACCGTACGGGCTGCGCTACAGGTAATTGGGCTGCATCCAAAGTTCAAGATTGTGTCGAGCTTTTTTCTGATGGCCTTGCCAAATTCATCACTTGGGGCTAGCGGAAATTTCATTTATGCCGATTGCGGCGTGGTGATCAACCCAAATGCCACCGAACTGGCCGAAATTGCGATTGCTTCGGCGGAGAGTTGCCGGGCACTCCTGCAGGTCGAACCACGGGTGGCAATGCTCTCATTTTCAACCAAAGGTAGTGCATCGCATCCACTGGTGGATAAAGTTGTCGAAGCCACCCGAACCGTTCGGGCACGGGCACCAGAGCTTTCAGTGGATGGCGAATTGCAGGCGGATGCCGCGTTGATTGCCGATATCGGCTCCAAAAAAGCACCGGGAAGTACGGTGGCAGGGAAGGCCAACGTGTTGATTTTCCCAAACCTGGAAGCAGGCAACATTGGCTATAAACTGACCGAACGACTGGCCGGCGCCACCGCGATTGGTCCGATTTTGCAAGGACTGGCCAAACCAGCCAATGACCTGTCGCGTGGCTGCAAAGCTGAAGACATCGTGGATGCAATTGCCATTACAGCGGTTCAGGCACAGGCGGCAAAAGGTTAAGAATGGGGTAATTCATAAGATTAGGCCAATGAGGAGAGGCTCTTTTCTTTGTTTTGCTGACCAAATCATTTGGCCGTCCATACCCAATTTTTCGCTCTCAGTTCCTTGGAGTTGACATCCTCCCCGCAATAAATTGCGGGGATTCCCTTGTGTGACAACTGAATGCCGTTACTGACACAAAGGAACGGGGCCACCAGTGACGGATTCCCCAGGTTCACCCTTCATCGGCCCAGCCCATGCCAGACCTCCAGGCACAGTGACGACAAGCCCTGCCGCCAGCAAGAGTTCAATCCCCCTTGCCCGGATATTGAGTGCGGCGTTGTGGTCCCGGTCAAGGCTGACGTCACAGTACGGGCAGTTATGCCAGCGTACCGAAAGCGATTTGGGGACCTTTTTATGACAGCCGCTACACTCTTGAGACGTATACCTGGGATTGACATTCACCGCTTGTTTGCCAGCGTATGCTGCTTTGTAAACGAGCATGGCCAGGAACATCGACCAGGAGGCGTCAGAGATGGATTTTGCCAGATGTCCATTGCGGACCATTCCGGCGACGTTGAGGTTTTCAAAACAAATGATGTCGAATGTGTTGACCAGCTTGCGCGACAGCTTGTGCAAAAAGTCCTGGCGCTGGTTGGAAATCTTGTGGTGCAACCGGGCAACTTTTCGCGCCTGTCGCCGGTA
>CAZXCE010000542.1:0-6035 GCA_964639175.1 uncultured Clostridia bacterium
ATACAAGTCAGTAGTCAGTAGTTCACTCAGCTTATTTGATTGAATTACCTTACTGTCTTCAGATATGAATACTTCATTATAGAAAAGCTAAAATATTGAAAATATTGTATTTTCCTCATCTTAAATTGGTACTACTTGCTCCGAGCGGCGATTGCCGTTTCCAGGATTTGGATTGACTCGGTGTGGTCGGAATATACCGCGGGATGCCGGGCTTCGTCAGCGGCTGAACGGTTTGCATTATTCCGAATCGTCGGGTCTGCCCCTTGATCCAGTAAAAATTTCAACAACCGGGGGTGGTTGCCTCCAGCAGCATAAAACAACACTGTATCACCTGAATACCCCTGAGCATTGAGATCAGCACCGTGCTGAACCAGTAATTGAAATATGGCGATGGAGGTCTTTTCACCCTCAGGGCTGTTTGCATTCGGAGTTGCAAAGTGCACGACGGCATAGTGAAATCGGGTCCGAGCATTCACATCAGCACCTTGATCAATTAAGAATCTGACCAGGTCAACGTTTTGTTTGTAAGCCGCAGACATCAGGAGTGTTTCTCCGTTCAGGTCAGGCTGATTGATTTGGGTGGGATCTTCACGCACTGACGCTTTCACCAGTTCCAGTAACCCGTTTTCAGCGGCGAGCTGGGCCGTCGTTTTGCCCCTTCGAGCTGTGTGCCCTGAAATTCGGGCACCGTGTCGGCGCAACAATGCAATCGTTTGGTTCAACTGGTCAGGGTTATCATTGGAAACAGAGAACGCCCCGGAAAATGAAAGTGAAAAAGGTTCATCGAAGAGATACGTCTGCTTCAAAGCAAAATCAATCGGAGTTGAGCCATAGGTGTCAGCCCGATTGGTATCGGCACCCTGATCAATCAAAAATCTACATAATTCCTCGCTTCGGAGGGCCGCCGCCATCATCAACGGCGTCAATCCATTGCTGGAAGGCGCGTCCACACTTGCACCGCGCTGAATCAATCGTTGCATCATGGCCTGATCTCGAAAGGCCGTTGCATACAGCAATGGTGTCCAGCCAGACTGGCATTTCTGATGTAAGTTTTTGTTGAATAAAAGTTTAAGTTCAATATGAGGCTGGTAGCCATAGCTGATTGCATCTCCCAAGGTATAGGATGGGACTACAAGCCATCCGTATACAATGAGGTTGAGGAAGCCACCAGCCGCAAGACAGAACGCCGGAATTCGCCACATTTTGAGAGCATGACACTTCACTTCGATGCCCAATTGATGTGGAGTCTGGGTTAAATTGATGAAATGGAGTCGTTTATAAGGGTGAGACCAAAAGTCGAGGAATGAACATATGTTCATTGCGAGAAGGTAAAGGCTGGTAATTCCATTGGTCAGCAGCAAAAACAAATATTCAACGTGAATTCTCCCCCAATCGCACATTCGCTCCTCATAGATCGCCCCCAGATAAGACAAAGAAAAGTCCCAATCAAAAAGGCGGTAGACCAAAAATCCAAGAACTCCCGCCCGAAGTGGATAGAGGTAGCACACCAGCGAATCAATCAACACAAATCCAGTGGTCACAAGCATCAGTTTCCAGGCCCAGAGTTCCCGCTGCGTGACTGGAAACATCATTTTCTCCATCCAGTGGCGTGGCTTCGGCGCCTGTAGCGGGGCACACCGGTTACAGCGATTGGACTCCGGGTCAAATTGATCAGCCTGATGACAGATTTCACACCGGGTTGGAAAAGATTGGTTGTTTATCTGGAACTGTGCCATTACTTCCTCTATCTCATAATTCATACCATTTTGGAATGAAGTGGTTGTATTAGAAAACAGTCAAATCATTCAGTCAAATGAACTTAGTGAACTACTGACTACTGACTACAAACTGGTATCAATTTTGACGGAAGGTTGACACGAATGGTGGAGACCAGCGGGGTTTTTCATGAGCCACGACGGGGAAAAAAACTGCTCCGTGGTTGAGTAAAACGCTGGTGATTTCTTTTGCGTGTGGTTTCTGGCTCTGGCAGGCAATTTCCAGTGGAGATTTACCGGTTGAATTCTCCAAATTGATCATCATGCCTTTATCAATCAGGAGTTGAACCAGCTCCAGGTCATCGTTTTCGATAGCTTTGAACAGCAGGTAGTTTCCAGCAAATAAAATCTGATCAAACTCCGATGGCTTTTGGGAAATAGCCAGTTTGAAAATTTCATATTCGCCCGCCTCAGCCGCCAAATCAGCAATTGTTTTTCTCTCAGGGGTTTGGAAGCCAGTTACTGCCGCTCCCGCCCGTACCAGCGTCATCACGGTTTGGTGTTTTTGGCGCTGTTTGATTGGGTTATCAAGTGGCCGGTGGTCAGTGATGTAGTAGTTATAAAAGTATTCATCCAGTGCCGCTACTAACGGTGAATTTCCCCGAAAGTCAGGATGATCAACCCGGGCACCGGCATCAAGAAAAAGTTGACACAAGTCTGGGCGATGTCGTGAGGCTGAAATCCACAAGGGGGTTTCTCCACGTGAGTTGGTCGTGTCAACACAGGCACTTCGACGTAGCAGCTCCTCAATCATCTGACGGTCTTCGTTCTGCGTGGCGTAAATCAAAGGTGTCCAGCCGTGATGGTCTTTTCCTTCAACCTCTGCTCGCATGAGAAGCAACAGACTGGTATGAAGCTGATACTGGTAACAAATGGCTTCAGCCAGGTTGTAGGTAGGAAACACCACCAGAAAATATAGAACAATGTTGGTTAAACATCCCAGCAAAGAGAATTTCAGCCCGCCTAAAAACTTTGAAAAGAGGTCAGATGGAAAAAAGAGCGATTCCTCTTGTTTTACCGACCCAGAAAAATGAGTCATTTGGGGCAGAAACCAGAAGATTGAAATTTCAATCCCAAGCCAAATTGACAAGGTAAGAAGAGAAGGAAGTAGGTTCGCCAGTATCCGTAAGCTAAAAGGAGTGGCCCACCCAAACAGGCAATAGACGCCATCACCATAAGGCCAGTCAACAAATTCAGGGAAATTCAACCCTGTGACATAGTTTAGAGTTTGAACTAAAGACCCCGCATGAAGTGGATAAAACACCCCGATTGCTGTATCAGTCCAGATAAAAAAGGAAATAAACCCAATTATTTTTCTGAACCTATTTTTCCAGTGGGTGTCGGTTTTTGCATTTGCAAAAGTGTACATATCCTATTTTCTGGAAGGTGTTGATTGAGAAGTGACGGCCTGTTGTTTTTTGCTGATGAGCGACACCAGTTCAACTGCCTGTTTTCGAGGAAAACGGGCATAGATCAACCCAATCAAATCAAGATCAGGAGCTAATTGAAGGTTGAGATCGGCACCCCATAGAATGAGTTGTTGTGTGGCCTCAAATTGCTGATTTTGAATCGCATAGACAAGTGCCGAGACTCCATTTGAGTCTTTCAGTTGAATATCTGCTCCCCGATCCGTCAGCTTTTCAAAGTAGATATAGGCAAACTCATGCTTATTTGAGAGAGCAAGCATCAAGGGAGTCTGGCCAGAATCGTTCTGAGCATTGACATTGGCGCCATTTGCTAAAAGCCAGAAAACGAAATTTGGGTTTTGGCCTTCAACCGCATACATCAAGAGCGTTTTGTGGTGATAGTCTTTTTCCTCAACCAGAGAAGGGGTCACCGCTGGCAAGTGCTTCAGTAAAACCTGGGTGGTTTGATTCTTTCGTCGTCTTACATAATTTTGATCTGCGTCGTGATGAGCTTTCCACAAGCTTAAATGACCAAAATCACGGTACTCATCCTCAAGGGCGAATATCAATGCCGATTTTCCATCACAATCACGGAAATTGATTCGAGCACCATGGTTGATAAGTAATTCTACCAGGTCGGAATACCCCATAGCCGATGCGCACATGAGCGGGGTTTGTCCTCCATTCCCCCGGTGGTTAACATTTGCCCCTCGGCTTAAAAGAAGATTGACCAGATCGGTGTTCCCCTCCAATGTGGCGTACATCAACCCGGTCCAGCCGTGGATATCTGGCTCATCAATCGGACTTCCAAATCTCAGAAAAGCTGTGGTTAAGACTGTGTAGTCATGACGAATAGTTTCCGCCAGCGTGTAGGTTGGAATTACAAAATTCAAAAACAGCCCGATAGTGAGGACCACTCCTAAGGTGATTCGCAGGCAATGGGTCACCCAATACCAAAAACAATCTTTCCAAAAAGTTAAGTTTTGAAATCGAAAGCGATACGTGGGGGAACAATAAATTCGACTGAGTTGCGAATCTATGAATGGAATCAGGAAAAACGCGAAAAGGGAAGAAAATGACAACAGACCTGGTATGCCATATACCAGAAGCACCAAATTATCTGGCCAGCGTGGAAACATTCGGAAGCACTCTGGTGTGCCAAAAATTTCTTGCTGGACAAACTGCCATCCAAAGCAGGCACAAATGAAGTTGGCCAATACTCCAGACCGGTATGGAAAAGCCAAATAAAATAAAGAATCAGTACAAATAAACCCAAGCACAATGAGAAAAATTGAGGACCCTGCTGAGATTCTTTGATGGAGTGGGTTAGCCGTATGATTGGATCGTGATATTTGAACCCAGGATTCCAGACAGCGGCGACATTGATTGGTCTTTGGGTCAAATTGATCTGTCTGATGACAGATTTCACACCGGGTCGGCTGTTTTTCAGCTTTGATCTGAAAATTCGGCATCGTGACCTCTTACAGGTTTGAGTTGATAAACCATTCTGGAATGGAGTCTGTGGGTTAATAAACGGTCAAGTAACTGAAAAAACTGGAGTTAATGAACTACTGGCAACTGACTACAAACTGGCATCATTTGTTTTCAGTAACAGAAAGTCTCTGATATAGCTCCTGATGCGCTTTGCCTGAAAACCGGGCTGTGCGTAAGGTGAAGTGTTCGAGCGCCCGAAGTCCACTGGCATCTCGAATTTGAATATCCGGGTCATGAGCCAGCAATGCGCGGACCATCTCCTGATTGCCCTGATCAAGTGCTTCCATCAATGGAGTTTTGCCCTCAATGTCCTGAACATTGATTTCAGCCCCCTGTGCAATCAGCCAATCAATGAGCTGACCCGATGTGTCGGGAAAGTCACGCTGGCGATACGCTGCATAAAACAGAACTGTCCGGCCAGACCGGTCTTTGTGAAGTGGTGATGCGCCCTGGCCTAATAAATATTCAACCAGTTTGGGCAGTTTATTTTTACAGGCAAGCATGAGCGGCGTGGTACCAGCCTTATCCGGTTGATCAAGCTGGTTGGGCAGTTTGGAAAGCACCCTTTGAACAAGCTCAAGATTGCCGGCCCGCACAGCATAACTGGTGAGGGTTGAGCCTTGAAAATCAGTCAGGTCCAGCCGGGATTCTGGCCAGTCGAGGAGTACCTCAAGGGTTTCCTTCTGCAGAAATTCGTCCGGATGAGAAAAATAAAGGTGATCAAAGGAATCAGACCCATCGAGCCGGTCGAGGACCCGGTCAATGGACCGGGTATTCAAGGCAGTCAGTAAAGCCGATTTTCCCTGATGATCCTGGGCATTCACCCAGGCACCGTGCGCCAGGAGCCGCTTCACCAGATCGGGTTTACCGGCCCAGGCAGCACACATCAGTGGAGTTTGCCCCAGGTGATTGGTGGCGTTGACATTCGCTCCGCGAGAAATGAGTTCATCAACCATGGCCGCGTTTCCGTCAGCAATGGCATACATCAAGGCTGTCCAGCGATGGTCATCGGGCTGATCAACACTGACCCCGAGCTTCAAAAACAACCTGGTCAGAGACCCGTAGTCATATCGCACCGTTTGGGCAAGTGAATACTGAGGCACAATCAAAACCACAAAGGCCAGCATGTTGAAGATAAATCCGAATAGCAATTGGTTGAAAATTGGCTTAAGTACCTGCCCTGAGCCAATTTGTGGGTATTGGGAGGGTTTCAAATCGGATTGTTGCGATGCTGATTGAACCCAGGCTGGGATTTTCCCGCCATTGACTTCGAGTATCACCACCACCAGAAAGCAGCAAATGAAAAAGGCTGGGAGCAGATAAAAGATAGCTACGCCTGCCACTGAGGCCATTGCCCCCA
>CAZXCE010000543.1:0-6031 GCA_964639175.1 uncultured Clostridia bacterium
GGTGTTCCATCTGGGAAAATCAGACGCACCACCACATAAATCCCGCGTTGCTCCACGACCAGTTTCACATAATCGCGGGCTTTGAGCATCAATGGGTAGGTGTGTTTTTCACCGCCGTTCAGGGTGCGGGGTTCGGCAGAATTAAAAGACTGAGGGCTGAGGGCTGGAAGTTGCGAGTCTTTCCGAACTTTAGAGGGTCTGGTTGGTTTGGTTTGGGCAAAGGATGGCATCGGAAGGATGACGACTCCAATCGTTGCCACCATCGTGAAGCGTCTCATCCATTTCATCATCACTGGTCTCCCCATTGATAAGTACCTTACCGACGATTTCCTGACATTTAACCACAGAAAACACGGAAAATACGGAAAAAATCAAGCGCTTCCCAAATCCAATGTCTCAGATTTGCCATCATTCGACAAAACCTTCTTCCAGGTTGAACTTCCCTTGTTGGGTCGCCTGATCAACCCTGGGTTCGAAAAAGGCCACGAGTATCAGTTTCAGACAAGCGGGTTTTTCGGGCGTCCCATTCGTCGCGTCTCACACCTCAAGACACTCCGCTGAACTAAAATTCATTTTTGAAATGCGATTGAAATTTGCTTGACGAATCTCTGTGGCGAGCAATAGGGTAATTTTTCTTCCTCAAGAACCGAATCCTTTTATGTTTGCAGGCATATCTGGCCCGGCATTGGAAAAATTCGGTTTGACTCACAAGGAGATGGAAACACTATGATCGTTGCCGTTTTTAATCAGTCGGGTGGAGTCGGAAAATCAACCCTTACCCGTGATCTGGGGTTTGAGCTTTTTTCACGTGGGCTCAAGGTACTGCTCATTGATGCCGACCCACAGGGAACCCTTGGATTTTTCTTCGGAATTTACCCGCATGGCTGCCCAAAAACCGATATGTTTTGGTCAGGAATTTGTGGTTCTGAAGATCCCGGCCAGCCACCAATTGCTCAGGCCGAATGTGGGATCAGTTTGGGGCTGGCTAATAAAACGCTGGTGGCAGATGAAATTCTTCTGATGCAGCAACATGACCCGGCCCGGTTATTGAGCGTACTTGAACCGCTGAAAGAAGTGTATGACTTTATTTTGATTGATTGTCCACCTCGCATTTCAGAACTGACGATTCAAATTCTCTTTGCCACCGATGGGCTTTTGATTCCAGTCCAGACCGAGGCCAAGTCGGTCATGATGGTCAGCGAAATCCAGGAAGAAATTGCCCGCGCCCAACGCCGCCGAAAAAACCTCAAGCTTCCCCAACTCAAAATCTTAGGCGTTGTTCCGACGCTGTATAATCCACAGCGGGTTCTGCATCGGCATCACCTGCAAGAAATCAAAGAAACGGTGTGCGATCAACTCGGCTATCACCTCTTTCCGCCAATTCGGGATTTAATCAGCCTGGCTGAAGCCGGAACCAAGGCGACTCCGCTCAAACTCTATGATCCCAAATGCAGTGTGAACGATGACATTGCCCAAATTGCGGATACAGTGGCTGGCCACGTGAGACCCAAATCCAGCTTGCGGGAGGTTGTGAATGGCTAAGAAGTTCTCGCGGGTGGTCCCTGATCAGCGTCAAAACGAGATTTTTTCAATCATTGGCACAGAATCCAAGGAAGAAAACGCTCATCGTGTGATCGAAGTGCCCACAAGCTGGCTGCAGCCCAATCCATATCAACCTCGAACCCAGATTGAAACGGCAGAACTTGATCAGTTGGCGGAAAGCATCAAAACTCAAGGCATCTTACAACCCCTGATTGCCCGCCAGGAAAGCGAGCAGCTCTTCACCGTGATTGCCGGCCATCGGCGCTGGAAAGCCGCCGAAAAAGCCGGGCTCACCGAAGTTCCCGTCCTGGTGAAATCTTCAATGACCGATCAGGATATGCGGTTGATTGCGCTGATTGAAAACCTGCAGCGCGAAAATCTGCACCCGGTTGATGAAGTTCGGGCGCTGTCTGAAATGGTTCAGCTCAATAACTCCCAGGAACAAACCGCTCAGATGCTCTCAATTCCACGCAGCACGCTGGCTGAAACCGTCCGGCTGATGGCACTGGGCGAAGACCTCCTCAACCAGTGCCGTGAAATTGCGGGGCTGAGTAAGCACACCCTTCGCAAAATACTCGCCCTTCCCGAGCATAAGCGCGTTGGGGCGGTTCGGTTGCTCCAGCTTCAAGGGACGGCAAACCAGGGAGTTTCCACCACAGAACCGTCACCGGACCATCGAAAAAACCTCTTCCAGTTTCGAGACCGAACCCAATCAAAGGCCGCCTTTCAAATCGAAGTCCGCTTCCGGAAAAAAGAGGCCAACCCCGAGGAAGTAATCGAGGCCCTTGAGAAGTATCTGGAACAGCTCAAAAAGGAAAATGTTGGAATTCCAACATTCCCGTAAAGCATTCAAATTCAGAACATTGCAAGGAAAACAATTTTTTTTCGGCGGCCAGTTCCAGGTAGGTACCTTACCGAAATTTCAAGACATTTTTACCACGGAAAACACGGAAAACACGGAAAAAATCAAGCACTTTCCAAATTCAAGATCTCCGAAAACTTACGGCAAAAGGAAAATGTTGGAATTCCAACATTCCCGTAAAGCATTCAAATTCAGAATATTGCAAGGAAAACAATTTTTTTTCGGCGGCCAGTTCCAGGTAGGTACCTTACCGAAATTTCAAGACATTTTTACCACGGAAAACACGGAAAACACGGAAAAAATCAAGCACTTTCCAAATTCAAGATCTCCGAAAACTTACAGTAAAGTGCATATCTGATTGGGGGAAAGCGACCTTCAGGGCAAATCGCTTGCCTCCATTTTGAGCGATGAGCGCTTGGCCTACAGGCGAAAAAGAAAAATGTTGGAATTCCAACATTCCTGCAAAATATTCAAAATAAAAGAATTATCGGCAAAACAATTTTTTTAAATCGGAAGGTTTTCAGCTTCATTTGCCTGATTGTCGTGGGGGTCTTTGTGGTGTGGAAACAACTGCCCGCAATTGACCAAGGACGGTCTTTATCATTGATGCCTGCCTGTTTTCTTCAATTCCTGGTAACCGTTGCACAAACTGACGGGTGCTGTGCGCTGCCTGAGCTTCATTCCCGCTCGCAAGGCTGGCCGCAGCGAGGGCATACCATCCAGCGAGGTTGGCACCCCCTGCAATTTCACAGGCACGTTGCGCACATTGAACCGCCGGCTCTGGCGGCTGAAGTCCTGATGGTTTGGGCGTAAGCAGGAACCAGGCGTATTCAGCCAGCTCAGATTCTTGAATCTGGAGTTGATCTATCTGTGTTTTTACATCCATTGATCCTGAAGCCAACGTCATTCGGGCCAAAACTCCCAGGCTTTGAAACTGTTCCACTCTGACCTGATGATTGGCTGGATGGATAGCACTGGAATTCTTTCGAATTTGATAGCCTGTTTGGGCATAACTGACAGCACGATCCAGATGACCAGTTTGACAGGCAACCTGAGCCAGGGTTTCATTGGTATCTGCCTGAATTTGGCGAATCAGCAGGTTTTTGGAATCTTTTGCCGCCAGAATATTGATCAGGTTGAGTGAATCTGTCAGGGACTGCGAGGCCCTTCCACACTGGTTTGTCTTGAGAAAAACCGTTCCCAGCCAGCGCAGGGTTAAGGCCAGAAGAATTTTGTACTCAGTATTTTCAGGATCGGCAACCAGTAACTTTTGAAATCCGGATCGAGCCTGCTCAAGTGTTTCAGCAGCCTGGCGGAAATCACCACGCTTCAACTGAAGCGTTCCCTGATGGAGCAAACATCCAGCATATTCACGATGCGCCCGTCCCTGTGCCAGCGGCGCTGATTGAACGTCTTCAAATGATTGATTGACCAGGAACTGGCTAAATTCAAGCGCTGACTGGTACAACTCTTTCGACCAGGTGGCGGTGCCGGTTCGTTTCCATTCCAGGTCGCCAATCGCTTCAAAGGTCAACGACAATCCCATGTAACTATTTGCTAAACTGCGCCGGAGTTGAGGATCAGTTGGATTTTGGGCAGCCAGGGCTTTTCGGAGGGCGAGGGCTTTTTGAAAACAGGCGTATGCGGCAACCCAATCTTCCTGGGAACGTAATTCCTGCCCGCTTTTGGCGTAAGAATTAGCCAGTAAGCGGCGGGTATCCACATTTGATGGCTCCAGGGTAACCAGGTGTTCAAGAATTGTTTGAGATTGCCTGAAGCACTGCTGCGCACTGGTTGATTCCCCCTGGAGTGCCTGGATTTCACCCAGACGCTCATAGGAGGTCGCCAGTTCAAGCTGGATTGAGCCATTGACCGGTTGTGCGGTGGCAAGCTGGGTCAGCAACACAAATGATTTCCGATAGTTTTGTAATGCACCGGTGGTGTCTCCGAGGTTGGCGACAAAGGGTCGCCCTTGAACATCGCCAATTTTGCGGTATGCCAGCGCCAACTCAGTTTTTAAGGACACATCGTTCTGGGATTCAGTGGCAAGACGGTCAAGGTAGGTAATGGCTTCCTGAACCAGTTCATGCCGGGCAGGAGTTGACCCTGGGAGTTTCTCGATTTCATCGTGAAAATGAAACACCAGTTTACTGGCCAGGGCTCGGGTATCCTGGGTTCGAGCTAGCGAAACTTGACGCTGGATCTCTGCCTGTCGTGCCTGCCAGAAAGCGATGCCAGTTCCACTGACCAGCGACACGCTGACACAGGTGGTTGCCACAATCTGCAAGGCATACCGCTTGAAAAACTTTCCGGCGCGATATCCGAGTGATGGGTACCGGGCCCGGACTGGCCGACCATCCAGAAATCGAGCCACATCCTCTGAAAACTGTTCGACAGAGCTATATCGTGCGGCAGGTTCTTTGCCCAGCGCCAGCATCACGATATTGTCCAGATCACCCGTCAGTCGGCGTTTACGTTGCGCAGATTCAGACCAGGTTACAGCGAGGGCCTGACTGGGTTTGAGCGGTTCACGTTCACATATCAGCCGCTGGATTTCTTCCAGGCTTGCTTTTTGAACGGGATAGGGAAACTGACCCGTCAAAAGCTGAAACAACAGCACCCCGAGGGCATACACATCCGAAGCCGTCGTGACAGTTTCACCTCGAATTTGTTCCGGGCTGGCATAGAGCGGCGTCAGGAACCGCTGATTGGTTTGGGTCAGCCCAGGTGGCGGCAAGGTAATGGCACTTGATTGATCTTCAGCCTGTAAAACTCTGGCAATGCCGAAATCCAGCAGTTTCGGTGTGCCGTCAGCCAGTACCAGAATATTGGAAGGTTTGATATCCCGATGCACCACCAGATGCCGATGAGCATACTGAATCGCGTCACACACCTTTTGAAACAACCGAAGCTGATCTGAAATACTCAACCGGTGTTGCCGGCAAAACTCATCAATCGGCAGTCCTGACACCAGTTCCATCACAAAGTAGGGCAATCCGTCGCTGGTGGTGCCTCCGTCATAAAATCGGGCGATAAAAGGATGCTCCAGGCTGGCCAGAATCCGGTATTCAGTTTGAAACCGGCGTACAATCGCCTCAGTATCCATTCCGCGTTTAAGAATCTTCACCGCCATGGGTTTTCCACCGGGAACACCTTCGTGGTGGGCTTCAAACACCACGCCCATTCCACCCTGACCAATCTGGCGCCCCAGCCGGTATTTTCCAACCCGATGTCCGACCGGGTACGTGACTGGTTGGGTCAGGGGCTCTCGGGCAATCAAATCCAGGCCAGCGTCAAACACCGGTGTGTGATCGAGCAACCCGGCGGAGCGAATATGCGCGGCAAGCAACTGCTCCAACTGGTCAGATAATGCTCGATCATTCTCACAGGCGTTGAGAACCCAATTGGCTCGACTGGCAGTATCAACTTCGAGGGCTGCCAGAAACAATTCGCTCAGTCGTTGATGTTGTGCGGCATCCATAACAACCTTGAATCTGGGGGTTCAGGGTTCAGGGTTCAGGGGTTTAGAAATTATTGAAAAGGACATCAAGGACATAAGGGACATAAAGGACAATTCGAAAACCCGGAACCCGGAACCCGGAACCCGGAACCCGGAACCCGGAACCC
>CAZXCE010000544.1:0-6027 GCA_964639175.1 uncultured Clostridia bacterium
GTCACTTCACCAGTGGAGCTTTTATGACTCACTATTGTGACCGCGTCATTGGCTGGCTCAATCATCTGAAGACCCAGACAGATAGTTCCCGTCACCTTCGAATTGCCGTACTTGGCCCGCAACGACGGCATCTGTTTGAGGTCGCCGAGCAATTCCCCGGAGCCGTGCTGATCAATGGCGAACACGACCTGTGGCCACTTGATCTGATGGCGCTTGGAAAACAACCATATCCCATCGTTTTTCTACTCACCCCAAGCCGACGGGTCGCCGAACATTTTTTTGAACTTTCAACCAGTCAAACCAAACAGCCAGTGCATCGGGTAACGTTGTGGCTGGGTGAGCACTTCCGGCGAATTTCATTTCCGCAGAATGCCGACGAAAACTGGCAACTGCTGCTGGGAGCACCGCTGATGGCTGATTCGGCGCCTCCAACGGTTGAAAGTCGCCCGCTCTACGCGCCCCGGCTGCGAACTTCACCTCGGACAACCAGCCTGCGGTTCTTTTCAGACCTCCAGCTTGATCCAGTAAATGAACGGCAGGTCGCCAGTATCGAACGGCTGGTTGACCTGCTGGAACGCTATGACCAGACCATCGCGGTCGAAGCCCCGGAATGCCGTTCAGACGCCATTCATTTGATTTCTGAACTCAAAAAGAAAGTCCACACCGAAAAACCACATCCCCAATATTGTCATAAATGCCGGGCGAATCTGGGGAAATGAACTGGTTGAGGATAACTGGCTCGTTGGTTTTCTGAAGTGGCTGATATCACTCGACATCACTCCCAACATTGACATCAACCTGCTGGATAATCCGTTTGGCAAGGACATCAATCCGCGCCATTCTTTTCTGTTTTCCAGTTTGATAGGCGATCACCAGAATTCCATCATCTGAAATTGATTGCCAGTATGTCCGGCGGATACCAGGAATGACCTCAACAAACCCGCTGCCATCCGGGTTGGAGATACCGAGCGTTTCTTCGTCTTTCCCGGTCAGGATTTCATCGCCGTCAGTATCATATTTGGTCACACGGTAGAGAAAACACTTTGGCCCGCTCTTCTTTTGTACAGGTTCAGCGTTCATCGCCTGCCCCTCAGATTCGGTGTTTTTTCCTGGAGCTTTTTCAGGTGGGGGCACACTCAGCGGTTCATCTTTTGGTAATTTTGGCTGATGCTTCTCAGTTGGCGTTGCCTTCGCAAGTTGAGGCCAGCCCTCCATTGAATGAATAAAGTAATTGTTGACAGGCAAGAGCATTTGACTGCTCAAATTGTCTGGATTCACAAAAACATAGTTGTGAATGTTTGGCCCGCCTTTGCCACTACTCACACTGAGTTCATACCCTGAATCAGCAGATACGATTCGAGCATAAATCAGCGATGTTCCTTCAAGCGGCGAGAAATTATCCATCACCCGTTTATTATCAGGGTTGGCTCGCACATTTGGACTTGGGTTCGCCACCGGAAGCGGGGCCTCATCAGGCACAGACTTTGTACAACCAGAGAGAAAAACAACCAGCATCAATCCTACAATTTTCAACTTCATCGGTTCCTTCACTTTCCCGATCTATAGCCGGCCACAATGCCAGGGGTTAATATGTACACCCAATCACATTCAGTTCCCATCGGTCAGGGTCATCACCGAATTGAAAATAGGTTCCCAGCTTAGAAAGATTTTTGATGGCTGTGGCATCACCACTCTCAATGGTTTCAAGAATACATTGGATAGCCTTAAAGTGCTCCAGGTCAGAATAAGAAATCCCAGCAATAATTTCCTCTGGATCGAGTACCAGAAGACTCCCTTTCAAGTTGATGATCTCTTGTTTAAACCTGTCCAGGAGTTGTACATCCAGGCGATCTTTGATGATGGATTCAAGCATTTTTCTCCGTTGCGAAAACCGCTTGAGTGCATTTTCTTTTTCAGTCCAGAGTTTAACCTCTTTCCAGGTATCGCCATCCTCCTGACGTTCCCGCCAATAAAGATCCGCCACTGAAAAAAAGAAAAACCACGCCAGCGGGATTTGCCACCGCGAGTCGTAATATTTCCGGTCTCGGTTCCACCAGATAGACTCGTCAATCACATCAGTACAAAATAAATAGGCCCGGTTTGCCATAGCGTTTCCTGGTTGGACGATTCAAAACCGAATGCCCACATTCCACATCCCCTCAGTATATGACAGGCACGTTTTGCGTTTGTTCTGATTCTAAAGCAAATGCCGCAACTCAGGCAGATACTTCTCTAGCGAACCAGTATTGACCACCACCACCCGGTCATTTTTCCGAATCATCCCCTGTTCAACCAGCGGTTCAAGTGCAGCCAGACAGGCAGCGGCTTCGGGACAGATCCACCACCGGGTTTCCTGCCAGACGGCCTGGAGCGCCCGTGCCGTCTCAATTTCGTCAACCGCAATCGCACATCCTTCGCTATGTCGAATGATTTCAAGAACTTTGAAATGCCCGACTCCGGCTGGAACATTGAGCCCGGTACAGAGGGTTTGCCCACCGCCAGTCACCACCGTATCGGATTTGCCTTCCTTCCAGGCATTCACAATCGGAGCCGTAACCGTGGACTGGACACAAACCATTCGCGGACGCCTGGAACCAATCACCCCCAGGGCCTGCAGTTCGTCAAAGGCTTTCCACATCCCAAGCACCCCGGTCCCTCCACCAGTTGGATAGACTATGACATCTGGCACCTGCCAGTCGGTTGAGCCGGGCAGAGGTTCAGCCAGTTCAAGGCCAAGCGTTTTTTTGCCTTCAATGCGCCAGCCGGGTTCCTGAAACGTTGCCACATTGAAATACCCTTCTGACAGGTATTTTTCCCGCATCAGGGCACCAGCTTCGCGAATCGTACCTTTGACCAGTTCCAGTTTGACCTGTGGTGTTCGCAACGACATCGCCGCCACCCGACCCTGAATCGGCATGGGCGTATCATCCGGCATAATCACAGCCACTTCCATTCCGGCGGCCAGTGCATACTCCATCATTGAATCACCAGCATTCCCTTGTGTCGGGACAACCAGCTTTTTCAAGCCGAACTTGTGTGCCAGCGATGCGGTCATGGCCATTCCACGATCTTTGAATGATTGGGTTGGATTGGCCCCAAATCCTGGTTCGGCCTTGCCTTCATCTTTGATTTGGAGCCGAAAACCGTATTTTTGTGCCACGCTCTGGGTTGGATACTCGCGAAGCGGCGTGTTGCCTTCACCGAGCGTTACAATGTGCGGCTGGTCATCGGGATTGGCACAGTCCAGAGCCAGCAAGGCACCACAGCGCCACATATCGCGCCGCTCGGGATGGTACCAGGCAAAATCAGGTTGTTCGGCCTTGAGGCGGTCCAGATCAAGCACCATGGTGACCGGGCGGCCATCAACCGGATCAAGATTCATCAACTGGTCAATCGGATATTTGATACCTGAACCAAGTCCGAGCAGAAATTGGGCGTAACTCATTGCGATTCCTCATTTTTTTGATTTTCGGGCGGTTGAGACTCCAGAGATTCTGCACGATGAACCATACAGGAGGCATGATCAACCCAGAGGCCCCAACCTCCAGCTTCAAGCGTATGGCGAAAGTGAGAGGGCAGCGGCGTTTTGGAAAGCGTCTGGGCATCAACCAGTACATACACCGTTTCAGCCGTCACATTGATGTGGCTCTGCCCGGCCAGCCGAAATTCAGTGGCAAGTGTAAATGATGTATTTCCAAGATGTTTTGCCCAAACCGAAATTTCAAGTACCTGATCAAACCGGGCCGGGGCTTTCCATTCAACCGTTTGTTTGACAAGCTGATAATCAAACTGCCCGGTGACAGCCTCACCAAGCCCGATTGCCCGCAGGAATTCAAGCACCGCAATATCCACATAGGTGCCATAAATCGCATTAAAAACAACCTTCTGTGCATCGCATTCATGAAATCGGACGCGCAGAAAGTACCGAAACGGACGTGACATCAGCAGGTTCTCCAGGATTGAAATCAGCCAGAAACCCAATCCTGTTTGAGAAACCAGCGCGGGTCAACCCTTCTTCGAGGGGAAATGATCTATCACACCTCGCATTCAGTTTGTTTTCTGAAGCAGACTGCCATAGATCTTTTCCCGATAGTCACGTTCTTTGGCAAAATCACCCAGCCGGAAATAGGCATCCGACATTCGCAGCATCACATAGCGGCCAGCCGGATCTTTTAATGCCGCTTCGTAATGAGGAATGGCTCCTGCCGGATTTCCAGCCAGAAAGGCAGCGTCTCCGGCGCGTTCGTGCCAGTGCCAGTCGGGCAGTCCCAGCAGTTTCATCCGTTCGGCCATCCGCGAAGCATACTGCTCGGCTTCGGTGTAATTGTTTTTCCACAGCAATACAAAGAAGTACTGTTCACAAATCAGCCGCGTTTGTAATATTTCGCGCCAGTCATCCGGGAATTTGCTTTTCAATTCGCTGACCACGTCCGAACTGATTTCAGCGCCCCATAATCGCCGCAGCAGGGTGTTTCGAAAATCATTCGTCAGGGTCTCCGCCGGAATTCGAAGCCATTGTTTGGCTTCGTCCACGTTTCCACGAGCAGTACCAATCATGGCCAGCGCCACCGACAATCGGATGTCCGTCTGGAAATTCACATACACGCTCCCAAGCCGGGCGTTGACTTCGTCCCACTGTTTCAAAGCGGAGAGCGCCAATACTGCCGACAATCCATAAATCTTCCCGCCTGGCGATAATTGCGCCGCCTGGTCATAGCGTTCGAGTGCCGTTTGAGGCCGTCCAACTGACATCGCTCCACACCCCTGATTCCACAAACACACCGCTTTGAGCAACCGGAAATTTTCGGGCGAAGCGACTTTCTCAGCTTCAGCCTGCAAACAGTGGCCAGCCAGCAAGCCTTCAAGATACTTGTAGCTGCCTTCCTGTTTCATTTGTTTGACCGTCGCTGATGAAATCCCGAAATCAGAGAAGTCAATCGCGGGAATCCAGGTTGGACGCTGACGGATGGCCTGATAATAATTGTTCCACCGATCCACAAAGAGCATCCGTCGCCCTGGGGCCACAAATGAAAGCTGGGTCACCGGTTTGTCAAGGCTCACGCTCACATCGTCAATGTAATAGGTGACATTTGATTCATCTTCCAAATCACCGATGAAGGAAAATTTGTCTACGGCGGAATTGGGCGTACCCGGCACGTTGGTTTGCTTGGCAAGCGACACCACCGGCGTTTTCACCTGCCCTTCCTCAAAGATCTCCAGACTGTAATGCCCTTCATCAAAGGTATAGGCCACGTCCACCGTGTACCAGGTAAATGGCTTGACCGCAAACAACTTCTGGGCTTCGCCATCCGGATGGTGAAACAACACGCCGTTCTGAAGCTTGAGCCAGAAAGCAATCCCGTGTTTGCGCATTGTAAAAAATGCAGGCCCCGCCAGCGCAATGTTCAATCCTTCTGCCGGGTTGACAACCATTATCGCAAAATGGGCATACAGCGTACCTTTGCTTTGTTCGGGAAAGTAGCCCTGTAATTCGGGGAACTCTCCGTCACCGGCTACGTCGTGGAGTTCAACCGACCGAAATCCGCTGAATTGATACCCGGTTGAAAGCGCCATGCGGCCTTTGGCGTGGTTAAACACCATGAACGTATCAGGGCCAGTCGCGATGTTATCATCGTCAAACGAATACTGAACCAGCACATTTGACGGATGATCTTCCTGTTGCGCATTTACACCTGGGGCGAACCATCCACCCACCAGCACACCAATCAGCAACCACCAGTATTTCACAATTGACCTCCTGGGCCTGAACGAATAACTGTTTGATGAAAAAGAGGGTTCCTGCCCTGGCTTGACCACAGGCATTCTTTTTGCTCAATGACAGTTGGATGTACTCAAGGTTATAGCCCAGAAAGCAGAAAAACAGAAGCCGGAAGTAGCGTGACAGGCTGACAAAGTGACAGATGACTGGATGATAAGTGAAGGAAGGACGCGGCTGTTTTGAACTGCGTCCTCTTCGAAAACCCGGAACCCGGAACCCGGAACCCGGAACCCGGAACCCGGAACCCG
>CAZXCE010000545.1:0-6026 GCA_964639175.1 uncultured Clostridia bacterium
AGCTGGAAATCAACGGTTTCGGATGTCCCAATCGACACCGTCACCTCCGACGTCTGGTTCTGAAACCCGGCGGCCTCAACCGTCACCTGATAGAGCCCCGGCGGTAATTGCAGCAATCGGAACCGGCCAGACGCATCGGTTTCTGTGTGCCGAACCAGACTGGTTTCGACTCGACGTGCGGTCACAACCCCACCAGCGACTCCCAGCGCTTGAACATCCGTTACCACACCCGTGACTTCACCGGTGGTCGCACCACCCGACTGGGCCAGGGCCTGGAAATTGGTTCCACTTCCACAGAGTGTTTCTGCTAAGATGACCACACACCAAATCCACAACCTCACATAACTTCTCATTGCAATAACTCCCTTTGGATACGCCTGGTCCTGTGCCGGTTTTGAGCGATAAGCCCTTATGAAACGGTGTCCATCCTGCAACAGCATTTTCCAAAGTCAGCAACTGTTCTGTCCGCAAGATGGACGAGAGCTGGAAACCGGGTGCATTCTTGACAATAAATATCAGTTGGATGAGTTAATTGGCGAAGGCGGCATGGGGCAGGTCTATCGGGCCACCCACATTCATATTGGGACACAATTTGCCGTCAAAGTGCTCAAACAGGATCTGGTGTCTGACCCGTCGTCAGTCGAACGGTTTCGGCGCGAAGCCAGGGCGGCGGCCCAGATTCGACACCCAAACGCGGTCCAGGTCACTGATTTCGGCGTTGACCGGGAATCCGGCATGGTTTATCTGGTGATGGAGTTACTGGATGGAATTTCCCTTCGAACGCGATTGAGTCAAAAGGAACGGTTGTCGCCGGAAGAAATCATGCTGATTCTGGCTCAAGTATGTTCGGCACTTCATGTAGCCCACTCAAAGGGGATTGTCCATAGAGATATCAAACCTGACAATATCTTTCTCTCGCATTCCGACGCCGCGCCGTTCACCGTAAAGGTCCTTGACTTCGGTCTGGCGAAATTGAAGAAAGCGATTGACGAAACGGCGTCATCTATCACCCAGACGGGTACGTTGCTTGGAACGCCGTGTTATATGTCGCCCGAACAATGCATGGCTGAACCGCTGGACACCCGCTCGGATATTTATAGCCTGGGCGTTGTGATCTACCAGATGTTTGTGGGGACGGTGCCTTTTCCCGGTCCTGGAATTTCCAAGATTCTCATGCAGCACTGCCAGTTTCCACCGCCCAAACCTCGACGCAAAGTGCCTGACCTTCCAGTTGTGGTTGAAACGGTAATCCTGCGAGCACTGGAAAAAGAACCGGCCAACCGCCAGCAAACCATGGAAGAACTCTTCTTCCAGTTGGAAACAGCATTTGCTCAAACTGACTATAAAATTCCAGTCCCGGCGAAAATCACCTGGCGGTCAGCTTCGGGCGAAGCCCCGCTGGCCGAAATTTCATCTGACAAATTTCTCAATAGAAAAGAACTTGAATCCCAGGAAACAATTGAGAGCAAAGGTGTTGCCGTTGAAACTGCCGAACCAGGGCTTTCGATTTCCCTTGATCAAAAATCAACCATTCCGCCACCATCCACACCGCCCCACCTGCCTGCAATTCACAAACCCAAGGTAAACTTTTCAGATACGGCGGCGATGGCTCAACCCGTATCGGCTCCGCCACCCAACCCACTCCTCAAATCACAGTCTTCACTTGAAATCCCCCCAGTAGTTTCGACACCGGAACTGGCGCCCAGACGGAACCTGGTCCTGATGATTGTGGTGGTGCTCGTGGTTGTGGTTGGTGGCATTGGCCTGGTGCTGAGTCTCAATCGCACGGCTTCCCCGACAGGAACGCCCGAAAAAACCACTTCAGGAAGCGAAGTCCCTCCGGGAATGGCCCTGGTCACTGGCGGAACGATGGTGATGGGAAATAATGCTTCGACGGATTCGGCTGAAAAGCCAGAACACGAAGTTCAGGTTGGCTCTTTCCTGATCGATACGGTTGAAGTCACCAACGAGGAGTTTCTCAAATTCATTCAGGCAACAAACCAGCCAGCCCCACCACATTGGAAAAACGGCACCTATCCGCCAGGTGAAGGCAAATACCCGGTAACCAACCTGCAATGGACTGAGGCTCAAGCATTTGCCCGCTGGGCTGGCAAACGCCTGCCGACTGAAGCCGAATGGGAATTTGCCGCCCACGGCCCCAACCGGCAGCTTTATCCCTGGGGAAACCAGTTTATTTCGGCCAATGCCAACACCAAAGAAAGTAAAAAAGCGGTGGCCATGCCAGTTGGAAGCTACCCGAAAGGGGCCAGTTTTTGTAGCGCCCTCGATATGGTGGGCAATGTGGCTGAGTGGACCGCTACCGAATACGAACCATATCCAGGCAGCAAAGCCAAACCAGTTGCGGGTCAAAAGGTGATTCGCGGCGGTGATTTCCGAAGTGATCGAGACACAGCCACCACAACTGCCCGTTTTCTGGCGACGCCTGAAACTCGTGACCTCGCCCTTGGGTTTCGGTGTGCCAAAGATATTTCCAACTGAAGGTTTCTCACCCAATGAACTGGAAACGCACCATTCAATTCTGGCTGGTTGGACTCATCGTGGTAACGACAGCGATGTCATCGGGGTGGGCCCAGCGCAAATACCCAACCAGCGGCACGGGCAGCAGTTCAACTCCCTCTAAAAAACCAGCCAAATCAACCAAACCAAACCCGCCACCCACACCAGTACCGATCAAACGCTGGGAAGACTCGCTCGAAAAAGGAAAGGCTGCGCGCAGTAAAAATGATTTCCCCGAGGCTGAACTCCAGTTTGGTGAAGCCGTCCGGCTGGCTGAAACCGATACAAAATCCAGTCAGCCCTTGATTGAAAGCCTGACAGCCCTGGCCGACACATTTTTTGCTCAGGAAAAATACACCGAAGCGGAGCCGCTCTGGCTCAAGGTGCTTGACCTCAAGCGAAAAACCGCTGGCGAACAGCATCCGGAAACAGCCGCCGTTCAAAAAAAAATTGGGGAATTGTACGGTCTGCGGGCCGAGGTCCGAGCCAAAGCGGGATTGATCGAAGAAGCCTTGCTTGATTACACACGAGCCCTTGAATACACGCCACAGGGAACGTTGTATGGCAACCGGGCTGATCTCAAGGCGGCAAGGAAGGATTATGAGGGGGCACTGGCAGACTTAAAGCGAGCGACGGAACTGGACCGGGAAAACGCAGACTTTTATAGCTCCAAAACGGCTGGCATTTTCGCCGCCCGCAGCACCGGAAAAAATAACGCTGGCGACTATGAAGGCGCGCTGGCTGACCTGAAACAGGCACTTGAATTTGACCCGGCAAGCACCAAAGTCTACACCGGAATGCAAGTCAATGTGCTGGTCAATCGTGCGGTGGTTGAAATTAACAACGGAGACTATGACCGCGCCTTAACCACGTTAAATCAGGCCCTTCAACTCGATCCACAAAATCCAGCCACAACTGCCCGGCTCGGTGAACTGTATGAGAACCGGGGCACCATCAACGCCAACAATGGTGATTATGAAGCCGCCCTGGCCGACTTTGGTCGGGCGCAACAGGTAGATCAGGCTCGGGCACAAACCATTGCCCGTCGGATGGCCAATGTGTACCTCAATCGCGGCACGGCACGCGCCAACAACGGCGATTATGATTCGGCACTGGGTGATTTCCGCCGGGCCGTCGAAGTTGACCCGGCCAACGCCCCAACGAATCGGAATAAACTGGCCGACCTCTATCACCAGCGAGCCGTTTTTAAGTTTAATCGTGGAGACTTTGACGCCTGCATCGCCGATTGTACGGCAGCACTGGACCTCAATCCCAAACTGGCGGTTGGGTATGCCCGGCGGGCATTTGCCTACCAGAGCAAAAATCGAATCAAAGAAGCCAAAGCCGATTCCCTGAAAGCCAAAGAGCTGGACTCAGGAATCCAGACACCGTTCTAGTTCCGGGTTCCGGGTTCCGGGTTCCGGGTTCCGGGTTCAGGGTTTTGAATAGAGGTTGTTTTTGGTTTTCACCGCGTAGCGGTGGTTGAATTAAGGCAGGTCGTTTACGGCCTGTGGGGTTCAGGGTTCCGGGTTTTCGAGGGTTTTATGTCCTTTGCAGGTTTGTTCTGAACCCTAAACCCTGAACCCTGAACCCTAAACCCTACTGATACAGCCCTTCCAAAATATCGCGATAGCGTTCGGAGACAACCTTGCGTTTGACTTTGAGGGTTGGGGTGATTTCATCGGCCTCAATGCTCAGGTCATGGTCCAAAATTGCAAATTTCTTCATCGCTTCAGTTGAGGAAACCCTGGCGTTGACACCTTCGACAATGCCTTTGACCAGCGCCACAATTTCCGGATGACGGGTCAGTTCGGCAAAGGAGCCAAATTCAAACCCTTTGGAACGGGCATATTCCTCGGTTTCAAGCTGGTTGAGAGTAATCAAAGCGACGATAAAGCTTTTATTATCACCATATGCCATCGCCTGACTGATGAGGTGGTTTTCCTTGAGCAGGTTTTCAAGCAACGCCGGCGGGACTTTTTTCCCAGTTGAAGTCACGATGAGTTCTTTCTTGCGCCCGGTAATTTTTAAAAACCCTTCGTCATCAACTTCACCGAGGTCGCCAGTGTATACCCAACCATCCCGGAGCACTTCGGCGGTTTCTTCGGGTTGCTTGTAATATCCACTGAACTGCATCTGGCTTCGAACCAGAATTTCCCCATCCTCGGCAATTTTGATTTCACAGCCTTCCATTGCCGGGCCAACCGTCCCAAACTTATAGCGTTCAGGTCGGTTAAAGGCGACACAGATATTTTCGGTCAACCCATATGCCTGGAGCAGCGGCAATCCGAACCCGCTGAAAAACTCGGCGATTTCCTGGGGCAACGGCGCCCCGCCTGAAGTGGCGATCCGAATGCGGCCTCCGAAATAGCTTTTGATTTTTTGGGCAAATGGTTCAACCAGTTCATCATACTGCGCCTGTAATTCCGCCGGAACCGATTCGCCTTTCTGTCGAAACTGGCTGACCTGTTTTCCGACTTCACGTGCCTGCTGGAATCTAGCTTGCTCCTCTGACGGAAGCTTATGAACATCTCCCAAAATGCGGGCATAGATCTTTTCAAAAAAGCGCGGCAGGCTGCCAAACACGGTTGGTTTGACTTCGAGCATGTAGTCCCACAACTTTGTCAAATCATCCACAAAGTAAGCCGCTGCCCCAGCATTGAGCCGGTTATAGAGTCCTGAAATCCGCTCAGCAACGTGGCAATAGGGCAAATAAGAAAACGACGTGTCATCTGACTGAATCGGGATCGAACCTTCAAGCGATTTGGCACTGTGCAAAATGTACCGATGGCTCAGACAGGCACCTTTCGGCAAACCAGTTGTACCCGAGGTGTAAACCATAATTGCCGTGTCATCAGCAGTGGCGCCCTCAGCCCTGGTTTCTAATTCTCCGGCGGTTTCCAGCCGGCGGGACTTTCCAAAATCAAGAAATGTACGATAGCTGATTACTCCCGCATGCGCCTGAGCGGCAGATTCTGAAAGGCAAATAATTGCTTTGACATGCGGAAGCTGGTCACGAACCGAGAGCACTTTCTCAAGCTGACCACGAGTATCAACCAGAACAAATTCAGCATCCGAATGGTTGATGATGTACTGACATTGTTCGGCTGAGTTGGTTGGATAAAGCCCAACACTGATGCCTCCGGCAGCAATCGTGCCCAGATCGGCCACTGGCCACTCTGGAACGGTCTTCATCAGAATGCAAACCGAACGCTGGGGAGTCAAACCGCTCGCAATCAATGCCGCAGCAAAATTGTGAACATCTTCGTCAAACTGATCCCAGGTGCTGCCAACCCACTGGTCGTCCTGACGCGTGTAAAACACCTGTTGACCGCGAAATTGCTCAACTCGATTGCGAAACAAAGAATAGATGTTGGGATAGTCCATAGATTTAAGGTTCCGGGCTCCGGGTCTAGTATTCGCAAAATACAATGATTAAATCGAAGGAATTACAAGCTATTCAGAAACCGAATGACAAAACAGGTGCCGATTTCGAAAACCCGGAACCC
>CAZXCE010000546.1:0-6020 GCA_964639175.1 uncultured Clostridia bacterium
GGTTGCGAACCAGTGCATCCTGAAGCCTCGATTCGAAAAAATATCCGACGACTGAAAACCCGGCTTCCTGGGCAGCCGTGATGTATCTGGCCCGTTCAGGACGAGTTGGGTTGGTGTTATCAACGACAAAAGATTGTTTGGCTTCAAGGCAGGCTCGCAGCAAGATTGCTTCACGATGGCGAGTTTTGAGCATATCCAGATTGATGCGGATATGTGTATTGAAAAACCGTTCGCGATAAAAAGTTGATTTCCCCGTCGCCTGAATCCCAATCAAAATCACTGCCTGCATAATACTTTCCTCTATCTCCCACTCACCTTGTCATTCGGTACTTGAAATCATAGTTGAGAATGAAATCGAGTTCTTCAGCCGTGAAGCGAAACTGGTTGGCTAGAAGTTGATCAATTTCATCAAGAATCGGCTTACAGGCTTTGTATTCAAAGGTTTCGACGACAAGTCCGCTTTTGAGCATGGTGGTTGACGTTGCCGTGAGTGCCTCCAGATAGCCTCGCCCCAGTTCGCTCAGAGGGTTTTTGAGGTCAGAAGGCAGACTGGCAACATTCAAGGGAAAGGCCAGGATATCGCGCCGATTCAGATTTCGGCAGTCTGAAAGCACATTCCAAAACCAGAAAAAGGTTGCTGAACTCAAAACCGCAATCGCCGCCAGACAGGTGTCCTGTGATTGAAAGCGAAGCTCTTTTAATTCAGATGGTCGCTTCATCTGTCTGGTTTTCAGGTTCGTCATATGTGGAATAAAGTCAGTAAAAGCAAGGAAATAACCGAATTTCCGTGTATAGTAGCACCGCTCCTCACCATTCTGGAACAAACTTTCCCGCATCCGGCCAGATGAAGCCGATACCAGCTTGTGGAACAGATTTACTTCCAGCTCACTCCCGAGTTTTTCAAGTGCCTGCGCAAAGACCTGAAACGGGCTGACGGGTGTGGCGTACCCAATCCGGGTTTCAAACAAACTTTCCCGCTCTTCTTTCCACCAGCGAAGGTAGGCCGTGGTGTGAATTTTTGTCGGGCACTGAGTTCCCTTCCTCCCCAGCACAAGTGTCAGTCGCTTTTGCGCGCCGTCAAAAAGTTGTGTCGGACGATTGGCAAAAAATGCAGTCCATAACCAATCAAACTGCCTCAGAGTTTCAGCCTGAAGCGTGGCAAACCCATCTGTACCAAACATTGAAATCGGAACAATCACTCCGAGTCGTCCACCATTTTTCAAGAGCGCATAGGCACGCTCCAAAACACAGGCATACAAATCCTGGCACGGGAGGGTTGTAAATCCAGATAGCGGATAGTCAATCGTGTGCCTGTTGAGTTTGACGTAGGGCGGATTCCCCACAATCACCTCAAACCCGCCACGGGCAAAGACTTCGGGAAACTCATCGAACCAGTGGACCGGTTTTTGATGGTTGATGTCTTTGAGAAAGCGATCAGGTTGATCAATTTCGGAAGCTGATTTCGGCGTAACTGAGCCAACCAGAGCATTTCCAGTTCGGAGGTTCAACCTGACATCTGCCAGTCGCGCGGTATCAGCAATGTCAGTCACCTGAGCCATCAGTTTGAAAAACAGGCGCTGACCAGCGACTTCGATAGCTTCTTCCAGAATATCCACGCCAAAGAGATTTCTGGTCACAATTGAAAAAAGAACAAAATACGGCTGGCTCGGAAAACACTCCGCCACTTTTTGAATCAGCGCAAAATGACTGAAATATTCAAAATCGGTGGATTGCCCAGGAGGAGGAAGTTGAGTGAGAAAAATCTGCATCCGGCTAAAACAGGCGGTATACAACGGCTCCAGCGTTTTGAGCGCCGCCAGCAAAAAATCCCCGGCCCCACAGGTAGGATCAAGGATCGTCAGCCGCTCCAGTGCTTTCCAAAAGGCAAATAAGAATCCAGGTGTTGGGCATTGCTCAATCACATCCACCGCAAACTGGTGAAGGTTTAGATTTTCAGTAATGAGCTGGTTGATGTCGTGGATGTCGCCAGTTTCCAGTTTTGTTCGGAGCGCACCATATCGCTGACGGCGGGCAACGACTTCGCGCCAGGTTTCGGTTGGCAACGCATACCTGGCAGCGGCTGGCTCATTCCACTGCGTGCGCAACGAAGGATCATCAATACCTGCCGCAACTGGCCTGGGGATTGAGAGATGAACTCCTTTTTTGATTGCTGGATAGATATAGCGATCTGGATGTGATGAAAGCAGTTGCCAGAGCTGGCCGTGAGGTTCAAAGGCGGTTGGGAACTCTTTTTGGACCTGTTCGAACAGCAATGGAATGATCGTGTTTTGGCTGATGTAGCGGGTTGTGTCGTCTCGGGTGAAGTACGCCCCCAACTGCTTTTGATTGATGCACTGTTCTAACAACCAGCCCAGCACATCCGGAGTCACAACCCAGGGACTCTCTGACCAGTCTCCATCCATCTGCCATTGATACTGATCAAGGAACTCAAAAAGCCGTTCAAAAATCGCATCCGGAACCTGAATCGGTTGACGGTACCGCGCCTCGGATGACGGCTTGCCAAACAACTCCGCGTGGAGAAACGGCACATTGCCCAACCTCAACCGGGTTTCGGGCGACCGGTTGGGTTCGGGCGTTGAAAGACCGTCAAAACATAACATTTCGAAAAATTCCACAAAGTTGTCTTGCTGGCCTATCTGACGGCACTCGTTGAGTTTATGGCGAAGAAATTTCTGATTGCCGTCAAGCAATCCCTTCTTCTGGATGAAATACACAACCATCAACCGCGAAACCAGTTGTGAAGCCAATCGGCGGCGTGTTTCATCGTTTGCACTGCCTGTGATTGAAGCCGCCAGCGCTTGAAGTTCAGCGGTCAAGCCATCAGAAATCAGCATGGAGAGGTATTCAAGGCGGGAAGGTTTTTCAGATTGTTCGAGGAAAGAACTTTCGTTTTTTGGCGCACCGAATTGTGACGGTAAATTCAGAAGAATCCTGGGTATACTCTTTCAGTAACTCGTTAAATACTCGCTGTGCTCTTCGCTTTTCAGGTCCATTCGTCAGGTCAATCATATCAAGAAGATCTTCAAGGTGTTTCAATTGGTTTCGTCTTTTTTTCCAAAGAGCTTCACGACGATTGAGTTCAAGTACTTCAATTGTTGTTTCTCCAATCGGGTTATCCTTGATGGCATACGCCCTCTCGTTCCGGAATCCAATGTATCTTGCAGGATTTACTTCAGCCGGATTGATCAGGAGTGGGTGCTCACGAGTAATTTGATCGCGATGAGACCTGGCTTTTGAACGAGGGTTCTTCAAGGGAAAACTGTCACCCTTTGCTAAGTTGCAATCCCCGCAAGCAAACAGCAGATTTGACCAATCATAGGCTAGCCAGTAGTAATGAGTCTTGGGGCGAAAATGCTCAACCTGAGAATACTTAACATCAATGTATCCTTCGCAGTAACAACATTTTCCATGCTGAATAGAATGGAGAAGCTGTCTCACACTTTTGTGCGAATAAATATTTCGGTTGAACTCATCTGAACTGAATTGAGTCTGCCCGTTATCATATGATTCACACAAAGCACGTGTTCTCTTTTCCCCTCGCGTGCGCAATACAGTCGGAGCTTCTGTTGGCTTATTGATTTTGATCATTCACGCCCCTTGTTGTCTTAATCGCTCCGCTGCACGGCGGATAAGTTCTCTGGCTTCAATCTCGGTGCGCGATTGCCCACTTGGCAAAGGACCAATCTCCTTTTCCAATTCTTTGATTCTTTGGTGGTCAGATTTTGAGAGCCGCCCTTTCGTGAGGATTTTCATTCGTTCATTGAGCAATTTTTCTGTTTTAGGTGAAAAGGTACTTGGCAATCCAACCAATTCACTCAACAACACCTGATCAATTTGCCAGCTACGGATCGAAGGAAAATCCTGCCGGATGATCACGTGATCGCCTTCTTTTTCAAGCAGGGCAATCCGGGCATTGACATCCGAAGCAGCCTGCACAATCAACGGACTGTGTGCTGTCACAATAAACTGAGTATTTGTAAACCGTTCGCTTAAAAACTGGATAATGTCACGCTGCCATTTTGGATGGAGGTGCAGGTCAATTTCATCAACTAGAACGACCGCTGGTTCTGCCAGGGGATCAGGGCTGTTTGGATATCGCTCAAACAGCCGCCGGGCCAGGTCCACCACCCAGGCAATCATCGTCCGGTGACCAATCCCCAAATCCTGAATCAAAACCCAGTTATATGGAGTTTGAAACTCAACTCGGGCACTTTCGTCAAATGATTTGAGCCTGGGGACTTTAATATCTTGAATGTCAGGGAGAATTTTTTTTAGAACTTCAACGATGGTATCAAATTGTTTTTGGAAGCGATTTTTCAGGTCTTCAGAATCAGAAACTCTGGCATTGAGATAGGTCTTCAGCAACCATTCTTCGGCATTACCAAGTGCGGCATCCTCATCAAAAAGGGTATCCCAATCTCCAATATTATCTTCTTTTTCACTAACGGGAGCAGACAGTCTCATCCGTCGCGCAGCTCCATAACCAGTACAAACAAAACCGGTTAATTGACCATAACTTGGCATTGGATTCTCGCTGAACTTACCTTCCCATTTTTCTTTTCTTTTTTCAAACCACAACTTAGCTTGAAATGAGATACCTGGAGATATGCCCCCCAATACCTTTCCATAACAGAGTGATGTTTTAAATTCCATTCGTTCATTTTTTGCCCGTGCAAAGCGGCTAACTTGTGGGTCGTGTCGTCCAAAATTATCCCAATAAAGTCTTGGCAGCATCGCTGAGCCAGAGATACTCTCATTGCCTCTGCTAAGCGTTGTTATCCCAATGAAAGGTTCCATTCCAACCAAACACTGCAATAATGTCGTTTTTCCAACCCCGTTTTCTCCCAGAATAACCGTCCACTGTGCAGGGCGCCACGGGTCGGCTGAAAAATCCAGTGTCTGCCGGGGGCCGAAACACCGCACGTTTTCTAATTCTAAGGAAAGAAAATAAGCTGGAGTCGGGTAGTTGGTTGATGAAGGCTGGGCGGTTTTGCTCACACACTTGTCCTCCGGGTTGCAACAGGTTTCACCGGGCAAACATAGCACAGGACAAATCCCCTCAAACACCTTTTGGCCTGCTGAGATCAGCCTTCATCATCTTCGAGTGGAGCTTTAAATTTCAGTTGTGTCTTCCGGCACTGGCTGTGTTCAAGGTCATCGCGTTCGCCAAGGTACACCGGCTGGTACAGCTTGCCTGATTGGGCGTGGGCATACAGATAGCGGACTTCGACAATTGAGTTGAGCGGTGGAATCTGGAAATTCGGAAGAATCGTCACGCTTCCGGCTTCAACCAGGGTTCCGTCATCATCCAGCAGTCCCAGATTGACGCTCCGTTTTTGGTTATGGCTGACCACGACGCACGACACGCTTTCGGTGAATTTGTATTTGAGTTGATTTCCACCCGACGCCGGACGACCAGCGGCATACGGTGCGTCGAGCCGCTTGATGACCAGCCCTTCTCTTCCGCCGGATTTGAGGCGTTGAACCAGCGTTTCTTTTTCCTCTTTCGTCTGTGCCGTCGGAACGATTTCAACCGCCGTGCCGACCAGCCTGGGTTCAAGCTGTTTCAGGAGCCCAATTCGGTCAGCGTATTTCCACGAACGCACATCCTCTGAACCTTCGCCGCTATCTGCGGTAAACTGCAGAATATCAAAGACATACAGTTTTTCTCCGATGGCTTCACCATCCAAAATGAGTGGAGTCGCAATATTGGCCAGACTTGCCACAAACGCACTCGGGATTCCAACCACCAGACCTTTCCGGTTGATGCCTTCAACGAGTCCGTTTTCCAAACATCGAATCAGCATCCGTTTCCCATCGTGCTTTTCCTGAAAGCACCACGCCGGGTCAGCCACGAATTGTTCAAGTTCGGCTTCTTCGATTGGATTGAGCAACTGGCACTGGACGCCTGAAATGCGGCCTTCGTGTTCGGTTTGAACGTAGGCCAGCCCTTCTTCGCCGGGGCTATAGCCTTTGCTGGTTTTCTCTGCCAGCAATCG
>CAZXCE010000547.1:0-6013 GCA_964639175.1 uncultured Clostridia bacterium
GGGTTCAGGGTTCAGGGTTCAGGGTTCAGGGTTCAGGGTTCAGGGTTTTCGAATATGGAGATTTGTGCTTTTGCCGCCGAAGCGGTGGTTGAATTGAGGCAGGTGGCTTACAGCCTGCTGATTTTGGGTTCTGGGGTGAAAAGGACAGAATTCGAAAACCCGGAACCCGGAACCCGGAACCCGGAACCCTATTTCCTTCCCGGTTCAAATTTGGGATTGGTGCGCGAAACTTTTGAAAGCCAGTCGGCAAACAAACGATACTCTTCGTCGGTGAGACCTGTCACGGCGGGCATGGTGTTCTTTGGATCCGCCTGTTGTGGATGACGCAAAAAAAGCTGCCAGTTTTTTGCTGAGCGATGACGGGCTTTAAAAATGTCACCTCCAGCCCCTGACCGACCATCAGCCCCGTGGCATTCGGCACATCGAAGCTGGAAAATTGGCTTGAGGGATTCTGGAATCTCACGTGGGACAGGTTCCACATGCACAATCTGGATTTGCGGCTCAGGTTCAGGCGGAGGTTGCAATGAGTTCGGATCACTGGTGCAGGCAGAAAACAAACATCCGCCCACGAGAGATGCCCAAATGACACCTGCCTTTCTGAACTGTGTTTGACTGATTCCACGGTTGAAGAACATCACAAATTCCAGGCCTTGCACAAATTCAGTTGAATCGCGTCCATCGAACGAATAAAAAGGGCCGCGCATTCTTTCACATTTTCCCAAAGGTCCCCAAAGCAAAAATCCCTATGTTCATTGATGGTCATTCGTTGACACTTGATGCAATGGTTCGCGCCGTTCATGGTCGCGAACCGGTTGAGCTCTCCCCCGAAGCTCGAACCCGTGTTGAAGCCGCCAATCAGGTGGTCCGGCACATTCTCGAAACGGGCCGTGTTGTCTATGGCATCAACACCGGCTTTGGCAAACTCTCTGATTTTACAATTCCGATGGAAGACCTCCGCGCACTCCAGCTCAATCTGGTGCGCTCGCATTGCTGCGGGATCGGAAACCCGCTGCCCGAAGACGAAGTCCGAGCCATGCTGTTATTGCGGGCAAATGTTCTGGCCAAAGGCTTTTCCGGTGTGCGTCCAGTGGTGATTGAGACACTGCTCCAGATGCTCAACCGGGGCGTGCATCCCGTGATTCCTGAAAAAGGGTCGGTCGGTGCCAGTGGTGATCTGGCGCCGCTGTCACATCTGGCCCTTGGGGCAATTGGTGAAGGCGATTGTTTGTATCAGGGTCAGCGCCTGTCGGCTGCCGAGGCACTTCGCCGGGCTGAAATTGAACCACTTGTCCTGGAAGCCAAAGAAGGACTGGCGCTGCTCAATGGCACACAGGCAATGGCTGCCGTCGGCGGACTGGCGTTAAGCAAACTGGAAAAACTGGCTGACATTGCCGATGTGATTGGCGCGCTTTCACTTGATGCCCTGCGTGGAACGCTGGTGGCGTTTGACTCGCGAATTCAATCAGTTCGCGCCCATGCTGGCCAGGGACAGGTGGCCGCCAGGTTTCGCCAGTTGCTCAAAGGAAGCCTGATTCGTGAATCACACAAAGACTGCCGACGCGTCCAGGATGCCTACAGTCTGCGGTGTATCCCCCAGGTTCATGGGGCGGTACGTGATGTACTGGCGCATGCCCGGCAGGTCCTTGAAATCGAATTCAACAGTGCCACCGATAACCCGCTGGTGTTCCCTGACACGGGTGAAGTCATTTCTGGGGGGAATTTCCATGGCGAACCAGTGGCCTTTGCGCTTGATTACACCGCCATGGCCGCCTCTGAACTCGGCAGCCTTTCCGAACGCCGCCTTGAACGACTGGTCAACCCTGATTTGTCAGAGCATCCAGCATTTCTGGCCAAACACCCCGGCTTGAATTCCGGACTGATGATTGTTCAGGTAGCAGCGGTGGCCCTGTGTGCTGAAAACAAAATTCTGGCCCATCCGGCGTCGGTTGATTCCCTGCCGACTTCGGCCAACAAGGAAGATCACGTTTCAATGGGCATGACCAGCGCCGTTAAGTTGCGCTCGATTGTCGAAAACGTCGAATCCATTCTGGCCATGGAACTGCTCGGCGCCGCTCAGGCAATTGATTTCCTCGACCCGCTGAAAACCAGTCCAATCCTCCAAAAAGTCCACGCTTTTGTGCGCCAGCACGTCCCATTTATCGAAACAGACGTGTACCTGCATCCACTGATTACCCAGGTAAAGACAAATTTGATGGACATTCATCAACTGGTTGAACCTGATTTGCTGAAAACTGAGGGCTGAAGAATTGGAGATAAAGGACTTGTCAGTACTACCTGCGTCAGTGGGTGGGGTGAGAAGCCAGCCCACCCACTGACACAGGTGGTACTGACGTATCGGTTCTTCTGGTTTGTCTCCAGCACAAAATCCGGTAGAAGCAGAATCAACCATCCAGATGTTTGGCATCGGCTGGTTTTACAAATAACTTTTCAGAAACTGGTGCATTGAGTTTGCGCTCTTCATAGGTTATTCGATTGAGCGGTTTTCCATCTACATATTGCTCAAGGACATACGGCACCCAGACGGTGCCAATTGATTTGTATTGCAAAAAGCGGTTTTCGCGTTTGATGGCTTTTCCGTCTGGTGATTGTGTCGTGTATTGCACGGCCAGCGGACGATGCGTGGCTTGATCTATCAGAAGTCGGGCCTGATCCCCATCTGGAAATAAAAAGGTCACGGCTTCGGCATATTCAAATTTGACGATACCCGGCACACGCGCTTCATAGCGAAATTGCACGTCCGAGCGGTACTGCTCAAATTTCAGCAATATATCTAATTGACACCGCAAATCCTGTTTAAATCGAGTAATTTGATCTGACGTCTGGTCTTTCAATCCAGTGGTTTCAGAATCAAAACGCCAGCCGGTGTTGCCAACATTGGTCTGAATCAACCGGTGTTTGCGATTTTTGAACTCGACCCGCTCTTTGTCTGGATACACCAGATAATCCACAAATGAAAAGAAGCCGGCGTTGTTGGGCTGTCCGTCCTGATAGGGCATGTAAAACCCACGGGAGACCTCAGACTTCACGCCTTCAAAGGCTTTTCCACCAAGTGCTTCGATTGCCTGCTGAAGGGCGACTTTGGCTTTGGCGGTTTCTGCGGAGGGTGCCGCCGATTTTTCTTGAATCGCCGAAACCAGCAGGACCTGACTGACCAACCAGCCAACCACACACATCAGACTGAATTTTCCCATCCTGTTTTTCATCAGTGTCTTCCAATGTATTGAGGAATTGAGGTTGAACTCTAGGCTATTCATACCGCAAGGCTTCCACCGGGTCGAGTCGTGAAGCCCGAACGGCTGGATAAATCCCAAAGATCAATCCAACTGCCGCCGACACACCAAACGAAAGGCCAATTGAAGTGGTCGTCACGACGGTACTCCATTCAGCATAGAGCGCGACCACCCGCGATACACCAAATCCAAACACAACCCCAATTGCTCCGCCAAGGAGGCTGATGGTCAGCGCTTCGATCAAGAACTGCATCCAGATATCACGCTGACGGGCCCCAAGCGCCCGACGGACTCCGATTTCGCGGGTTCGTTCCAGGATGTTGGCCAGCATAATGTTCATAATGCCTATCCCACCCACCAAAAGCGAGATACTGGCAATACAACTCATCACAATGTTGAAAATTCGCTGGGTTCGCTGATTTTGCTCCAGTAACTCGCGCGGGACAATCAATGAAAAATCTTCAACCTGACCGTGGGTACTGGTCAGAATCTGACTGATAAGCACGGCACTGGGTTTGATGGCATCGGTTGTTTTAACCGAGACAATGATTTCATCGAGTTCTGATTCGAGCTTTTTGAGTTCAAATTTCTTGAGCGCGGTTGAGAGCGGAATATAGATGTCCTGGCTGAAATCCTGGAGTTTGACACCTTCAAACTCATCTTTAGTCAAGGTGTTATCGGCCAGAACGCCAATCACACGAAACCATAAGTTGTTGATTTTAATCAATTGGCCAATCGGAGACATCGAGCTAAAGAGCTTTTGTTTCACTCGTGAACCAATCACGCAATACTGTTCAAATTCGTGTTCATCCGGCTCTGCCAGGAAATTGCCTTCTGATAATTGATATTTGACCAGTCGGAAGTAGGCCGGCGTAACACCAATCACATTGGCACTATCGGCTTTGCCCTGATAAGAAAAAATTTGAAAAGTCTTCACGCGTTTTTTACAGGCGTGCAGTTCAATATCGGGGGCCACGGCCACAATGTTTTGGGCATCCCGGAGCGACAAACCAAGCGAATTTTCACGATTTTTTTTCAGGTCTTCGTCTTTAAACTCCCGGTCACGGATGATGATATTGCGCACGCCCATCGTGTCAATCAGCCGCAGGCTTTCCTGTTCGGCACCAGCGCCAATCGAAAGCATGGCGATGACGGCGCCCACGCCAAAGATCATCCCCAGCATGGTTAAAAAGGTGCGCAGCTTATGGCTTTGCAAATTACTGAAGGCCAGTCGGATTTCACTGAAATAGCGCAACATAGGGGGGTCCAGGGGCGAGATCTAAAGCGGTGTTAAACCACCGCACTCCACGCTCTTTTGAGGAGTGCCTGTGGAAAACTTGCCGAAATCTGTGGAAAACTTGTCAAAATCTGTGGAAAACCTGTGGATCCCGTGTGGAAAACTTGTGGATCCGATTTAATTCTTAAGTTTTGGCGACGGGTTTTGAATCAGACCGGTACTTGATATCCGGCGGATTGAGCGCGATGAGTTGCCCAGGTTTCAGACCTTCAGTCACCACAACTTTGACCTGATCGCCCTGACCAAGCTTGACGGGTGCCAACTCAAATTTCCCGGCCTGTGATTCGATATACACCAGAAAATCAGCCCCACGTTTGATTAAAGCGCTGCGGGGAACAATGATCGCGTTTTTGAGTTCCCCAGCCTGAATCTGAGCCTTGAGTTTGACCCCAGGTTTCATCACAACCTGATCGGTTTGATCCAACCCGACAACGACCTGGAAGTACTTCACTGGCGAATCCCGCTCAATTGCCCGGGCCAGTTTATGAATGTTTTTGATTTTTCCAGCGTAGTGCCGGTCCGGATAGGCATCGAGGGTCACGGTGACTGGCTGCTCGGATTTCAGCTCTCCGGCATCCTTTTCCAATACATAACATTTGGCTTCCATCTGCTCTGGGTTTACCACGGTACAGAGTTGCATCCCAAGATACACAACCCGGCCTGGCTGCAGTGGCCCGCCCCACATCATACTTGGGTCAGGATAGACAACGATTCCCGAAACTGGTGAAACCAGTTTGAGCGACGTAATTGATTTTTCGACGTCGTTGATTTTGGTTTCCGCCTGCTGGCGTTCAAGCATCAGGATGGCTTCTTCGAGCGAGTAAATTTTGTCTTTGAGTTGGAGTCGGACGCCGGCAAACTCAATCCGTTTTTCGGTGTATGCCCGATCAATTTCAGCTTCCACAATCTGGCGGCGGGTAAAGATCTCAGCATCTTTTGGCTGGAATTCCTTGAGTTTTTGTAATTCCAGTTCCGCAATTTTTTGCTCTTTGACCAGGTCCTGCTTCTCAATCGAAGCCGTGATTTCCCCTTTGTTGATTTTCTGGTTGGTGCTGGCCAGCACGGCCCGATTGTCGCGTACCAGCAACTGCAGTTCAGTTGGGTCAAATTCAATCAAGACATCGCCTTTTTTGACGAAAACCCCTTCAGATACAATCGTTGCAATCCGGAGCGGAGGCCCATCAATCGGGACATTTGGCACCACAACGGCTGTGGATTCAACCGCTTGCAATTCACCTTTCGCCGGAATGGTCAAGGTAAATGGCTGCGGCTCAACTCTGGTAGTGAGTGGCAGGTTATCGGTTTCGGCCCGAGTCAGTTCGCGATAGGCACGAACACTTCCCCATCCAATCCCAGCCATTACCAGCAGGACCACCAGCCCCCATCGAAATATTTTGCGAATTTGTTTGTGATGTATTGACATAAAGAACACAACGGACATTTTCGAAGACCCTGAACCCTGAAC
>CAZXCE010000548.1:0-6008 GCA_964639175.1 uncultured Clostridia bacterium
CCGGAACCCGGAACCCGGAACCCGGAACCCGGAACCCGGAACCCGGAACCCGATTGATTTAAAACAGTTTCAGCTTAATCGTCAGATATTTCTTCGGATCCTGGCGAAAATCAGCCAGCAATTTGGTGGTTTGTGACGACGTTGAATTCAGATTGTCATATAGTTCGGCGTCTTTGAGCAGTCGGCCAGCCGTTCCTTCACCGCGTTCAAGCCGGGCGGTGATGGCATTTAAATTGGCGATGGTGGAGGCCGTTTCCCGATACAGTTTGTCATCGTTGAGCATCAGCCCCAGGTTCCCTTCGCCGCGATCCACCCGATTGACCATTTCCTCAAGTTTGACGGTGGTTCGATCCAGCCGTGCCATCACAGAGTTTAATTGATTATAGACGGCTTCATCTGTGGCCAGTTTCCCGAGCGTGCCACGGCCTTCATTGACATCCGCCACCAGTTTCTCAACTCGTTGCAGCGTCTCGTTTAATTCATTATAGAGTGTTGGGTCGCTAATGAGTTGACCTGCCGTGCCTTTGCCTTTTCGAACATCATTGACGAGTTTGCGGGACTCTTCAACCGTCTGGTTCAGGTTTTCATAGAGCAGCTCGTCGGTGATCAGCTTGCCAATCGTGCCTTCGCCTTTGCTGATGCGTTCGGCAATTTGTTTGACTGAAACGGAAAGCGTGGTGAAGTTGGCGAGAATGTCATCGGCACCCGAAATGAGCTGGCGGATGGTGGTTTCCTGAGAACCCTGGATGTACTCGTAATTTTTGGTAATGGCTTCGGCCTGCTGGGTACCCGGAATGATGTCCACCACTTTGTCACCGAGCAAGCCAACTGACCCCAGGACAACCTTAGAGTCTTTGCGAATGCGCTGACCCGCGGGACGACCATCAATGATGGGGTCAATTGCCAGTTCGAGTTCCACGGTGCGCGTGGCCTGGTCGTTTTGAGGGACATCCAGCAACAGAACGCGCCGTACCTGACCGACTTTTACCCCAGCCAGTCGGACTTCGGCTCCCGGTCGAAGTCCATCAACCCCAGAGAGGCTGGTTTTGACGATTAATTGGTTCCGAAAGGGATTGATGTCGCCGCTGATGGTCAAAATCACGGCAATCAAAACACCAATTGACGCCACCACCAAAATTCCAACTCGCAAATCTGCAAAACCAACTGTCTTTTTGGCCATACGTGATACCTGAACACCTCAATCAGATTTTCGAAGACTGATTCAAGGCTATTTCTGGCGAAGATTTCTTCTTGATGGATCAATCTTCACACGGTTGCTGTCTGGTGTTTGCTTTCAATAACGACTTTGCTTGTGTTATCGCACATGAAACACTGAGCGTTTGATTTGTCGTCCAATGCGTTCAACCTTGCGCCAGGAACTCTCGTCGTTGAGCGATGTCCAGCGACGTTCTTCCTTGCGATAGTGCCAGTCTTTGTCGATTTGATAGTAAATTTGAACGCTGTGCCCCTCAATGATATTGATGATCTCGTTGTTGTGGTAGTTTTCTTCGTCGTAATCAGTCAGCGCCCGTTGACCCATCTCAGAATACAATTCATTGAGTTCAATCAGTAAATCGTTGATTTTCAAGTCAAGCGCTGTGGCATTGAGGCCAATTTGTTTGGCTTCACGCAGCGTAATCGGGTAATTGTGCGTCGGATAGTTTGAGTTCAGGGTGTGACTGATTTCATTGGCTTCATTCGGTTCAGTCAGATGATAGGAGAGGATCTCCTGACAAATTTTGGTTGAAAGGAAGCTGGCGCGATCCACGGCGCCGATCACCAGCGGGTGAATATAGGGAAAGAGTGCCTGATAGGGGTTGGTTTCGTTGCTTCCGGTGGCTTCCTGTCGCCAGAGTTTAATAACCCGCTGCAGTTCATCCTGGCTGACACTCACCAGATCATTATCGTGATCAACTGGTGAGAGTTCGTGGGTGATAGATGTATCCACTGCCGTCAGGTAGGCCAGCGGCCCCATTTGGATTTCATCCGCTCCAATTGCCATCATCGTGGCGGCTGACGCACAGGTGAGTGGTACTACGGCCACCAGACGTCCGGCATACTGACGTAGCAGGTTGATCATGCGCAGCGATGCCTGACCCGACCCACCATCAGATTTGATAAACAACACAATTGTATCGCGGTGACCAAGTTTGCGAAGCACACCATACAGCCCGATCACGTCGTTTTGACAAACCGACCCGCCCGGTGAATTCCAATAGGCAATAAAGGTGTGGCCTAATTCGCGCTCGATTTTTGAAATAATGCTTTGGGTTTTTGAAAATAAAACTGGTGGTTTATTGAGTTTGGTATTTTGTCGTCGGTCTGGTTGAGGCTCGGTTTTTTGATTCATCAGAAATTCCATTTTGAAATCAGGGTTCAGGGTTCAGGGAAAAAGACATAAAGGACAGAAGGGGCATAAAGGACATAAATTCGAAACCCTGAACCCTGAACCCTGAACCCTGAACCCTAAAAAAGTTACTCCATATCCAAAAACGTTTGAATATAAGGGTCTTTTGAACTCCACAGTGCCTGGGCATCGCCCTCGAAGATGACTTTCCCGCTGCGCAGCATCACAAACTGAGTATTGGTTTCATGGTGGCGTTCGCTATTTTTACAAATGGCGAGTTCGCCCATGTCATTAATGGTGGCGTGTTCATGGGCCAGCGTGGTGGCGTCCTGGATGCGGTGGGTGACAAAGATTGAACTGACACCTTCCAGATCGCGCAATTTCATCGCCAGTTCACAGATCGTGCGAGCGGTTGGTGGGTCAAGTCCTGCCGTTGGTTCATCATAAAGAATGATCTTTGGATTTCCCACCAGGGCCCGGGCAATTCCTACGCGACGCCGCATCCCGCCTGAGAGTTCAGACGGCATTTTACTAATGGCTTGCTCAAGGTTGACGAAGCGGAGCGTGCGCTGGACGGTTTCTTCGATTTCTTCTTCATCCGCCCCCTGTTCAAACATTTTAAAACCAACATTCTGGTACACCGAGAGGCTGTCAAAGAGCGCTCCGTCCTGAAAGACCATGCCGATTTTTTGGCGGACCTTCATCAACTGGTTTTCAGAAAAATGGGTCACATCTTCGCCATCAACAATGACCTGACCTGAATCGGGTTTGAGCAATCCCAGGACGAGTTTGAGCGAGGTGGATTTTCCGGTTCCAGAACCGCCCATCAGAATTTTGGTCTCGCCTGGTTTGACGACAAAACTGACGCCATTGAGGATGGTTTGCTCTCCGAACGAAAGCACGACGTCATGAAATTCAATCGCATTGCGTGGTTCATCTGGCATAAGTTGGGTGGTAAAGGCAGCAACAATTAGAAATTGCTCAGGGCAAGCACCAGTTTGGTCAAAAAGAAATCTGAAATCAAAATGAGTAAAATTGAGACCACAACTGACTGAGTGGTTGAGCGTCCCACGCCAACGGTGCCGCCAGAGGTGCGCAACCCGGCCCGGCAACCGACAACCGCCACAATCAAGCCGAAAATAGTTGGTTTCATCAACCCGCCAAAGATGTCGTTGTAGTTGAGGGCTTCACGAGCGGACGAGACATACACCGAGGTTGGGAGCTTGAGCAAGGTGACTGAAATCATCCAGCCGCCAAAAACTCCAATTAAGTCAGCAAATACAGTCAGGACCGGTGCCATCAGAAGAAGAGCCATCAGCCGAGGCATCACCAGTTTACGGATCGGATCCGTGCCAAGCGCCCGCATGGCATCAATCTGTTCGCTGACTTTCATGGACCCGAGTTCAGCCGTGATGCCTGACCCGGCCCGCCCGGCGAGCAAAATCGAAGTCAGCACTGGACCAAGTTCCCGAACCAGCGATGTGGCTACCAGCCGACCTGTAAAATTCTGGGCACCAAAGGACTGGAGCGTGCTGGCGGTTTGCAGGGCGAGCACGGCGCCAATAAAAAAGCCTGCCAGTAAGGTAATTGGCAGACTGCCCACCCCGATTAGATCCATCTGGTGGACTGTTTCACGAACATACAGTGGGCGTTGGGTGAGGCCGCGTAGGGAACGAAGAACCAGCATTGTTCCTTCCTGAACCTCGGTGAGCATTTGGATCAAGATATTCATTTGGCTCTGGTCGTGTGTGATTCGTCCTCCAGGTCAGACGTACAGGTCCGATCCCTACGATAACGGCACGAAAAAGGCATCTGAAGTGAAGCCGGCTTCATTGACAATTTGAACGACACAACTGGGTTGATTTTGAAGCTCGACCGGCAATTTCACCAGAATGCGTTGATTGAGTCGGTTTTGCAGGCTGCGTTTGACCTTGACTTGAACCGGTTTTCCATTGAGCAACACCGTAGGAAGTTTGCCCAATCCCTGGCCGCGCACCAGGAGCGCGATCACTGGGGCATCTGATTTTTTCTTCAAGCGTAAGATTCCACTCACCTGAACTCCGACCACCCGCAGAGGATAGCTTTGGGTGATTTGTTTTCCGGTTGAATCCGTGAGCCACATCAGATAGCCACCCGGCGCCGCCGGTTCCCATACAAACCAGCCACGAGTGGTAGATTGTCGGGTGAATGGGGCAGTTACAAACTGGTCACCTCGTTCTGAAATAATTACAGCCTGAGCGGCACTGCTGAGAAGTTCGCCGAAAACCAGAACCTCGCTCTTTGGGGGGGATGGTTCGGGTTGCCCAGGAAAAACATTGACCGACACTGCCCGAATCTGAGGTGTTGGCGGGGTCGCATCCGGATTTTTACCCGGTCTGGTTGGGAGGACCGTAACTGGACGGGCAAAGGCTTCAGCCGTAACACCATCGGTGACATAGCCCAGCATCACGGCCCGGCCCGCCTCGTTTGCTTTCATCCGCAGGGCATTATCCGTAAATTTTGCTTCCACAATCCGACCGGCAAACCCAAGGACTCCGAATCCATAGGTCAACGGTCGAGCCGATGGTGCTCGACTGGTGGTGACCCAGGTTAGTGCCTCGCCACGACGGAGAACAAAATCAGGTGGTAACTCATCCAGGGCTGGAACGGGTGGCAAAGTCAGAGCATCAGTCACGGCCAGCGTCACAGGTTCGAAGCTGACATTTCCAGCAAAAAGCTGAAATTGACCACCGTCAGTGCTGGCAAACAATTCAGTTGCTACGAGGAGCAACACGGCTGTTCCAGGTCGCAAGGCGGTCAAACGCCAGACAATTGTTCCTGCGGCAGGGCTGGGAAGCACTTCGATATCAATAGTGCGGCCCAACTGGCTTCGATCTGGTTTGATTTTCGTTTTTGAGAAAAAGCGTCCATCCTGAACAATTTGCGGCAGGAACCCGACCACACCGGCAAAAAGCGGATCATTTTCAGGGTCATCGAAGGTAAACGTCAAAATCTGACTTTCACCAACTTTGAGTGTCCGAATAGACTCCAGTACCCTGACTTCAGGCGCCGCCCCATTGCCTGGAACGGCGTGACCACGAGCGGCCACTTCAGTGGATTGAGCGAGCGGAATCGGCGTGCCAATCATCCGGAAATCTTCCTGGAGAACCGTGGCGCCACGTGTTTGCAAGGTATAGGGCAGTGTTGCTTCTGATCCGTTGACTTGAGCCTGGCAGGGGTGATCCGTCAGGCACACCACCACTGCCGTCAGAGCCAGCGTGACAAAAACGCGAAACTTCCCCGCAACAGGTTGGAAAAACTCAGGCTGCCATCTCATAGTCAATCAGGGGATCCGAGAACGGGATAAAAAGAGGTGCTATTCTTACCATATCCCCGTGGGACTGGACAAAAATTTTCGCTTACGCCACAAACAAATTCCGTAAGTCCAGCACTTCATCCACAATCACATCCGCGCCAGCCTGTTCCAGTTCACTCCGAGGGCGCAATCCATAGGTGACGCCACAGGTGTAAACGCCAGCCGCACGTCCAGCCAGAATATCATTGGCGCTGTCGCCGACCATCACGGCCTGCGAGATCGGGATTTGACACTGTGTCAGGGCGGCCAGTACCGGTTCCGGGCGCGGTTTGCGTTCGGGCAAAGTGTCGCCGCCGATCACAACCG
>CAZXCE010000549.1:0-6007 GCA_964639175.1 uncultured Clostridia bacterium
TATGCTTGATCACCAGCAAAAAATCCTGAGATGCCACAAAGGGCGGCTGAAATCCCCACCACCATCGCAAGCTGACAGTGGGCAGCAAATCACCGTTGTAATTTGTCAATCCAACCACTGGCGAAGCCGCCCCGGAAAAAGGAATCAACGTCACCATCGGCGTTACGCGCTCGACCAGAGCCAGCTCAATGGCACATTGTCGGCTATCAATCGAAAAAACCAGATACTCGTGCTCCAAAATACCTCCCCCGCTCCAAAATGCCCTCACTCGACCAGCGGGCCATCTTTTCAACGATCTTTTCGGGTCTAAATTGTCCTGGGTCCCGGCTGTCTACACTACAAAAACTGTGCCACAGAAAAACAGGGTTGCTTGCCTGACCGTCAACGAACCAACCGGGCTCGATCCACCGTGCATCTGTTCGATGGGAGCGGGAAAGAGCGATTCAACCATGGCGAACCCTGATCTGATACCGTTGCCGATGATCAAAAAACCGTCGGTGCAATGGCAGCAGTGTCAGGAATATGACAAATTTTTTCTATTTCTTAAATTATGAATTGCTTCCAACATATTGACAATAGTGATTTTCTACCCAAAATAAAGTCAGGGCGTTAGCACTTGATTGTTTTCTGTTGATGATCGTTTGACCAGAATGACACTGGTTTGGGGTTGACCATGTATGGAACACCAACAAATCCTGATTGCCTGTATTGGAAATATCTTTTTTGGGGATAATGCCTTTGGGGTCGAAGTGGCACGAGCCTTGTCACAGCGGCGTTTGCCCGAAAAAGTGGTGGTGGTTAATTACGGCATCCATGGGTTGGACCTGGCGTTTGCGCTCCTTGATGGATATGAAGCAGTTATTTTAGTGGATGCGGTCAGGCGAGGTGGTCAACCAGGCACACTCTATCTCATCGAACCGGATCCCACTGACATCAAAGCCTCAGCCGATCAATCCTTGATCATTGAGTCACACCGCCTGAACCCAATGCGTGTCCTGGCTTTTGCCCAGTCAATGGGTGCCCGGCTCAACCGCCTCCTGCTGATTGGGTGCGAAGTGCATGTGCCAGATTCGCTTGAGGAAATGGCCCTGCAGTTAAGCCCTGCGGTTCAGGCAGCAATTCCTTCAGCCGTTGAATTTATTGAATTACTGATTACCAAAATTCTGGACGAAGATTTCGACACCTGGTGTCTGCATGCCGCCCAGGGGAAATTTGGGAGACTTCCTATTTCAGGCTGGAAAGCATAACCTGTCCCGGCATATCCTGTGCCAACTTGACTCACCTGGGCTCAAAAACGCTCATCTTTCAACGCTGAACCGGTATCAGGAAAAGGACTCTGCCCCATGCCCAGATATATTGCATTTCTTCGGGCCATCAACGTCGGTGGTCACAATGTTAAAATGACGGAACTGCGCGCCCTGTTTGAAGCCCTTCAACTGCGTAACGTTGAAACCTTTATTGCCAGCGGGAATGTGATTTTTGAGACTGACTCGACCGAACCTCAACCCCTGGAACAGCGCATTGAAGCGCACCTCCGTCAATCGCTCGGGTATGAGGTGGCGACCTTCCTGCGGACCGATAGCGAAGTATCTGCCGTCGCCCGATATAAACCGTTTTCAGACCAGGAACTGGCAACCGCAGGCGCACTCAATATTGCCTTCCTGGCACAGACCTTGAATGCAGAAGCCATCCAGGCCGTGATGAAGTTCAAAACCGATATGGATGAATTTCAGGTCAATGGCCGTGAGGTCTACTGGCTCTGTCGCCAAAAACAGAGTGAATCCACCTTTTCAAATGCCGTTTTTGAACGAACTTTGAAAACCAAAGCGACCTTTCGTGGGGCCAATACAATCTTGAGACTGGCTGCCAAATATCCAGGTTCCGAGAGCGGCACCTGACACCCGTCTTCTTCGATTGAAATGGATCATCAATCAGAAAGGATCTCTTCAAACCTCATGCGGATGGTTGTTTTCGGCTTTTTGTTTTTGCTGTTGTCTTCGCTGGCAACCCAGGCGCAGACTCAGCAAACCGGGTGGGTCGCGGCATTTACGACCTTTCGACTCAACGATGAGTTCAGTCTTCACTTTGATGGACAATTACGGAGCACTGACCATCTGGCGCAATTCCAGACTATCCTTCTTCGCCCAGGCATCAATTATCACGTTACCAAAAACTTCTCAGTGACTGCCGGGTATGCCTTTATTCCAAACCGCAGGACCATCGGCGCTACATCAGCACTCCTGAACGAACATCGCCTCTGGCAGCAAGCCCTGTATTCCCACAAAGCCAGTCGAACCAGCCTCAGTCATCGGTTTCGAGTTGAACAACGCTTTCTCCCCAAAGCCACCCTGAGAGGAAACAAAATCGAAACCAGCGGCTTTGATACAGCCTACCGGTTTCGGTATTTTGTCAGGCAAATTATTCCGTTGACCAGCCACAAACCATTCAAAGAAGGCTGGTTCCTGGCGTTGCAAAATGAAGTCTTCGCCAATATCGGCAACAAATCCGCCGTCAATGGCAAGGTCTTTGACCAAAATCGGCTCTATGGTGCGGCTGGCTACCGGTTTCCTGGCAAAATTGATCTTGAAGTCGGATATATGAACCAGTACACCCAGACTCGAAGTTCGTCTACAACAAACCACATCGTCCAATTCGCCATCTATCGCCGCCTGTAACGCCTGGTCAATCGGGCTCAACTGGTGGGTTGCAGTTGCTCTTGAATCGAACGTGTTTGTGCCGTCACCAATTAGAATGCTCGTGGCTGCTTTGAGAAAGTTTTTTCGTTTTACCAACTAAGGGAGCGTTAAAAATCAACTTCCCGTTTTCGTTTTGGGGAAGGCAGTTGGATTGAGCATCCTGAAAGGCGCAAAGACAAGGGATGAATATTCTTTTCGTCTTTTTCGTCCTGTGTGTCCTTTCTTTTACTCGGAAACCCAACTCACAAGGGTTTGTCCCACTGCTCGCCCGTGCCCCGCAGGGGCGCGGGTGAAGCGGGGAGCAACAAAAGGGTGGCCTGTGGATCCGGTGGTAGGCCCAAAGCAGCCAACCAATCGGCTATCCGAACTGCAACGCTTCGCGGTGCAAAACCAAAAACCTGGACGTCAAAGGACACCCGCGTTCCCAGGAACTTATTCTTTAACGCTCCCTAAGGGAGTCGGATGGAAATATCATAACTGGAAGAGGCAATCACGAAGTAGGCCAATCAGGTACACAACCAGCGGAACCGACCAGTTCCAGAGGTGTTTTCGGATAGCTGCGGCCATTGCCACTGGTTCGTGTGGAATGATTGCGATTAATTCAAACCGGTTTGCGTCCTGAAGTTCGTCAATGGTTGGATTCATTGTGCCGGCAAGCTCAAGCCTGAACTGGATATGGATTTGAAGGCACGGGAGATAGTATGGAGAACCCCAAAGGCTGGCAAGTTGAATAGCAGGTGATTCTAACAGCTTGATACAGATGAAGGGCCCAAATTGGTGATTTCAGGCTATTGCGCACGTCTCACGAGTCAACTTCTTTGATCCGAAAACCTGAAATCACCAGGGCATCGTTTTTCAGTCATAACCTTAGCAAACGATTGTTAAGGGTATATTTGAAAGATCAGCAATTTTGTTAAGGGATTGTAAAGGCGGCTGATTTTTGAAACTTCACCGGCTATAGTTGAAAACAGGCGTCGGATTTCTGAAGGGATGAAAAATTCACCTTATCCCTCCTGTTACCCTGTTACCCTGTCATCGTGTCAGTCCGTACCCGACCTGCCTCCATTCAACTACCGCTTCGGCGGCGAAAATCCAGAACCCGAGCAGTATGTCCAACTCACCTGATACCTTTGCCAAAACCAAAGTTCTGATGATTGACGACGACCTCAAACTCTGCCGTCTGGTCAGGGATTACCTTGAACCAATGGGCTTTGAAGTTGAAAGCGTTCATACCGGCCCGGAAGGTCTGGAACGTGCCGCTGCCGGAAGCTTTCAGGTGGTGATTCTCGATGTCATGTTGCCGGGAATGGACGGGTTTGAAGTTCTCAAAAACTTGCGCCGGGTGTCAAACGTGCCGGTGCTGATGCTCACCGCGCTCGGAGACGAATTTGACCGGATTGTCGGTCTGGAAATGGGCGCTGATGATTACTTGCCCAAGACTTTTTCGACCCGCGAGCTGCTGGCCCGATTGCGTGCGGTCACCCGTCGGTCGGTTCTCAATCAACCGCCTCCGCCAGCAGCTCAACCTGACGACGAACAACTCAACGTTCACGATCTGACAATCAACCTGGCCGCGCATCGGGTCACGCTGGCTGGTCAGGCACTGACCCTAACACCACTTGAATTTGATTTACTGGTCTGTCTGGCACGGTCCGCAGACCGGGTGTTGAGCCGGGATCGCCTGCTGGATGAAATCAATGGTCGCAACTATGACGTGTTTGACCGGTCAATTGATGTTCATATTTCCTCGCTCCGGCGCAAACTCGGCGATGATCCAAAAAACCCAAAGTACATCCGCACCATCCGTGCGGCTGGATATATGCTGGTTCGAAACCGTGAGGAGTGACGATGGTACGCCCCCGATTTTCACTCCTGATGAAAATTCAACTCTGGCTTTTGCTCAATCTGGTGGTGTTGGGCGCCGTGCTGGTTGGGATCCTCAATCTGCAGTTCCAGTTACATCCGTCGTCGCCCTTACTTGGCCGGTTTGAAACCCGGCTCGAAGCCATCGGAGAACTCATCCGGGTGGAAGTCGTCAATACCACTCGCGAGCAGCGTGATGTAATTCTGGCCCGCTATGCGCAGGCCTACGGGATTGATTTTTACCTGTTTGATAACAACGGCACCCAGCTCGGCGGTATCCCGATCAATCTGCCTGATGATCTGGCCTTCCATCTGAACGGTGGAGTCAACCGACCACCGCCACCGCCGCCACGTCCGAAAGGACCAGGGCAACGCCATCCAATCTTCAAAGTCCAGACCTCAAATCCAACCCGCTATTGGGTTGGGATTCGAGTGCCAGTGGTGAGTGAAGACTCACCCGAACCGTTGCGCGCAACGCTGCTGGCCGCCTCGTATTCAGCCAACGGAAACGGGCTATTTTTCGATCCGCTCCCGTGGATTTACATTTTGCTGGCGGCAACCGGGTTTTCAATCCTGTTTTGGCTTCCCATGGTGCGCCATATCACCCAAACCATTTCTCAACTCACGAAAGCCACCGAACAAATCGCAGATGGTCAATTTGAAGTTCGCGTTGATGAAAATCGAACCGACGAGCTTGGCCGACTCAGCAAAGCCATCAATCATCTGGCCAGCCGACTGTCGGGGTATGTCACTGGTCAGCGCCGGTTTATGGGTGATATTGCCCACGAATTGTGCTCGCCAATTGGTCGAATTCAAATGGCTCTGGGGATTCTGGATGTGCGGATTGACCCCAAAAACCGGATGTATGTCGAAGACCTCGAAGAAGAAGTCAATCAGATGTCCAAACTGGTCAACGAACTGCTGACATTTTCCAAAGCCGGGCTCAAACCTGAGGCCGTCCAGCTCCAGAAAGTCCGCCTGCGTCCGCTCGTCACTCAAATTACTGACCGGGAAGCTGGTAAAGGTGTTCCGCTGCTGGTTGAAATCCCCGACACGCTGCTGGTCGAAGCCAACCCGGCGCTGCTTTCGCGGGCGGTTTCAAATATTGTTCGCAATGCTATCCGCTATGCCGGCAGCGCCGGTCCAGTCAGAATTATCACTCAACCAGAAGGAACGCATCAGGTTCGGCTCAGTGTGATTGATTCTGGCGCTGGTGTCCCTGAATCAGAACTTTCCCGCCTGTTTGATCCTTTTTATCGCATTGAGCGAGATCGGGCGCGTTCAACTGGCGGTGCCGGGCTTGGACTGGCAATTGTGAAATCCTGTGTCGAATCGTTTCAGGCTTCGGTGTCAGCCCGCAACCTGACCCCTAAAGGTTTTGAAGTGAGCCTGCTCTTAAAGGTGGGAGAATGAAGAATGAAGAATATATCGGGTTCCGGGTTCCGGGT
>CAZXCE010000550.1:0-5999 GCA_964639175.1 uncultured Clostridia bacterium
CAGTGCTTCGGCCTGCTTCCACGGCGGGTGGGTTGCAAAACCCACCCGCTTTTTTATTTTCTGGAGAGTCCAGACCCGGAAAATTTATGAGACATTGGTTTGTTATCAATCGTATGCTTGATAGATTCCTTTCACCCCAATCACCAGTCACCATATCCGCCCAGTGAAAAACAAACCCACCTACAGAGGTTTTTCATCGGATTATGTCTTACATCGAAATTATTAGATTGGCACTAAGTGCTATATTGGCCCATAAGTTACGGTCATTTCTAACGTTACTTGGAGTCATTTTCGGAGTTGCCACGGTCATTGTTGTTGTCTCACTGATTGAAGGGTTTAACACCTATGTTGATGAAAAAATTTCGGACATGGGACCCAATGCAATTGTGATTCGAAAATTCAGCATTGACGATTTCAACAGTCTTGATGCGTTTGAAAAGGCGCAAAAACGGAATAAAGATATAAAATTAGAGGACCTGGAAGCGATCAAAGACCAGTCCCGATATGCCGTATTAGTTGGCGCTCAAACTGGAGGGGGCGCAGAGGTCAAACGTGGAGATGAAATCCTGTATGAAGTTAGTCTTACGGGCCGAACTGATACAATGGGAGACATCCAGCGCATGGAGGCTACTCAGGGAAGTTACTTTACTTTTCAGGATGTAGAGCATAAGCGGCAGGTCTGTTTTGTTGGTTCAGAGGTTGCCGAACGGCTGTTTAAAACGGTAAATCCAATCGGAGGCGAGATAAAAATTGATGGTCGGATCTTTTCGGTCGTTGGGGTTTCAAAATCCCTTGGATCTGCCTTTGGTGCTTCGCGTGACAAATTTATTGATATCCCGCTCACAACCTTTCAGAAAATCTATGGTACCCGGCGTTCACTTGCCGTTTATATCCAGGTTGCGAATGAACAGGTTGTCCCGGATGCCGTTGATGAAATCCGCGTCATTATGCGGAACCGTCGGCACTTATCATTTGGAGATCTGGATAATTTTGGAATCACTACGGTTGAAATGATTTCAAATCTGCGCCAGCGGATCTTTGGCACGATCCAGATGACTGCCGTCGGGGTTACGTCAATTGCCTTAGTTGTTGGCGGCATTGTAATTATGAATATCATGCTGGTTTCGGTGACCGAGCGAACCCGTGAGATTGGTATTCGAAAGTCACTCGGCGCACGCCGAATAGATATCATTCGTCAATTTCTGGCAGAATCGTTTGTTCTGGCTCTGGTGGGAGGCGCCATTGGGGTCACAATTGCCTATATGATTGCTTTGTCCCTGGCAACTTTTACGCCAATTCCAGCCCGGCTTCCTCTGGTAGCTGTCTTTCTGGCATTACTTGTCTCGGGAGGAGTCGGTATTGCTTCAGGTGTATACCCAGCCTGGCGAGCGGCTTCATTAGATCCTATCCGTGCGCTACGAGCTGATTAAGGTGGATCAGAAGCTAAGGAGAAAAACGAATGAACCAGTTAGTGAATAACCTGTTGATGGGATTTGATACCCTTAAAGCTCATAAACTCCGAACTTTTCTCACCATCCTGGGTGTCATTGTTGGAACTTCCACCGTGATTGTCATTGCTGCTTTTGTTTCAGGAATCAATGTGCAGGTCACCAAGGAAATTGAAGCCTGGGGCACAAACACTATTTATGTGTATAAGTTCAACCCAGGGTTTAACTTTCGCCCGACACTTGAAGAACGTACCCGTAAGCCCATAACCAAAAAGGAAGCTGTAGCGATTCGCGAAGGATGCCCTTCGGTCAAGGAAGTCGCGCTTTTTCTCTCTCCGATTGACTTCTCAAATGAGGGAGGCCGATTGGAACGTCGAATTCCAATTCGGTATCAGGACCATGAAATGCGCAACAGTACCTTACAGGGAACGTGGCCGGCCTATGAGCGAATGGGGGTCGTCAATCTTAGTGAAGGTCGGTTTTTTACCGAAGAAGAAAATACCCGATGCGACCGGGTTTGTGTCATTGGATTGGACGTTGCAGAAACCCTCTTTCCAATAACTGCAGCCTTAAACCGTGAGGTGTTGATTGATAATTATCCATTCAAAGTGATTGGTGTGCTGGCGAAACGCGATCATTTTCTGGTTGGAGAAGATGATGCAAACAATGAAAACAAAGCTGTTTACATCCCTTATGAAACCTGCCACAAAATGTACCCGCATCTGGATGATCATTTTGTGATGGGGATGGCTCAGCCTGGAGAACTGGATGCCGCTGTCAATGAAATGACCAATGTGCTCAGACGGGTGAGAAAGGTGACGTACAACGATCCGGATAATTTTGGGCTCTCGACATCAGATAACATTGTCGAGCAATTTGGGCAGATCACAGGCGGTATTTTTCTGCTCATGGTTGCTATTTCAAGTGTTGGGTTGTTGATTGGGGGGATTGGGGTGATGAATATTATGCTCGTTTCCGTGACTGAGCGAACAAAAGAAATTGGAATTCGCAAAGCCATTGGAGCGCGTCAACGAGATATCATTCAGCAGTTTTTGATTGAAGCCGTGACTTTGACTGGGATTGGTGGATTGCTCGGCATTGGAATTGGGTGGTTAATGGCCATTGGTATCCGGTATATTCTTCCATCTTATGTACCACCGTTAGCCCCAATCATTGGAATAGTGGTGTCAGTTGCCACTGGAGTTATTTTTGGACTATGGCCGGCAATAAAAGCTGCCCGACTCGATCCAATCGAAGCTCTTCGGTATGAGTAAATACATTAGGGCTATGGGCCAAGGGTGGATGCCCCCAGTTTCTCAACAACCTGGCCTGTTTATTATCCAAATAAACTCTCTTGAAAAAGTTTGTCCGCCAGCCATCTGAGACAAAAAGGTTGAAAGCAGAATCGTTATGTCGCTGACCGAACAAGAAATCATTGGGTATGCCTGCCCAACATGCCATTCCGCGGTTCAACTGGCACCAGATAAATCCTCAGTCATATGCGCTCGGTGCCAGGTCGCGTATCCAATTCAGGAAGACATTCCTCACCTTATTTATGAAGAGTCAATTCCTTGGCAATAAATCTTGATACACTTCGACGCGTACTGCTGGTTCGGTTGAGATCAATTGGCGATACTGTGCTCATGACTCCTGTATTGGAAGTTTTGAAGCAATGGTCACCCGAAATCTCGATCTCAGTTGTCAGCGAACCACTTTCAGCACCGGTGCTTGAGGCACACCCGCTGGTCGATCAGTTGTTTATTGTGCCTCGAACTCGCAATAAGTGGCGTGATTTGGCGTTACGGGGACGTCTCATTCGTGATTTGAGAAGGGAACGCTTTGATCTTGCGGTCAACCTGCACGGAGGAACAACCGCCGCCTGGATCTGCTGGCTTTCAGGGACACCACACCGGATTGGGTTTGCTCTACCCAATACAAAATTCCTCTTAACCACACTCATCCCTCCTCCACAGGAAGTCTGGCAGAAAAAGACGATTCACTGTGTTGAGCAACAGCTTGCCTGGGTCAAGTATCTTGGGATCCCAATTCATCAACCTCCGGTCCTTTCACTGAACTGTGACGCTCAATGTTTGAAAACCGTCGCCACTTTTCTTACTGATAGCGGTATTTCGTCACAACACTATGCAGTTTTTCACCCAGCAGCCGCCTTTACAACCAAACAATGGGCGCCAGAGCGATTTGCAAAGGTGATTGAATACGTCAAAGGATTGGGATTGAAGCCGATTATTTGTGTGGCGAAAGCGGAGAATGGAGTCGCACAGGCAATTCAACGTAGTCTGGTGTATCAGGATGAAACACTGGTTATTGACCACTTTTCACTTTCAGAAACAATGGCCTTGATTGCTGGTGCGTCACTTTTTGTCGGAAATGACAGTGGACCAGCCCATATCGCAGCCGCACTGAAGCGGCCAATGGTGGTTATTTTTGGGTCTTCGAACGAAGACGTCTGGCACCCCTGGGCATCAGCCCCTCACCAGATTGTCCGGCACCAACTGCCCTGTGTCCCTTGTGCCGGGTACACCTGTCATGCATTTCCAGAACCGGAATGTATTAAAGGAGTTAACGTGAAAGCAGTTATCAGCGCCATTGACAGGGTGCTTGGTCCATAGCGTCTGTGGCCGGTGCGAAGCCACACCCCAGAGCCTGGTCGGTATGTTTTATTAGCTTGGAACCGGCATGTCTTCATCAACCCATTCCTGATATCGAACCATATCAGCGCCAGAGAAGCGTTTCAAAAGTTCAGGGCGATCTAACAGTTGCCCGGCGCCAATGACGACTGCTTCCATCGGGTTAGACGCACGCATGGCCGGTAATCCAAGTTCAAGATGGACGCGTCGGTAAAAATCTCGGAGTAAAGAACCGCCTCCAGCCAGGGTAACCCCGGTTCGATGGATATCAACCGCGACGGCTGGTTTACTTAACTCAATAACCTGCCTGATGCCTTCGATAATTGTATCGAGGGTGTGATCAAGGGCTTCCACCACTTCGCTCTGGGTCAACATCAACTCACGGACTTTATAGTTGGTCAGGTTTTTACCGGTTACCAACATAGACGCTTCGTTTTCCTGGGCAATTGCCGAGCCCAGATTAATTTTGATTTGCTCAGCCGATTGTTCGTCAATCACCAGTTTATGTTTCCGGTGCATGTATTCCACAATATCCTGAGTCATGCGATTACCGGCAATTTCAAGTGATTTTGAAGCGATAATGCCAGTGGTGCTGACAATGGTGATATTGGTTGTCCCACCGCCAATATCCACCAGAAGATGAGCCTGAGGGCTTCGAAACATCACTTCAGAGCCGACTGCGGCTGCCAGTCCTTCGTCAATTAAGAAAACTTTATTGGCACCAATACTATAGGCTGCATTGCGGAGTGCCCGACGTTCGGTTTGAGTGGCTGAACTGGGAATACTCACCACCAGTTTGCAATACCGCCGTGATTCACGCTTACAAGCCGCGTGAAAGAAATTCCGCAGCATCTTTTCAGCCAGATCATAGTCGGCAATGGTCCCATCTTTCATTGGACGATGTACCACTGTGTCATATGGCTCGCGGCCCAGCATCGCAATGGCGCGTCGCCCAACCGCCACCACATTTCCTGAATCCCGATTAATGGCAATTGCAGAGGGTTCATTGAGAATGATCCCATGGCCACGGGAATAAATCAGGGTATTGGCCGTGCCGAGGTCGATTGCAACCCCGCTGACAAAAAAATTTCGAATTGATTCCCACCACATGATCTATCACCCTTGATGAAAAAGCTTAAAAAGGAAGAACTCAACCGAACTGTGGGATGCAGAGCAATCTGGTTGTGTTTTTAGGATGAGACAACCCTTTTTATCAGAACAGGTTGCGAATTGCAAAGGACGAATGAAAAACTCAAGCTGGTAACAGTTAAACCGGTGAAACGGTTTTTTCACTTGCTGTTCCAATCGGTATCGTTTGCTGACAGTATTACTTACTACTGGATAAAAATCTATATTCCGTGCCGATTACACTGCAGCTATGTGTGAAAGCTGTGGTCAGTTGAGAGGTTTCGAATGTCGCTTAAAAGAAAATCCCGCCAGCATGGGTTGGATGCGGATAGCTTGTCAAAAAAGCGAAAGAGAGCCCAATTTGACCGGTGTCTGAGAGAGGTGACCTCAGAGAGGTGACTTCGTCATGAGCGTTTCTACGGATCAGAAAATTCCTATGATCTTTTAGAATAAGAATTTGCAGAAAAGGCAGAAAATAAATCCAGATTCTTCAATGATTTCTCAGACTTTAAGGCAATACAGACTGAAGAAATGGTGGTTTGAAAAGTGATAGATGCCTGGTTTTACTTCAAGTTGGTTGCTGGAAGTGAATGTGACTGGATCTTCATCTTGAAACCAGGATGAACGCTGGGATCATGCGGTAATCAAATTCCAAGTCCCCGAACGCGTCGGGATCGGGTGACTGGAAAACTTGAATCTAAACGAAGACCGGGCTTTGGTACCACCAGTTTTGATTGGGATTCCTGACCTGGGGGCGCCTCGGTGGCATCTGTTT
>CAZXCE010000551.1:0-5993 GCA_964639175.1 uncultured Clostridia bacterium
GTACACCAAGTTCTGGTCACGGGTACACCAAGTTCTGGTCACGGGTACACCAAGTGCTCTTTGGGCGTGTCTGTGGAAAAGTCAAACAACCGCTGGAGGAAGAAAAAGTTAAATTCGTTTAAATAACTGGTCACGGGTACACCAAGTCTGGTCACGGGTACACCAAATATTGGTCACGGGTACACCAAGTTGGTTAGACTTTTTGGTCACGGGTACACCAAGTTTGGTCACGGGTACACCAAGTTTGGTCACGGGTACACCAAGTGATTTTTGGTCACGGGTACACCAAGTTTCTGGTCACGGGTACACCAAGTTTCTGGTCACGGGTACACCAAGTTGGTTAGACTTTCTGGTCACGGGTACACCAAGTTTTTGGTCACGGGTACACCAAGTTTGGTCACGGGTACACCAAGTCTGGTTACAGGTACACCAAGCCTCTTTCTCACTGAGTTTTCCCCAGATGACAGTCCCCTGAACTCTATTTGGCCGTTTTTGCCAGATTCAACTCAGGAATGAGTATAGATAGTTTCTATTTATTTCTTAATTCTGCTTTACGAAAAAGGAATTTTGGATATTTGTCTCAAGGTGGTTGGCCTGACAAAATCAGTCTCTGGTTTAAAATACCCGGTTGAATCCTCTAAATTGGGCACGGGTACACCAAGTTTGGTCACGGGTACACCAAGTTGGGGCTGAAAAAACCAGGGCTGGGGCTGAAGAAAGCAGGCTGGGGGCTGAAGAAAGCGGGGTGAGGGCCGAAGAAAGCAGGCTGGGGGCTGAAGAAAATGGGTTTAATCCCCTGAGACCAACTTCTTTAGCCCGAAAGTCTTCCACCCCAGGTTTTCAACTCGAAAGAATTCAATTTCCAGGTTGATTGGGTGCCATTTCAAGCACAATTTTCTGACGAAATTCAATCAGTTCTGAAGGAAGTTTTTCTGGAAGAAAACAGGCATCTATTTCCCTGGCAATTCCTTCAAGTTTTAATTTCCATTCGTTGAGTGCTTCAGGTGTGGCGGGCTTGATGGTGAGCAGGTGTTCTGCCGCACGGGCAATCCGCGTGGCTCTGGCCAGTGGCCCTTGTGACGTTTCTTCAGCCAGTGATGAGAGCGCCTGATTTTGAGAATGTTGGAGCAGATCACGCAACGATTCGCGGGCGACGGCCTGTTGCTCAAGTGTTGGCACGGTCAGCACAATTGGCCAGACATCGCTTTCCGCTGGTTGATTTCGACCAGCAAGCACGGCAGCGGCGGCCACCAGTCGTTGTGCTTTGACAACCCGACGATCAGACAAGAGCACCCCAGCCTGTCGAAGCCGCCGAATGGCGTGGGCCAGAACTCCCCGAACCGTTCCCATGTCGCACTTCCGGGCCGCCAGTGCCAGCAAATCCAGGTCGGCCACCGATGCCGGCTGGCCAGGGGACTGGAACGCTGACTGGCCGGCCAGTGACCAGCCACCTTCGAGTAATTCTTCAAGTCGCGGATCCGGGATTGGTTCAACAAACGTGTGAATCAAAAACCGGTCAGCAAAAGCCGCCAGCGAATCATCATCCGGCAACCGGTTGGACGCGCCGACACAAATTCGGAGCGGCACTGCCATTCGGGTGTGTCCGCGTCGAAAGACTCGTTCATTCAACAAATTTAAAAGTGTATTTAAGATGGCGGTTGACCCAAGGAAAATTTCATCCAGAAATGCAATTTCAGCTTCGGGCAGCATGCCGGTGGTTTCGATTTCAACCACACCGGACTTCAATTTTTGGAGGTCAATCGGGCCAAAAATTTCGCTGGGCTCAGTAAAACGCCCAAGCAGGTATTCAAAATAGTGTCCTCCGAGTGCCTGAGCAACTCGACGGACAGCCTCACTTTTCGCCGTTCCAGGTGGACCGATGACCAGGACATGTTCGCCAGCCACGGCTGCCAGAACAATGGTTTCCACCAAAGATTCACGTTCGATCAAACCCTGACTGGCCTGAGTGACAGCCGCCCGAAGCGACCCGGCTGCCTGGTGGGTTGTTTTTTCTGGTTCGTTGATATCCATGCACGATTATCCCGTTTGGGTTCAGAGTTCAGGAAAATACAGTTTTCCCAAACATACCATATCTTTGGAAGGTCGGGTTCGGGGAAAGCTAGAGACCTATAAAAGACGAAAAGGGCAAAAATTGAATCTTAAAACCCCTAAACTCAAGCCTTGAGCTTTGAGCCTTCAGCCCCAAGGCTGGGGAATCTTGCGCACCGCCGATTGATTTTTCCACTGGTGAAGAAGTGTTACTCCCGGCCAGGTCGGAAGAAAATCGTGGTACGGGCTTTGCACATAACTTCTTGCAGATTGCTTTTGGCTCAAATTCCGCCTCCGGTGTCGCGTGATTTCATCTTTTGACTGCGGGAGGGGTGTATGAAAACCACACGCTATTTGGTTGCGTTGCTTCTGTCCCTACTTTTTATTGATACGGGAACCCAGGCTCAAAAACCAACCTCTGAATACTTTGAATCGGGGCGGCCCAGACTGATTATTCTGGTTCACGGTGCGACCGATGCTCCTCGCTATCATCCAGAAAAACACATTGGCACGCTCCAGCACGCCCGCGATTATTGGGAATATACGTTTGTTCAAAATCTGATTGGTGCGACTTCGGATTTGGGTACGCTGTCGGGTGTTCGACTCAACTCTGAAGCCTGGACAGGTGCGGTATTGCGTGAATCTGAGCCGCTCGATCATGTTGTGATGGCAGATTCGGCCCTGAAAGCGTTCAATACCACGCGTCGCTTGCCTGAAATGAGCGTGTTGCTGACGTATCGCGATGGTTCTGAAACCCTGGCGAGTCAAGGACGGACCATCATCCGCCAGGTTTATGCGCACTATGCGCGCCTGACTCAGGTCAGTGGCGTTCAGCCGCAAATTATCTGGGTTGGCCATAGTATGGGCGGTAATGTGATTCGGTATGTGCTGAGTAACCCGATTGAAGCGTTCAACAACATCCGATTGACTGCGGCAGAACGAACCCAGGCCGATTTTCTCCGGGATCGAACAATGTTTGCCGTGACTATGGGCACACCGCACGAAGGATCGCCACTGGCTGATAAGTTCACGCAAATTGCACAATTCCTTGGTCAAAACCCTTCACCGCTCCGCGAATTTTATATTCTGGCCGGGATGAATTCCCCGCGTGAACACGTGATTGGTTGGTTGGGAGCCGACTCAGACTCGACCCGGCAGTTGCGAACTGACTTTTGGGCCAATCAAAACATCGGTGCTCTGGCACCAGAAGCGGCGTGCCGAACCGATGAAAGTTTGATTCCGATGTATTGTTTGGGAAGTCGAAGTCCAGGCCGCACATTTTTTGATGATCCAAACCGCGATCCGGTCACGCTGGCCGGCGAAGTCGGTGGGCAAGACAACAAAACATTGTATGAAACCATTGGCCTGATGTCGTTGGATTATGCCCTGCATGCCACGCCTGGGACGCCAAATCACTGGGGCAGTGTGCCACCAGCGTCACGCGATCTGGACTGGGTTCGACGGGCCTTTTTGACGCTTTTGCCACCTGGCGAACTCTCTGAACCTCGCGATCAGCCAGAGCTTTTTCCGCTCTATTACCTCAAAGTTCCGTGGCGGCGTGAAACACGAGGGCTGTTTGATTTGATTCCGACTTTTGTACCTGCGACGGCCAGTCGTCCAGGTGCTGACAACAGTTTCTCAACCCGGGCTGCCGATGGCGAAATAGATAATGACGGCATGGTCGGCATTGACTCAGCCCTGGGAATCAAACTTGGCACGACCACGTTGGAATACTTTGACCATAGCCGTGAATGGCCGATGGCTGGTGGTTTGGTGCGTGGGTCGTGGTATCGGCTTTATTCAGGTCCGTGGAACTGGGATGACCATGGATCACTCCGACGCAACCCGGAAACTGCCCGATGGTTACGTCAACATCTCTTCAGGTCGGCTGGCCCCTGGGTGGGAACAAATTCCATCAGTCAGTGGGATCCAGAACAACTGGGCAGTCTTGAATGAAGAATGAGTCAGTAGTCAGTAGTCAGTAGTCAGTAGTCAGTAGTCAGTAGTTAAATTTTGTATTAACCATATATTGCTCTAATGGATCAGGTTACAGGGATTATTTTTAAGGAATCATAATTTTTTTAGGTTTTGGGTTTGTCTACTGACTACTGACTACTGATTAAAAACTCATTCTTCATTCCAAATGAGGGGGAAAGGAGGGCTCATTATGGGACACACACATCTTCCTCATCGCTTTGAAGAACCTGGATACAAAGAAACGCTGTTGCTGCGTGGCATTATTGAGTTGTTGATTCTGCTCCTGGCTGCCGGTTTGATCGTGCTGTCATTGGAGATCAAGGCAACTTCAGCGCCGTATCCACAAGACGACAAAACCAAAAAGGAGCAAAAGAAACTTCGTGAGTACAGCAAAGACATCAAGGAAGTTCTGGAGTTAAAGGACTATGGCCTCAAAAAACTCCAGGGCAAAGAAGATGCGGACATGGATTTTAAATCTGATGTGGTGCGGGCCTATAACGACATGCGGCGTACCCATCAACTCCAGGCGTTTCGGGTCAATACCCGTGCCCCACTTCGCGTGATGGGCGACCTGGAAGGTGAGGGAGGCAACTTTGCCGCCCGCTCCAGTGGCGCTGAGGCTTCATCGGGTGGAATGGATGCCTTATATGATAATCCGATGCTGCAAGACTATGTCAGCCGGATTGGCCATCGGTTAGTGCCACAAAATTCAAGAAAGCTCTATGCCTTTAAGATTTTACAAGATCCACTCCCACGAGCTGACTCGCTTTCAACCGGGACGATTTATCTTTCAACCGGATTGCTCGGGATGCTTGATAACGAAGCCCAACTGGCCTACATCTTGAGCCACGAAATTGCCCACGTTGAAATGGATCACTGGTTTTATCAGTCCATGCTGCCGATTGCCCTGGCCGAAAAAAATGAAGATAAGGAAAAGAAACGGCAGCGAATTGGGGCTTTGATGGCACTGGGTGGAATCGCGCTGGGTGCAAAATCAGATGGGCTGCAAGGCGCTTATCAAGGGGCCTCGCTGGGCTACGGATTGGGCCATTTGATCGGGGACCTGGCCATTCGAGATGTGAAAATTACCGAATGGAACATTGCTGACGAAGACGACGCTGACCGGTTCGCCTTCCAGAACTGTCTGGCCAATGGCTTTGACGTGCAGGAAGTCCCAAAACTCTTCCTCAATTTATACAACGCCGTGCTGGCTGACCAACGAGTCGGGCTTGGGTTTATGTCGTCGCTCCAACACGTCTATGAGCGCAATGAAGGCGTCAAACTACTGCTCAAGGAAAACGAAAACACGATCCGACAACTTTCCAGCCAGGGAAAATTGATCGGCAGCCATTCGGAATTTGAAGTGTTAATGGCTGAATTGAAACGAGATAACGGTGTAGTGGCCTTCTACTACGACATGTTTGATATGACTCGCAAGAACCTTGAATGGTCGTTGCGGATCCGGTCTGACGATGCCAAAGCGCACTATTACCTGGGACGGGTACTGAAATTAACCAGTCGCACACCAGAGGAACGAGAACGCGCTCGCCGTGAATTTGCCACGGCGCTCAAGCTGGACGAAACACGTGGGTCAATGCCTGGGATTCGCCTGCAACAGGCGTTGAGTTTGCTTGATACCAGTGACCCAACGAAGTTTCCGGAAGCCGTTACCTACATCAAAGAATATGTCCGGCTCTATAAGCTCAACAATGGCGGCAGTGTCCCACCAAATATGGACATTTTGTATGACTACATGAGCCAGGCGGGAGAAACAGCCTGGTTTGTGCCGCCAACCAGCAATGTCACGGCTCAGGAGGTTTTCCCCGTGGTGATGAAATCCAGCCCGGTGACGACTCCACCGTCAAATCAGCCGCCGCCAAACACGCAGGTTCAAAAGAACCCAGGGAAGAAGAATTAGGGTTCCGGGTTCCGGGTTCCGGGTTCCGGGTTCCGGGTTCCGGGTTCCG
>CAZXCE010000552.1:0-5991 GCA_964639175.1 uncultured Clostridia bacterium
GTAGTCAGTAGTCAGTAGTCAGTAGTCAGTAGTCAGTAGTCAGTAGTCAAGTGTTAGAAATCGAGAAATCTTGTCAAGCCTGTTTGGTTCTATATTGAGTCAGTTATGCACAATTCTTTTCAAGAATTCCACGGGTTCAACGATCCGGGTTTTATCTACTGACGACTGACTACTGACTCATCAACTACTGACTGGTTTTAATATTGCACCGACTGTGGTTGCTGTGGATATGTTGGACGAGCCGAGCGATTGCGAAGCATCATAAACACTGCTCCACCTGCCAGCAGCCCTGTTACAAACAACAACGCAATGCCAATCATTGGTCGGAAAAACAGCCATCCCAGTGCGATGGTGAACATTGAGAGTGTGGCTGAAATCACACCTGCAAAAATACTGAGGCCAAATTCCAGAATTGATCCAAGAAAAGGAATTACATCAGCGATTGTGACCAGCGGCTTGACCACCAGCATAATTCCACCAAACATCAGCAACCAGCCAAACAATCGCAGCCCCCAGGTCGCCGCTGCACTACTTGACATCGCGCTCTGAAACATCGCTTCCGGTGTGACAGTTCCAACCTGAAGCAGGGCAATATCACTCCCGGCGCTAGTCTGAAAGACCTGGAGTTTTCCCTGACTTTGTTTGGCGACGATGCTCACAACGGCGGGTTTGATGATTTCAAATGAAATGCGCATGTCTCCGATTTGAGGCGAGTTGGGGTTTTTCCCATAGTAGACGGCTCCGTTTGATACCCTGGCATACTGACGAAGTGCCGCTGGCATCTGGCTGAGCACGGTTTCATTGGCCGGGAGAGCCTCGAATTTGTCCATTTTGTCGGCCAGTTCAGGTGAGAGTTGGAAGGCTCCGACTGTAACCGATTCAGCTTTGATGGTTTCGCTTTCAAATGGCATTTTCTCAGGGTTGACGTGACCGGAAGGAATGCGAAAGTCTTTAGACTTAATCACATCGCTTGACCATTCCTGTTTGTAATCATAGGTGGTGGTTGTCGTTGAACTTCCGCCGGTGTTCTTTGATTTTTCGGATTTCTGATATTCCTTCCATTGATACATTTCGACCACCCGGCGGAGTTTGACTGCCGGGGCCGAGACGCCAAAGTCCACATCGGTTGGCGGTGGTTCGACTTTGACCTGTCCGGTCACGTGAACCAGTTTCCCGTCATTGGCCGGGCTTACCTGATCAGCCGACGCTTTCACCACCGAGCCGGCGCCCTCTGACAGTCCCTGAGAGGTTTTGACGGCATGATGTTCGTTAAAGAATAAAATCGGGAAAGCAATAACAAACATAAAAGCACCAGTTGCAACGCTTTTGATGGATTCTTTTAAACGGTCAAACCAGGAATCTTGATGAGTTTCAACAAAGTGATTGAGTGGCATGTGGAATTCTCCTTCGCGCAGTTGGCGGACGTATGCTGGTCCGGATTCCGTACTTCCGGATTCCAGGTTTGTAAAAGGATTTAAGTGACTGATTTAAGTGCGAGATACTGGTCTCTGATTTGAAATCAGACCTTGGGTAAATTATATAAATAAGCCTGGCGATCTATTGACGATTGATTGCTGGCCAGCCGTACTTTTCTTCATTCTTGATTTCGGTGTACCGTCCATTGCCGATTTGCCACACGATCAAGGAAAGCGTGAAATGAGAGAGCACGTCACATCATCGGTGGCAAATCGGAAATGGCGTGACATTCGCTTATTACCCGGAAGGTCAAAAAAGATACGGCCTCTCAAAAAACTTTTTGTCAAATCCGAAAATTTTCGCTATTGTCCAGTTCGTTCCACCTCACAATCAGCGCCCTAAGCTCAATGGCCGAGCAGGTGTCTCTAAAACACTGTGTTGTGGGTTCGAATCCCATAGGGCGCGTTCTGACAGAACAAGGAGTTACCAAAACACACATGCGCTTCACGTAGGACTTTACTCACCCATCACTGTTCCTGCATTTCCTCGATGCTCGACCCCTGGCCGTGGTTTTTCTGCAATGCGGCTTCCTTCAACTGGGCGAGCAGTGTGTGTGTCTGCCACGACTCCGTCAGATTCTCGCGGTTCTCGATTTCCCATCTCACAAATTTAGGGCTGAAAAAACCTGGGCCTGGGGCCTGGGGCTGAAGACTCGCAAGCTCGGGACGGAAGAAAACGGGTTTAATACTCTGAGCCCAACGTCTTCAACCCGGTTTCTTCAGCCCTGGTTTTTCATTCCCAATTTTTCAATCCAAGAGGAGGTTTGCCATGTTGTAGCAAGCTCGTCCACCGTGATGTGTCATTGTCGTGATTTTCCTGGCCTTTGCTTGAGGCTAACTTATTCTTTTTCAGAAGTTTCACGAAAGGAAACGACAATGGTTACTTTAGTCAATATCATTCAATTTGCGATTAAACAGCAGGCGGTGCGGATTCACGAAATCAAGTTTGCCAATTTGGTCGAAGAGGAAGTAACAATCCTGGCTTATGTCTCGCCACCTGATGAAAAAACTTTTCGCATCAAACTCCCTAAAGATCCAGGCCAGGCCGGGTTGTGGATGCGCAAACAGGTGACTTATATCCGGAAAACTGGTCACCTGACCCCCAAAAATCCACACTGGGCCGAATACCAGATTGCCAAACGCTGGGTTTCGGTGCTGCTCACGGCTCGCCATCTGCTGAAAATCGGGAATGGTGATGTTTTGGAGCGAGATGCGTTTTTTCAAGCTGTTCGAAGCGGCCAGTTACGTCATCACGTTCGCAAAACCCAGCATCCGCGCCAGATTGCGATCAAAGCTCATCGGTTGTTGCGCAAACTGAAAAACCGACTCGAACGCGCTCCCGAACGGTTTGCCGAAGTCGAAGCCTGGATGCAGCGCCTTGCAGAGGAGGGCCGCCGTGGATCATAAGCCCAATTTAAAACTGTATGTGCTGGTCCGCCGCGACCTGTCGCCGTCACAGGTTGCTGTCCAGGCGTGTCATGCCGTGGCGACATTTGTCAGTCGGCACGGGCGCGATCCGTAGGTCTTTTCCTGGGTTGAAGATCACCGCACGCTGGTTCTGCTCGGTGTCAAAAACGAAGTGTCGCTCCGACGCTGGGAAGAAACCGTTCGGGCTTACGGGATTGTGTGCGAACACTTCCGCGAGGCCGATTTAGACGGCGAAATGACGGCGCTGGCCATCCACCCTGCGGTGGATGGTCGGCTCTTTCGCAAACTGCGGTTGATTTGAGAGAGGGCCGGTTCCAAAAAAGACCAGCCGGACATAAAGAACGAACATGGAAGGGCGCTGTTGCTTTGAACTGCGCCCGATTTCAAAAACCCGGAACCCGGAATCCGGAATTCCATTGAATTTTTCTGGTTTCCTTTTGATAATTCAGACTTCAGAATAAAGCGCGCGTCTTACTGCCATTCCAACTTCAATATTGAGCTCAGATCCCTCATTTTAAGCCTAGAAAAGATTCAGGTTTTCTATTATGCGTCGAATTATTTTCAGCTTGCTTTTTGCCTATCTCATTGTTTTAACAACTATTTGGATACCAACTCATTCACACACTGCACTGTTATTAAAACGAAATCGAGCACTGGTGGCTACTGTCAGGGCCCAATCAGCTCCAACCATTTCATCAATTTCACCAACGCAAACTGCAAAGGGCACTGCCCCAACTAAAATTGTCATCAAGGGCACCGGGTTTCAATCAGGTGACGTGGTGAAATTTAATGACACGGTGGTCAGTGCCAAAATCAAATCCGCCACCAAAATTGCGATCAAAAATGCAGCAGCGAGTTTGTTTCAAACCGATGTGACTTACAAAGTGACGGTCACTTCCAGTAGTGGGCAAAGCTCAAATAGTCTGGATTTTATCGTTGGCACTGGCAGCCAGACCAATACAAGTGAGCCGGCTTCGATTGTGATTACTTCGCCGACGTCATTTGTGCTGAACACGCCCAATGCCATCACTTCAAATACCGCTGCCCTGGTGGTGCAGGTGCTTGATGAAGATGGAGTTGTGATTCCTGACGCAGCCGTTTTGTTCAAAAGCCTGAGTCCAGACGTGGCTTCGATCAACGCTGCGGGAGTCATCACCGGCATTAGCCCTGGTTCGGTCGTGATTGAGATTTCATCGGGGACGGTCACAACTCAGGTTTCATTTACCATCAATGAAATCACCACCGAACCAGCCGGAATCTTTGGCAAAGCAGACCTTGCGATTCTGAATGGAAGAAACTACGCCACAGACTTTGATAAACATTTGATCCGGACCGGTTTATTCGGACAGGGATTGACCAACTATGCCGGCCAGTCGGGTTCACCGGGAAACACCGATGGTGCTTTAAATCAGGTTGCCTTTAACGGACCGCTTGGGTTGACTGTTGGTGATAGTGCCTACATTGCTGACATCAACAACCAGTCGGTGCGCAAAATTGACCTGACCTCCGGGCAAACTTCAACTGTGGTGACCTTAGCCGATGTGATTGCTTCGTTTCCCACGGTGACCAACTGGGGGCCGCGTGATGTCGAAGTTGATTCCAATGGGGATCTCTACATTTCAGATGCCGTCAACCATGTCATCTGGCAGATCACTTTCGCTGGTGATGCGCCGACGTTGAGTGTCCTCGCCGGAAGCATCGGAGAGTCTGGCACGACCGATGGGGAAGGCGCCGCCGCCCGGTTTAATTCGCCACAGCGGCTGACAATCGAAGATCAAATTTTGAGCCTTACTGAAAATAGCAACCTGGTCCGTCAGGTGGCATTGCCTGGTGGTGCGGTCAAATCAATTACTTCGTCGTCGTCGAAAAACGTGACCAAACAGCAACAACCGCCTCCGCCTCCGGAAGAGAAAGGAAGACTGGTTTTGCCGGAAGCGATTGCAGCAGATGTGAGCGGAAATTTGTACGTGATTGATGAAGGCACCGTCAAACTGGTGATTATCAACCGGATTACCGGTGAACCACTGGTCAACAACCTGGCACCACCGGGAACATTCGTCAATGCCGTGGCGGTTTCGGTTACAGATGACACTGTCTATGCCGTAGACGCAGGCACGGGAATGCTGGTTCGGGTTGGTTCAGCGCCTCCGCGAGTGACCTCACTTTCTCCAGGCGAAGTTGCGGTAGGTGAAGAGCGCGTGATTACGGTGACTGGTGCCAATTTCCTGCGTGACACTCAGGTTCGGGTTGGCGGCCAGCCATTTACCGAAGTCAACATCATCAGCCCTGAGCGTCTGACATTTAAAGTCCCACCGCAGCGATCAAATGGATCAGTCCCGGTGATTGTCTACAATCGAGCTGGACGGGCTGAAACCATGCTCACCGTGACGGGTGATTCGGTGCCATTTATCAATCTGGCCGCCTTTCCAGATGCACGACTGGTAAAACCTGACCAGCGGGCGGTGTATACCATCAAAGTCGAGAAAAGCGAGGTGACGGGGCCGGTCAACCTGACGGTAAATGGCTTACCGCCCGGCGCTCGTGCCGTCTTTTCCCAAAACCCGGTCTCTGGAGACGAAACCATCCTGGAAATCTCCGTTGCCCGCGAAACCTCACCTGGAGAATACAAGTTCGACGTGGTTGGAACCGCCTCAGGTGTGTCTCCGGCAATGATTCCGATTCGATTGACGGTTGAAACAGGGCCTGCCCAGGGTGGAACGGTGGTGTTGCTGGCCAATCCACAAACGCTGACGCTGAACCGTGATGGATCTGGGACGGCTATTATCAATGTCCAGCGAAATAATTATCGAGGTCAGATTGATCTTTTTGCCCGCGTGCTCGAAGGCCCATCTGCCGGGCTGAATGCTCAAATCAATCCACAGCAAGTGAACCTGGAATCTTCAGCGACGCTCATGGTCGGTACCCGACGTGAGACCCAGCCTGGAACCTATCGGGTTGAAATCTCAGCCAGAGGCCAGGATGTGACGATCAAGCCGATTGAAGTCCAGGTTGTGGTGATGTGAGATTCCAAAGCAGGGTTCCGGGTTCCGGGTTCCGGGTTCCGGGTTCCGGGTTCCGGGTTCCGGGT
>CAZXCE010000553.1:0-5977 GCA_964639175.1 uncultured Clostridia bacterium
GGTGAAACGCAAAGACACTGAAGAATGAAGAATTGAGAATGAAGAATGAAGAATGTACCTGGTCCTTACTGCTGAGGAGCCAATACTTTCAAAAAACCAGGAACCAAATAGTGGTTAGTGGTTAGAAATCAATACCTTCCAAGAACCAAGAATTTTCTTCATTCTCAATTCTTCATTCTTAATTCTTCATTCCAAAAGAGCTCCTGCCCATGAAGCATATTGTGACTCTCCTTCTCCTGGTGTGTCTTGGCTGGCTGGTGTTCGTGCCTGAAACCAGCGGGCTGGCCCAGACATTCAATCGGTCTCGGGTCAAATCCCAGGTTGCGACCACCTTTGACCCGTTTGATCAGTGCCAGATTGCTTTTCGAGTGTTTAATCACAAAAACGGACTGTACCAGACCCAAATCAATTGTATTGAGTTTGATCAACAGGGATATTTATGGGTTGGGACCGCTGATGGCGCGGCGCGCTATAACGGGCACTCCTGGACGGCAATTCACCTGCCGACCCAAACAAAATCCAATCATATCAAGGCAATGCTGGCGGCTTCGGATGGTAGCATGTGGTTTGGTTCGGCCAATGCCGGGCTTTCACGGTTGAAAAATGGCGAATGGAAGGTGTTTACAACCGAACTGGGCTTGCCAACCCAAACCATCAATTCCCTGATTGAGACAAAATCAGAATCCGGAGCCGCAACGATTTGGGTTGGCACCGCTCAGGGGTGTGCCTTTTTTCAAGGCGAGCGGTGGACTGTGCTCAAACCCAATACCGGGCTTCCGTCTGAAACCGTAACCAGTCTGGCGGAAGTCAAATTCCTGACCGGGAAGCCAACGCTCTGGGCTGGGACAACCAGCGGACTGGCCTCTTTCGACGGCCAGACCTGGAAGCCAGTTCCAAATTTTCCACTTTCCCCGCCTTTAAGCACGGTGACCGCAATTTTAGAAACCCAGGATGAAACTGGCCAGTCAGTGGTTTGGGTTGGCACCAATGCTGGGGTCTGCCGGTTGGCCGCAGATGGCACCTGGACCGTCTTTGGGTTAAAGGAAGGACTTCCAAACCTTGATGTCACGGCACTGATTACAACCACTGAAAAAGATGGAACCCAGATTCTCTGGGCTGGAACCAATGGTGGAGGCCTGGCCCGCTTCAGCGATGGCGTCTGGCGACTCAGAAATGAGCAGATTGGCCTTCCAAGCAATGCGGTGCTATGTCTCAAAGTCAATCCGCGTGAACCAAATCAGGCGCTTTGGATTGGCTTGAACGGCGCTGGGTTAACCCGCTTTGACTTTGGCAAATGGCGATATATTGATGTCCGGAATGGACTCCCGAATTCGAATGTCTACACGGTACTGGCAACCGAAAACAGCCAGGGGTCTGTCCTCTGGGCCGGGACTTTTGGCAACGGAATTGGCCGCCTGGATCGTCAGGGGTGGTCCCGGATCACGACTGAAAATGGACTGGCTGATGATCGGGTGCTGATGCTGTATGCAGCTCCAAATAAATTCGGCTCAAAGGTGATCTGGGTTGGAACCGCAAACGGCATGAATCGGATTGAAAACGGTCAGGTGATCTCATTTGGAACCAGGGAGGGCCTGCCACATCCATCTGTTTTGAGTTTCTTTCAAACCAGCGACCCAGCCGGTGAACCAACTCTTTGGATTGGAACCCAGCAGGGGATGGCCTCGCTCCGGGGAAAAGTGATTTCACCGGTTGAATCACTCCCCAAAACCATTGTCACCTGTTTTACCCAAACCGAAACGCCAGATGGGAAAGTCGTAGTTCTGGCCGGGGTTGGTTCTGAAATCGCCATCCTGGAAAATAATGCCTGGGTCCTCTTGCCAAAAGGGACAGGCTTTCCCGACGGAATTGTCCAGAGTCTGGTGGTTACCAAAAGATCCGATGGGCGAAAAATTTTGTGGGTCGGTACCAACAACGGGCTGGCGTGGCGTGAGTGGGGGCAGGAGCAAAGTGTCTGGCAGATACTCAATGAAGCCTCAGAGCCAAAACTGCCAAACAACAATATCAATCAGGTGCTGGTTGATACCGATTCCCAGGTGTACCTGTGTACCAATCGGGGGGTGATCCGACTCAAGCCACGTTCCTCAACGGCGTTCAAACCGGCAGATTTTGACATCACTTCATTTACCACCGATGATGGGCTTCCGAGTAATGATTCCAATCAGAACGCAGCCAGCTTTGACCAGAAAGGGCGGCTCTGGGTCGGAACGGTGGATGGGTTGGCGGCCTTGAATCCGATGATGGAGGTTTCAACCAACCTGAAAGATCCATTGTTTCTTGAGCAGGCGAAATTCCTCCGTGATGGGAAAATGGACCGAGCCAGTCTACTCACGCCAGGGATGGAACTTCGGTACATTGAAAATTCAGTGTTCTTTGAATTCGCCCTGTTGAGTTTTTTCCGTGAAGCCGACTGTACCTACCAGACCCAACTGATTGGTCTCGAAGCCGAGCCGACGGCCTGGACAACCAAATACACCCGTGAGTATCCGACCTTGCCTCCGGGTGAGTACACCTTTCAGGTTTGGGGAAAAGACCATCAAGGGAATGTGAGTGGTCCGGTCAGTATTGCGTTTCGGGTAAAGCCTCCGATCTGGCAAACGTGGTGGGCCGTTGGGTTGTATGTCGTTGGTCTGGCTGGATTTGGGTATACCGGGGTCCGGCTGCGGGTTCGTCAGTTGCGGCTTCGAACCGAACAGCTTGAGCGTGAAGTCGCCAAACGTACGGCCCAGCTTGAGGAAAAAAACCAGGAACTCGATTCCAAAAACGAAGCCATTTCAAAGGCCTTGACTGAGGTTGAAAGCTCAAAACGTGAAATCGAAGCCAAAAACAAAGAGCTGGATCGGTTTATTGGTGATTTGAAACAAAAAAATGAAGAGTTGATTCGCTCCAAGGAAGAGTTGATCGAATCACATCGGCGAGCCAATCGGATCTTTTCCGCCCTTCAGGAAGCCCTGCCCGGCACGGTGCTCGACAACAAATACCGGCTGGAAGATAAAATCGGCGCGGGAGGGTTTGGGGCGGTCTATCGCGGTACCCATCTGGGACTTCAAAAACCGATTGCCGTCAAAGTCTTTCAACCGTTGGCCGGAAATGCCTCCGCCGAAAGCCTCGAACGGTTTCGATTGGAAGGCGTCTCAGCCTGTCGCATCAACCATCCAAATGCGGTTTCGGTGCTTGATTCCGGGATTTCAGAAAATGGGATTGCCTATCTGGTCATGGAATTATTAACCGGCCATTCCCTGACCAGAGAGTTACAGACATCAGGCCAGCTTTCATTGCTTCGATGCGCCCAAATTATTGTCCCCGTGTGTGATGTGCTGGTGGTGGCGCATGCGGCTGGAATCATCCACCGTGATATCAAGCCGGATAACATCTTCTTGCACCATGGCCCAGATGGTGAAATCGTCAAAGTGGTTGACTTTGGAATTGCCAAACTGATTGGGAAAAACAAAGACAGCGATCTGCAAACCTTGACTGAAGCCGGCGGCATCATTGGCACCCCGACCTATATGGCCCCCGAACGCCTGACCGGGCGGCCTTATGACGGGAAATCAGATGTGTACAGTGTTGGGGTGCTGCTGTATCAAATGTTGTGCGGGCGGCCTCCGTTTATGAGTTCCGGCAATCTGATGGATATGGTTTTAGCCCATATTAATCACCCGCCACCGCCCATGCGTGAGTTTGTTTCAGACCTTCCCGAAGCCGTTGAAGTCGTTGTTTTAAAGGCATTAACCAAAGATCCTGGAATCCGAATTACCGCCAGTGAACTGGCGACCGAATTTGTCAAAGCCTTTGGGCTGGACCTCAGCCAACTGACCAGGAGCGGAGGGCGCGGATTCCATAAGACGTCCCCAACCACCAAAACCGGAATGCCGACCATTGAGCAGTTCTCAAACGTTCCAACGGAAGTAATGGGGGGACAATCTCAAACCAGACCATTGAATTCAGAGGTTTCCGGCGAGAGCCCAACCGTAGCTGCCACCCAGCCACGGCTCCCGGCCCAGAGACCAGAGGGATTTTCGGATGCCGAAACCGTTGCAGCCAATCCCGGCAATGCCGAAACCGTGGTGGATTCAATCAAATTACCCGGCCCGGATGAGACGGCGGCAAGGTGACAGAGTGACAAGGTGACAGGGTGATTTTTTCATCCCTCATCCCTTCCAAAAAGCCTCAGCCCGAATCGTATTATTTTGTTTCTGACGGACATTCAGGTGCGACACCAGGGGTTGTAAACGGACGAATCACCACTGACGGTTGCTGTCCTCGCAGCCAGTTTGTCAGGACATCGTGGGCGCTATACAACTGGCCATTGTGCAAAACCTTAACCTCGAAGAAATCCTGGTTGTTCGTCAGGGTTTCATGGTCGGTGCATTGGGCGCCGAAAACTCCAGGAGTGATTAATTTGGCCCCGCCGCTTCGAATGCTTCCTTCTTCAGCAAACGAATCAAGATTGACCAGATTGGTGAGTTGGTCGTGAACCAGATCACCAAAGGACTGCGGTGTTGTTAAGCCAGCTTCCACATTATTCCCGAGCAAAAGCTGGTCCTGGGTATCTTGTCGAGTAAAGTAAGGCGAGGTCAAATGATTTTGCATGACGTGAACCAGGTTGGCGCATTCAAATTCAGTCCCGTCTTTTTGGTGAAACTCAAGGCACGACTGATCAGGGCGAGCGCCCCAGGTTCCACGTTGCACAACATTCCATTGATACTGGATGAATGCTTCATAACTACACAACGAGGCTTTTTCACACGGAACAGACTGTGAGAAATCCAGTCCAGACATATCAGGTGGAAACCCGGAGTCAATCACGGCGAAATACTGGAGCGGACATTGAGAACCCGTGCAGTTGGTGTTGTTTTGCCGCAAGAGCGACTGCAGCCGGTCAGTATTGTTCCGAACTCCGCCTGACCCTGCCGAAGCACCCGCAAATACAACCGTCGTGGCATCATCCAGATCTGGCAGGACGAGTTTTTTCCCGGCTTGATCGCGATATTTCACTTTGGCTTTGTTTTCCCGCCGGAGCATTGAAACCACAGCGTCAAAGATTTCAGCCCCTTTAAAATGAATCGTGTACTGAAAAGACTGCCCATTGACCCCAGTTGCCGAGAGCTGAACATTTGCTGCCGTCCCGGACCATTGATCTGAGCTGCAATAATAGACAAACACCTGATTCCAGGTGGCGAAGTTGTTCAGTGATGAATCCGGGCTGAGCAGTCCATTCCCACGAATGCCCTTGTCGGGTGCAAACGAAGAACTCATTTTGTTGGCGCCAAAATTGGTCTCAATGCTGCACCAGCGCTGGGCACAGGCCTGCCCGGAGCCACAATCACCGCCGCCTTGTAGATAAATGACCCATTTGTTGCGGTTATCGGTGTTGGAATATCTCCGAACATAAAAAATCCCGCCAGTACCGTCATTACATATGGCACCTGGGAATTTTGTCAGGTCGAGGTTAATCCGATAGAGATCAGCTCCAGGAGCGATGCCGCCAGCCTCACCAGGTTTTCCACAGGAAAGCACCTTATCGAGTGTATTTCCTGACTGTGCATTTGAAACGGGAAGAAAATTGGTTGATAAAGGAAGGATCGAACCAAGGAGTAATACAATACCTATTTGTAATAAAAAAAAGAGCTTACTTCTGATATTCTTTTTCCGATTCGATGTGGTGGAATAATCGTTCCGCTGTGTTTTTCGAAGGGGGGACATAGGGCTAGCTCCTCAACCGGTGTCAGATTGTACACATTTATGGGGCATTGGACGCCGGTTTCCTGAAAAAGTCTTAAAATGCAGGGCGGAAGGCAGTGGGCTAAGAGCTAAGGGCTTGGGGCTTGGGGCTAAGGGCTGAGGGCTGAGGGTTGGGGGCTGAAGAAAGTGAGGTACTTCCACCCGATTTCTTCCGCCCCGAGCCCTTAGGGAGCGTTAAAAATTATCTTCCCGTTTTCATTTGGAGGGCAGGCAT
>CAZXCE010000554.1:0-5971 GCA_964639175.1 uncultured Clostridia bacterium
ACCCTGAACCCTGAACCCTGAACCCTGAACCCTGAACCCTGAACCCTGAACCCTGTCCTATGAATCAATTCAATCACTCCACCCAACCAAAAGCAGGTGCATCGAGTGGCAAAGAGTTCTTGCTTGGATGCGGGCTCTTTACGCTGTTTTTCTTTTTGTTAGGCGGTGCCGGACTGGGGGCTTTGATCGCCTTTCCAGTGCTTGGACCCTATTTCACCATCATCCTGGGTATTATCATTTTCCTCGCACTGGGCGGGGCGATTGTATATGGTCTGATACAGCAAAAAGAAGGGTTTTTCCACTTTGGGATTGTCGTGGGAAGCATCGCAGTTCCAGCGATTTGTGGTATTCTTTTCGTTCTTGGAATCATAGCTTTGATTCTGAGTATATGTGCATCAGGTGGAAAGGGATGGTCCTGAAAAGACAGGGTTCAGGGTTCAGGGGTTGGGGAAGAAAAGATAATCAGAAAAAGGCCAAAGGGCCAAAAAAGACGAAAAGAATTGCTTCAAAAACCCTGAACCCTGAACCCTGAACCCTAACCTGCCTGACACCGAGAAGTGAAAAGGAGTTTCCACACAGTGTCTTCAAAAAAACGTCTGGTTATTTTAGGGACTGGCTTTGCCGCCGTGAGTCTGGTCAAAAAGATCAATCTTCGAGCCTATGAGGTAACGATTGTCAGTCCCCGCAATCATTTTCTGTTTACTCCGCTGCTTCCAAGTACCACAGTTGGAACAATTGAATTTCGCAGCATTATCGAACCGATTCGCAAAGTCCGCCGTGGCGTTAAGTTTCTTCAGGGTGCCTGTACCCGCGTTGATGAAAAAAACCGCATCATTCATTGCAAAAGCGTAGACGATCAGGTTGAGTTTACTGTCGAGTATGACCAGCTTGTCATTTCAGTCGGCGCTGAAAACAACACCTTCAATATTCCTGGTGTGCGTGAACATGCGTTGTTTTTAAAAGAGTTAACCGACGCCCGTAACATCCGCGAACGCATCGTGGCCTGTCTCGAACGGGCCAGTGTTCCCGGCATCAGCAAAAAAGAACGCGACAAACTGCTCCATTTTGTTGTGGTTGGCGGTGGTCCCACCGGAGTTGAATTTGCGGCGGAACTCCACGACCTGCTGGATGATGATCTCAAGAAAAGCTACCCCGAACTGGTCAATCAGGTCAGAATCACCCTCTTTGAAGCCGGGAAATCGGTGTTGAACTCATTTGACGTCACGCTTGGCGATTACACCAAGAAACACTTTAACCGGCAGGGAATTGAAGTCCGGCTTGAAACCCCGGTGGCCCAGGTCGGGACAGATTTTCTCAAACTCAAAACCGGCGAAGTCATTCCAACCGGGCTGATCGTCTGGTCTACTGGCTATGGGCCAACATCATTTATCAAGTCGCTCCCGTTTGAAAAGGACCGCTCTGGTCGAATTTTCACCAATGAATTCTTGCAGATTGCGGCTGAGCCGACGATTTATGCCATGGGCGATTGTGCGACGATCACCGGCATTCAGCTTCCACAAACCGCTCAGCTTGCGATGCAGCAGGGGAAATATCTGGCGGAAGCACTCAATAAAGTTGCCCGTGACAAACAGCCGAAACCCTTTAAATTTGTGAATTTGGGAATGCTGGCCTACATTGGGGAAAGCCAGGCGCTGGCGGAGATTCCAATGGCCGGGGTGCGTGGCAGCGGCATGACGACGTTTCTGTTTTGGCGTTCGGCCTATTTGACCCGGTTGGTCAGTTTGAAAAATAAAGTGCTGGTATTGTTTGACTGGTTCAAAACCTTCATCTTTGGCCGGGATTTAAGCAAATTCTGAGGTGGAGTAAGGAGGGACGGAAATGACAAACGAAGAGTTGAATCAAAAGATGGAATTTATTGTTGAACAACAGGCTCAGTTTGCCGTGGATATTCAATTGCTCAAAGAAGCGCAAGCGACTACCAATGCTTCGATAGCCCAGCTTACCAAAGATGTGCTGATGCTGGCGGATGCTCAATCCCAAATGCGAGAGGTTCAATCCCAAATGCAGGAGCAGGCTGAAGCAGATCGTCAAGAAATGAAAGCAGCAATCGGGGAGATGCGGGATGGCATCAATCAAATGATTTCGATTGCCGAGGAAATGCGGAATCTGGCCCGTTCTCTGACGATAGCCCAAATTGGGACGTCACAACGGGTTTCAAAAGTGGAAGACCGCCTTGATCGGCTTGAATCTGACAAATCCTGAACATTCAATTGAGGTGGAATATGGCGTTTCGAGTTCGACAGCTTCAAATCCTGGCCCTGACCCTGGTTCATTTGATTCTTTTCGGCGTGACTGGTTGTGCTGATTCAGCCGCTTCTGACGCTCCCGGCCCAAAAAACAGTGCGGTGTTGCAGACCCAGCCATCAGCTTCCATTCTCAATGAAATTGCCGGATACACCGGATGGCGAAAAGCCAATCCTGGTCCGTATTTCGTCCCCAATCGAACCGCTGTGTTGTGTGCTGCTCCCGTACCACAACCAAAATCAAACCCCAATCCCCACGAAGACAAATTTATCACCGTGTATGTCAACGAAATTGGCCGCCAGGCTCTGACCGAAGCCGTGGAACCTAAATTCCCGGTTGGTTCAATCATTGTGAAAGCAAAACACCCGACCCGCGAAAGCACCCAGCCGGAACTTCTGACGGTGATGATCAAACGTCAGGCTGGTTTTAACCCGGAGGCTGGGGATTGGGAATTTGCCGCAATTGACGGTGATGCGAAAAAAGTTCAGGCTCAGGGCAAGCTTGAGAACTGTCAAGCGTGCCACATTCCGCAAAAAGCACAGGATTTTGTCTTTCGAACCTATATGGCGCGCGGGGTGCGTCGGCTGTAACTGTTCAGGGTTCAGGGTTCAGGGTTTTCAAACTTTCGTCCTTTTCGTCCTTTTCGTCCCTTTCGTCCTTTTGTTTTTTATACCCTGAACCCTGAACCCTGAACCCTGAACCCGAGAAAGAAAGCTTTTGCTTGCAAGGGAATTCACGATTGAGACAAAGTAGGGGGTGCCCAAACGTTGAGCCAACCTCCAGGTGCTCAACACCTCTTTGTCGAGAAATAAAAAAATCTTACCCGTTATGAGCTGAATCCACTGAATTATGAAAACTCTATCTGATTGAATTATAACTATTTACCTGTTTCATAATTCATAATTCAGAATCCATCATTCATAACTGGTTTTACCCCTTGGAGCACTTCTTGTATGTACTACAACAAAGGAAAGACAACCAAACAGGCGCACGTCAATGTTCCTGAAGGTACGTTTGAAGAGCAGCACGGACGTGAAGGCTTTTTCGGCCCGGTCTCGCACCTCTATCACAACCACCCCCCGACCAGTTGGACCCGGATTGAAGGTCCGTGCCGACCACGGGCGTTTGATGCCAATCGGATTGAGGCATCGGGTACCAATCAGATAACACCGCTCCTGTACAACAACGATGTCTCGTTTTCGATTGCTACCTGGACGCAGTCAATGGATCACTTTGCCCGCAACGGCGATGGCGATGAAATCTGGTTTGTGCATAAAGGCGCCGGGATTCTGGAAACTGATTACGGCCCGCTGACTTTTTCCCGTGGAGATTATCTGGTCCTGCCACGCGGAGTGACCTATCGGTTTGACCTGGCCCAGGATTGCTTTTTGGTCCTGATCGAAACCAATGGAACACCTCTGGAGCAACCCAGCCGGGGTATCATCGGCCAGTATTCGCTCTATGATGCCAGTGCGATTCGTGTACCAGATCCAACGCCTGTGACGGCCACCCAGGCCGAATATGAGGTCCGCATTAAACGGGAAGGCGAATACACCTCAGTGTATTATCCATTTCACCCGCTGGATATCGCCGGATGGAAAGGCGATCTGTTTCCCTGGGCGCTCAACATCGCCGATTTTTGCCCGATTATGAGCCACCGGGCACATCTTCCACCGAGTGTGCACACCACGCTGGTTGGAAAGGGATTTGTGGTGTGTTCGTTTGTGCCGCGTCCGCTCGAAGAAACACCAGGGGCGATGCGTGTTCCATTCTGGCACCGCAACATTGATTTTGACGAAGTGCTGTTTTACCACGACGGCGATTTCTTCAGCCGCGACAATATCACAGCGGGAATGATTACGTTCCACCCGGTTGGAATCCACCACGGGCCACATCCAAAGGCAATTGAAAAGAGCTGGGCACCAGGCAAGACCCACACCGATGAATATGCGGTGATGCTCGACACCCGGCGGCCTTTGAAAGTCGCTGAATCGGCAGCGGCGCTTGAATGGCTCGAATATCATCAGTCCTGGCGGACGTAGGGGGAAAACCAGGGGCTTGGGGCTGAGGGCTTGGGGTTTGGGGCTGAAGACGTCGGACTCAGAGTATTGAACCCGTTTTCTTCAGCTCTGAGCTTGCGAATCTTCAGCCCTGAGCCCTGAGCCCTGAGCCCGTTTTCTTCAGCCCGATGTCTCCAGATCTTCAAGTCCAAAATTTTGTTCGATATTTCTGGGAAATCAGTCACCTCAAGTAACAGACCATCTGTTCAATCTATGAACACTTGAGGCATTTTTCATGACGTTTCTCGACACTTCGCGACGTGAAATCAACTGCAAGATTGTCTATGTCGGTCCTGGTCTCGCCGGGAAAACCACGAATTTGCAATTTTTGTTTGATGCGATTCCACCCAACTGCAAGGGAAAGCTACGGAGTGTGGCAACTGACACTGACCGGTCACTTTTCTTTGACTGTGTCTTTCCAAAACCCCTGGTTGTTCAAGGGTATCGCCTCAGATTTCATCTCTACACTGTACCTGGGTGAGTCTTTTATGACACCAGCCGGAGGCTGGTTTTAAAAGGCGCGGATGGGGTTGTCTTTGTTGCTGATAGCCAGCCGGAACGGATGGATGCCAACGAAGAGGATCTTTTCAAATTGGATCAACATCTGCAGTCGTTTGGCTATAGCTTTGACATCATTCCATATGCGTTGCAGTTCAATAAACGTGATTTACCTGGAGTGATGCCGGTCCAACAAATGGTGACGGGCCTGCGGCGGAAGGGGGAACCGTACTTTGAAGCCGTCGCTTACAAAGGAACTGGTGTCTGGGAAACACTGCGCTCCGTGACCCGGCAAATTGCCCACAGGCTTGCCGAGCAATCAAACCCAGGGCGGGCCACAATCGAGCTTCCATTGGATGTTGAATCATTGATCAAAAAGCTGGAAACCACTTCGGACCCAGAAACCGTGAGGGAAATTGCTTCCCGGTTGGGGCAATCCGGTGAGTTGAAAGCTGTGGTGGCTCTGGGAAAGGCTCTCACCCGACAAACTGGGGCCTCCAGATTCTATCTGTTACTGGTCCTGGAACAATTTGGAAACCGAATGGTCCTGCCGTCAGTCACTGAGGTTCTGAATTCAGAATCGGATTCGGGGATTCGCCTGGCTGCCGCCCGAACACTGGCCGCGATTGGGGATGTTTCCGAAATTGATGTGCTTGCAAACGCCTTTACCAGCGAACCTGACCCAATGGTGCAATCTGGCATGGTGGAAGCACTCTTCACTCTGGGGGGAATTCAATCAGTTTCCATTTTAGTGCCAGCCCTCAACGCTTCTGAGAGCAATGTTCGAAGCAAAGTCGCCGAAGCCCTGGGGCGTCTTGGCGATCAACGGGCGGTTGAACCTTTGATAGATCAGCTTTCAGACCAAAACAGCTATGTTCGGGCTGAAGTCGCGGAGGCTCTGGGAAGGTTGCGTGACCCACGGGCCAAAGAACGGCTGAAATTGCTTCAAAACGACCCGGATTGGAACGTCCGGGAGAAAGTGAACGCTGCCTTGAAACAGCTACCAGACAGCCAGAAGTTGACCATCTGGAATCGGTTGGGATGGAAGTAAGATCAGTCAGTGGTCAGTGGTCAGTGGTCAGTAGTCAGTAGTCAGTAGTTCACTAAGGGAGCGTTAAAAATCAACTTCCGGTTTTCGTTTGGGGAGC
>CAZXCE010000555.1:0-5966 GCA_964639175.1 uncultured Clostridia bacterium
AGTCAGTAGTCGAGTGTTGGGGCTTCGAATTATCTGTCAAGTGTATTTGATTCTATCTAAGTCATTTAGGAACAATTTTTTTCAAGAATTCGACGAATTCAACGATCCGGGTTTTATCTACTGACTACGAACTACTGACTACAAACTGGTATCATTCTAAAGGTTTTCCAGTTTCCAGTTGATTTCAGGATGGCCAGCTTCGCGCAGCAACTCGTTAATTTTTGAATAGGGTTTGCTGCCGAAAAAGCCGTTGCGCGCTGAAAGCGGCGATGGATGTGCGGTTTGAATCACTTTGTGACGGCTCGCATCAATCAATTTGGCTTTCTTTTGGGCATAGCCTCCCCACAGCACAAACACCACGGGCTCTTTTTTGTCATTGACCTTGCGAATGACCGCATCAGTAAATTGTTCCCAACCTTGATCTTTGTGCGAATTGGGCGAATGAGCCCGCACGGTGAGCACGGCGTTGAGCATCAGCATTCCCTGTTTGGCCCAGGGAACGAGATAGCCGTGGTTGGGAATGCTGTGACCGAGGTCTTCTTTCAGTTCTTTGTACATATTGACCAGCGATGGCGGAGGCTTAATCCCAGGCCGGACCGAAAAACACAATCCGTGCGCCTGGTTGTCATCGTGGTACGGGTCCTGCCCGAGCAAAAACACCCGGACTTCATCATAGGGAGTTAATGAAAAAGCTGAGAAAACATCGTCCTCGGGCGGAAAAATAGTGTGATTGGCCCGTTCGGTTTCAAGAAATGATTTGAGTTTGGTGAAATACGGTTTTTCAAATTCATCGGACAGCGCAGCGTGCCACGATTCAGGAAGATTGAGACGCATTCAGAGACTCCTTTAAGTCATTGATTGAAATAGAATTTAGCTATTTGTTCTTTTTCGGAAAGGTAGGGTTTTAGCCCTCAGCCCCAGGCCCTTAGCCCGAGAAGTTATACACCGACCTTCTGACAAACACTTTCCAAAATACACTCTTCGCATTTCGGTTTTTTTGCCGTACAGGTGTAACGTCCGTGTAAAACCATTGCCGGTCCCCAAAAGGTCCACTTCTCTTTTGGAACCAGTCGCATCAGGTCAACTTCGATTTGTTCGGGTTTGTCGGTTTTGGTCAATCCAAGCCGTTGGGTGACACGTGCCACGTGAGTATCAACAATTACGCCAGAAGCAATATCAAAAGCGGTGTTGAGCACCACATTGGCGGTTTTGCGGGCTACGCCAGGCAGGGTGATGAGTTCCTGGATGGTTTTTGGGACTTCGCCATCAAAGCGGTTGACCAGTGCCTGACAGACGTTTTGAACCGTTTTGGCTTTGTTTTTATAAAAGCCTGTCGGCTTGACGTCTTCTTCCAGTTCCGAAAGGTCAGCCTCGGCATAGGCTCTGGCATCTGGATATTTTGGAAACAGCGATTTGGTCACCCGGTTGACCCGCTCGTCAGTACATTGAGCCGCCAGAATCGTCGCCACCAGCAACTGCAGCGGCGTCTCCCAGTCCAGTTCATATTTGGCATTCGGGTATTTCTGTTCGAGTTCCTTGAGAATGGTTTCAACGGTTTCCATATTAAATCTGGTCAGTACCACCTGCGTGAGCAGGTGGGTGGTGAAATCTGATCAGTACCACCGGGTCAGTGGGTGGGGGCAGTTCGACTTCTCCCACCCACTGACGCGGGTGGTACTGACTCGGGATTATCGTTTTCCTGGAGTTAATTTCAGGGTCACTCGTTCTGTGCCACGCAGAACCACAACTTCAACTTCCTGGTCGGGTTTGAGTTCCTGCAAAACGTACGTGTAGTCATACACGTTTTTCACATCCCGTCCGGCCATTTTGACAATCACATCGCCGGCTTTGATACCGGCTTTTTCCGCTGGACTTCCTTCGCGGACCCCCGACAGTTTCACACCTTCGACTTCAGCCGCATAGTCTGGAATCGAACCAACATAGACTCGGAACCCACCGCCACGCCGTCCCTGGTCATCACTTTTCGCTTTTTGGTACGTCGGCTTGACGGGCTGGTTAGAGATAGCTGTCGCCGTGTGGAAAACAAAGCTCAGAATGTTGCGTTCGCCTTCATAGTTGATCTTGTCGGCATCATCTGATGGACGGTGATAATCTTCGTGGTTTCCGGTAAAGAAGAACAGCACCGGAATTTGCTTGCGATAAAACGACGAATGGTCGCTTGGCCCAAATCCATCATCCTGTAATTTCAGGTTAAAACTGGCGGTCTGGTTGACCTTCTCGACAATTCCCTTCCATTCGGTAGCGGTGCCCATTCCCTGAATCATCAGGTTGTTGTCGCGTAACCGGCCCACCATATCCATGTTGATCATCGCCACGACTTGTGAGAGCGGCTTTATTGGGTTTTCGGTAAAGTAGGCTGACCCAAGCAAGCCCTTTTCTTCGGCGGAGAAAGCCATAAACATCAGGCTGCGTTTGGGGCGTTCGGGAGCCGAAGCAAACGCCCGAGCCAGTTCGATCACGCCCGATGTTCCTGAGGCATTGTCATCCGCACCGTTATGGATTTCGCCTTCTTTCGGCGCCAGCGAATTGGCGCCGCCCAAACCGAGATGGTCATAGTGCGCCCCAATCACCACGATTTCATTTTTCAATTGTGGGTCGCTGCCTTCAAGCCAGCCAACGACGTTTTGACCGGTCTGACGTTCTTTGATGACTTCGGTCTGGAGAACAACCTGTGTCTGTGGGAGGGCAAAAGCTTCGGGGGTCAGCGATTCGGCCAGACGTTTTTCGAGTCCCGCGACATCCTGATTCTTTGCCTTCAGGAGCTGATTGCCCAACGCCCGGCTCACCACCACCGCCGGAATCCCCGAATCGCCATAGCTTTCGTCATAGACCAGCCGGGCTGATGGTGCACTTTTGAAATCTTCGTCTTCCGCAATGATCAGAATCCCTGTGGCACCTTTGGATTTTGCCGTGGCAGCCTTATAGCGCAACGTCGAATAGGCCCCAAATTTGGCGTGTGGATTGGCACCAGTCGGGCTGTAAGGCAGCACCAGTACCAGTTTGCCTTTGACATCCAGACCGGCATAGTCGTCATACTTTGCATCTTCGGCGGCACTGATGCCAAACCCAGCAAACACCACGTCTCCGCTGACCATTCCCGGAGACGAAAAACCAACCGGGACAAAATCCTGATGTAATTTGGCGGCTGATTTTGTGCCTGCGAGCGTCATCGCCAGTTGATTTTTCTTGCCCAGTTTGAGTTTTGACACAAATGGGAATTCCTGGAAAAACCCTTTGGTACCAGATGGTTTGAGCCCTGCCTGTTTGAAATTGTCGGCAATGTAGCGGGCTGCTTTTTCCGCGCCAGGTGTCCCTGGCAGCCGTCCACTTAACTCGTCCGAAGCCAGATACACCACATGTTTTCGAATGGTATCTTCGGTGATGACCGCCACGCCGGTTGGCCCGGAAATCGGTTTCCGATCAGTTGAACCTCCCAAACCAAAAAGCATTTGGAAAATCAACACTATCGAAATGAGATACGCCGACGCATGACCTGCAATCATAGCTTCGTCCTTTCAGGGTTCAGGGTTCAGGGTTCAGGGTTCAGGGTTCAGGGTTCAGGGTTCAGGGTTTTCGAATTTGAGTCCTTTCAGTCCCTTTCCGTGAACCCTGGCTTTAAAAATGAAACTGGGGTTTGGCGGGCAACTTTAAAACAAAACCCACCAAACCCCAAAGATGAATTAGACAAATTATCCTTAAACGCTATCCCCCATCCCCGATCCTCCATCTCCTGGAGTGATTACCGGCTGTTGCAGTATGGCAAGGCCGATTGTGGAGGCAGCGTGATCTGGATTTCAACCCGCCGGTTCCGAGCTTCGGTTGTGTTGTCAGCAGTTGGAACAGCCAGTTGGGTTTCGCCCATACCACGGACGACATCCCGCAATTGATCAAGCAAGACCGCTCGTTCTTCCTGTTTGCGGCGGTCAGCCCCAAGGCCGCCTTTGCGACGACTGGACAACCATTCAGGGAACATCCGGTTATCAAGCAACTGATCCGAAACTGAAATTTTCTGCTGATAGTCGCCATACAGCGGGTCTCCAGAGTCCATAAACTGCGCCCGCTGGATGTAGAAAAACCGCATCACTTCCAGGGCCCGCTGTTCTGAAAGCCACTGGTTATAATCAGGTTCATCCACGGTGTCGGTGTGGCCGACAAACGCAAATTGTGAATTGGAATAAAACATCTGGAGCAAGAGCGCGAGCTGGGCCAATCGTGGCCGCGCATCTTTGTTCAAATCGCGGTCAACCGTCAGCAGCCAGACGCCTTCGGGGAACAGAATGTCTGATTTGAGTCGGACCGTGATGGTATTTCCAGACTGGATGATTTCACCCAGATTTCCAACCACCCGGCGCAGTTCCTGGCAGAAGCGATCCAGTTCGGCACGGAGCGCGGCGTTTTCACGTTCCAGCTCTCCAATACGGCGCTGGGCATCATCCAGGCGGCGTTCCAAATCGGAGATGCGGTCTTCCAACTGGCGAATCTTGTCATTGGCCCGGCGAAGTTCACCTTCGAGCTGGGCAATGCGTTCGTTGCGGTTTTTGATTTCGTTGGCCAGTTCATCAGAGAAATCAACCAGCGTGTCTTTCATAATTCGCAGGCGATAGACTTCAACCCGTGCTGCCGCAATGTCGGCAAATTCCTTGGCCGCCGCGGCTGACTGCACGGCCAGCCGCGCATCGCGCATAATCGGTAGAAACGGTAACCGATCAGCAGTTTTGGGGTTGAGGCGTTCGCTGGCGACGCGGGCACGCTCATAAGCGCTGTTGGCGTCTTCAAGCGAAAATTTGGCCTGGGTTTCTTCATAGAGCGGCACCCGCAACCGATTTTCGAGCGCCACCTGCATCCGATCATAGAGCGATTTATGCCCTGGATCTTTGATCAACAGTTCGGCTTCTTCAATCGTGCGGTCACGGGCAATCGCGCGGATATCCCGCATGGTGTCAATTGCCGTCTGTGACATCGCAATTGACATCCGGGCCTGATTTAACGTGGTGTACAACTGGCGGAACTTGGCGGAAATGGTCACATCCAGCGCTGTTGGAATCGCTGGAATTTGATTGAGCACTTCCGGGGAAATGTCGTTGGGGGCGTTTGATGGGCTATAAGCAATATAATCAGCCACTTTCAGCCCTGCATTGTCCGTTCCTTGTGTTTGTGGACGGCTGATCAGTACGACATGGCGGCTTGGCCGGCTGACCGCAAAATGCGGTTCAGCAGTGATCATCAGGGCAAATACTGGCTGGGTCGTGGTTACGTTTGCTTCGCGGGCATCGCTGCCGGCGCCGCCAAGATCGTCTTCATAAAGTACTTCGCTCAGATTCTGCACAGTACCGGTCGGGGTGATTGACCACAGCACATAGGTATTTAATTTTGGGTCAATCCCACCAGCCGGCCCAGGCAGCACAATGTTGCCCTGCACGTCAATTTCAGTGAATCCACCTTTGGTTTCAACTTTGGCATCGCCCCGGTGCGGCAGCCCATTGGGAAGTTTTCCGGTTTGGGGATCGTCAGGGCTGCGAAATTCGATTTTTGTGGCTCGAATCCGCTGGTTATACCCGATTTGGACTCCAGGTGAATCAATTCGGATCACATTCGCTTCACGATCCAGCGGTGACTGCGGAATCTGATCAGCATTGGTGGTTCGTGGGCGATTTCGGTTTTGTTTTGCAGACAAAGGCAAGGTTCCAAAAACCAATAAACTGATGAAAAACAAAGCAAATAAGGATTGAAGCCTTGATTTCGCCAAAAGATGATAGGTCATAAACGCATGGCTCCTCGTGTGATAATTGTGATGTTATAGGTACAGGGTAAATGAGAGATTTGTGGTGATTGATTACAGAATCTGGTGACTTGTGCCTGGTACCTGGTTCCTGGTTCTTGGTTTTTGGTACCTGGTTCTTGGTTTCGAAAACCCGGAACCCGGAACCCGGAACCCGGAACCCGGA
>CAZXCE010000556.1:0-5955 GCA_964639175.1 uncultured Clostridia bacterium
CCTGAACCCTCAAGTTATGCCTCGACCCTCACCTGATACCTTACTGGCCAAATTGAAAGAAGCCGAGCGCGCCCGGTTGCGGGTCTATATCGGTGCGGCTGCCGGTGTGGGAAAGACCTATCAGATGCTCGAAGATGCCCACGAACTCAAAAAACAGGGCGTGGATATCGTGATTGGGGCAATTGAGACCCACGCACGCTCGGAGACGGAAGCCATGATTGGGGATTTGGAGCAGGTGCCGCTCCAGATCATTGAGTATCGTGGAAGTCGGTTTCTGGAACTCAATGTCCAGGCGATTCTTGACCGTCATCCAACAGTCGTGGTGGTGGATGAACTGGCCCACACCAACGTTCCCGGCTCGAAAAATTCCAAGCGCTACGAAGACGTTTTGGAACTGCTCGATGCCGGGATTTCGGTCATGACGGCGCTCAATGTGCAGCACCTTGAATCACTCAATGATGTGGTGGTCAAAACCACGGGCGTGCGGGTCCGCGAAACCGTGCCCGATAGCTTTTTGCAACGGGCGGATGAAGTCGTCAACGTAGACGTCGCGATTGAAACCCTGCGAACACGATTGCGTCAGGGAAAGATCTACGGTGTGGAAAAAATCGAGCAGGCGCTCAATAACTTCTTTCGCAAAGGGAACTTGCTGGCACTGCGCGAACTGGCGCTCCGGCAGGCGGCCCAGGATCAGGCCGCCAAAGCACAGGTGTATCGCGAACGAGAAGGCTTGAACCAGTCGGTCATTCCTGAGAAAGTGATGGTCTGTATGGCCTCACACGGCAACGCCAAGCGGTTGTTGCGAGATGGTTCACGGATTGCCGGGCGGCTGGCTTCAGACTGGTATGCGGTCTATGTCGAGACACCTTCTGAAGAACCTGGCCGAATCAAACCGGAAGATAATGCGGCTTTGTTGGAAAACATCCGGTTTGCCAGAGAGTTAGGCGCCCAGGTGGTCAAACTCAAAGGACGCAATGTGGTTGATGCCCTGATTGAATTTATCCGGCGCGAAGGCATCACTCACATCATTTTAGGCCAGACCGCTCGTTCCCGATGGGATTTACTGGTGCGTGGATCGGTCATTACCCGTTTGATTACTGAAGTCCGGGATGCGACGGTCCAGGTGGTGCCCACCGGGGATGATTCTGAGATACCGTGATCATTATGGAGTGCGGTGGCTTGACACCGTTTTTGTATCTTGGCTTTCTGAAAGGCCACTATGTCTACCGTTCCAACTCAACGTTCCGACCCTCCATCTGACTCCAACCTTTTCTTGCCTTCACAAAAAACAGGTGTTGCTGGGTACATTGCTGCCATTGCCGGTATTGTGCTGGTTACGATTGTGCTGGAACCGATTCGCCAGCACATCAACAGCACCACGGTGGCGCTGGCCCTGTTGCTGGTCGTGTTGTTTGTCGCCACCGTATGGGGGATGCGGCAGGCGGTGCTGGCTTCAGTGGTTGGAATGTTGAGTTTTAACTTCTTCTTTTTGCCGCCGGTTCGAACCTTCACGATTGCCGATCCAGATAACTGGGTCGCGCTTGGGGCCTTTCTGGTCACGGCGGTCACGGCAGGTCATCTGTCAGCCAGTGTTCGGCAACGGGCAGAGGAAGCAGAAAACCGACGACTTGAAATTGAGCACCTCTATCGCGAACTCCAGGCGGCGTTTGAGCGCGAAAGCCACCTCGAAGCCATCCGGCAAAGCGAACAACTCAAATCGGCCCTGCTCGATGCCGTTACCCACGATCTGCGCACGCCGCTGACTTCAATCAAGGTTTCGGTGACGACGCTCCTGGACGAAACCGAACCCGGCGCCGAATTTGCGCTTGATCGTGAAGGCCAGCACGAACTCCTGCAGATCATTGATGAAGAAACCGACCGGCTCAACCGGTTTATTGAAGGACTGGTCGGTCTGGCCCGGATTGAAGCCGGGAAATTTTCGCTTCGCCGAACCTGGAACGCCGTTGACGAAGTCATTTCAGCGGCACTCCATCGCGCTGAATCCCAGACCCGTCACCATCAAATCATTCTGGAACTGGCAGAAGAATTGCCATCGGTGCGAGTTGATGCCCACGCGCTTGCTGAGGTGATTTACACGCTGGTTGAAAATGCGGCAAAGTACTCGCCACCTGAGACCGCCATTGCGATTTCGGCCAAAACCTTGCCTGGGGAATTCGTCCAGATTTCAATTGAAGACCAGGGCATCGGTGTCCCGGTTGAAGAACACGAAAAAGTGTTTGAAAAATTTTATCGGGTGGCTTCAACCCACGGTACCGATCCAGGGCATCCGACCAGTCTGGGCCTTGGGTTGTCAATTGCTCAGGGAATTGTGGAAGCCCACGGCGGGAAAATTTGGATGACTGCCGGGTATGGCGGGAAGGGAACCTGTGTGAGCTTCACCATTCCAATTGGTGATGATGAACCGGAAGGACCAGGGCACAATGCCGGAACCGAAACGGATTCTGCTGGTTGATGATGAACCCCAAATCACGCGCGTCCTTCGACGGGCGTTGATGGCGCGTGGGTACGAAGTCCGAACTGCGGCTGAAGGGGTTGAGGCGCTTGATGTATTTAAAACCTGGACGCCGGATCTGGTTGTCACTGATCTGTCAATGCCCAATATGGGTGGATTGGAACTCTGTGAACGGCTCCGGGCGATTTCCACCGTCCCAATCATTGTGTTGTCAGTCAAAGGTGATGAACGGACCAAGGTCGAAGCCCTGGATGCCGGAGCCGATGACTATGTTACCAAACCCTTTGGAATTGATGAGTTACTGGCCCGAATCCGGGCTGCCCTCCGACGGGTGGCAACCCCCGTTGCCGAACCCAAAACAACTTTGACGGCGGGCGACTTTGTCATTGACCTCGAAGCCCGTCGCGTGCTGATCAATCATCTGGAAGTTCACCTCACGCCAAAAGAATATGACTTACTGGCCTACTTACTCCGCCATGCCGGCAAAGTGCTTACGCATCGGACGTTGCTGGCGGCAGTCTGGGGCGGGAATTATGTTGAGCAAACCGAATATTTGCGGGTTTTTATTGGCCAGTTGCGCAAGAAGATTGAGCCAGACCCTTCCCGGCCACGCTATATTCTGACCGAACCCTGGGTTGGGTATCGGTTTCAGACAGAGCAAAATAGTGAAATCGTGAAATAGTGAAGGAGTGAAATCGTGAAATAGAATAGAATCCAGTGAATCCAGTGATTCATTGTTGACAGTGGCACATAGAGAAATAACACTTCGCTCCTTCGCGCGTTCACTATTTCGCTCCTTCACTTTTCGATTCAATGGCAAAAAAGCTGGCCAACCCTCATCTGCGGACTTTGGAAAATACGTTGTCGAGCACCTATGGGTGGGCGCTGACACCGACCTTTCGCGCCATGTTGCAGGAAGTTGTGAGTAGCAAAGCCCAACGGCTGGGGCTGGATGAAATCACCTATTGCCGGATGGCCGTCAAATCAGGCGGCGAACTCCAATCAGTAGCCGAAGGCGTGATCAGCCGTGAAACGCTTTTTTTTCGAGATCCAGAGCAGTATCGGGCACTCCACACACTGGTGCTTCCGGCGTTGATCGAACGACGCCAAAACGACCGAAAATTGCGACTCTGGAGTGCCGGGTGTTCAACCGGCGAAGAGCCCTTTTCGCTGGCCATGCTGGTTGAGTGTCTCCTCACTGATCGAGAAAACTGGCGAGTGGAAATCCTGGCGGTTGAACTTTCAAGCAAGCTATTGATGGAAGCGAATTTAGGCCGCTATCCCCACTCACAATTGATCAATGTGGAGGCAGATTTTCGCGAGCGGTTTTTTTCGACGCCTCCGAGTGGCACGGCTGGTCTGCTGGAACTGGATCGGCGTGTTCGGCGCAATGTCAAATTTCGGCATGCCAATCTCTATGATGCTCAGCTCTGGCAATTTTTACCGGGGCAATTTGATTTGATCGTGTGTTCACAGGTGTTGTGCCAGATGCACCACACCGGAGTTCATCAGACGCTGGGGCGAGTCCACCAGGCATTGTCACCACACGGCTATTTTATGGTCAGTCCAGCCGAAGCATCACTGGTTGTTTCTTCCCGCCTCAAACCAGCCCGGGCGCTCCCGGCTGGATTTTTTATGAAGGCTGAGTGAGTCGCAAGGTTAGAACCCGGAGTGACTATTCGCGACTTGCGACTCACTCCTTACTCCTTCGCTCTTTGCTCTTTGCCCTTCCTCTCACTTGTCACATTCCATCTAAGTCATTAGAATCAAGCCGAATAGAAGATGTCCTGCAACTGCCTGGAAAACGCACTTGGTTGCCCCTCTCAAAAAACAAAATCCAATTCACTCTCTTGAAGTTCACTTGACACCGGCTATCGAAATTGAGCGCCGACGCTTTTCACGTCTAGTTTTTACCCGGCGGGCAGTCCAGGTTCTCTGGGCTCTGGCCCCGGTGGTTCTCTCGTGCTGGCGTGATGTGCATCGCTACTGGTTTTTTGGGAAGCCACTTAACCGGAGCGAGTCGCATCATGCACGCCGCGCTATCACTCTTCGCAAGAAAATTGAACACCTTGGCGTGAGCTTTATCAAAGTCGGGCAGGTCCTGAGTACTCGCGGAGATTTATTCCCAAAAGTCTATATCGACACGTTGAGTACGCTGCAAGATAGTGTTAATCCGTTGCCATTTGAATTGATTCGCTCTGAGTTGGAAGGTGTGTACGGGCAGTCGCTCGCCGTGATCTTTGACACTTTTTCAGAAAAACCGCTGGCCTCGGCTTCAATGGGGCAGGTCCATCGGGCGACCTATGCCGGTCGGGACGTGGTGGTCAAACTGGTACGGCCTGGTATTGAGCCGCTGGTGTGGATTGATTACTACCTGATTCAGGCGATTTTGAATCTTCTCGAATCGCAATGTTCCCGGTTGACGGCCAGTACCTCGGACATCCAGGCGTTTCTCCGGCTGTTTCGACAGGTTGTCACCGAAGTTCATCGTGGAATGCTCGAAGAAATTGATTTTCACCACGAGCGTCTCAACGCTGAACGGCTTGCTCGCCTTCTGGCAACGCGACCCGGCGTCAAGGTACCTCAAACGGTGCCAGAACTGTGTCATCCGACGGTGCTGGTGCTTGAATATCTGGCTGGAACCAAAATCTCAGAACTGGAAACTCTGCGACATCAAGGATTTGATCCGTTGAAACTGGTTGATCAGGTGGTTGAACTCTATGTCGAAATGATTTTGGTAAACGGCGTCTATCACGGTGATCCACACCCTGGGAACGTTTTTGTCAGTCCACAAGGTGAGATCATCCTGTTTGATTTTGGTATTGTGCGGGAACTTTCCCAGGCGATGCGCGATGGTTTACTGGCCATGGTTTTAGCTGGTGTTCGGGGCGAAGTGGATGGCGTGGTGGATGAACTGTATCGATTGGGCATTTTGGATCCGGCGGCCAACCGCGAAACCGCATTGATCGTCGCCCGCAAAATCGCGGAACTGCATTTTCAAGGAATCAGCACGGCAGATCGGATTGAAACCACACGCCGCTTCATTCGCAACGCATTTGGCTATCTGCCGTTGCATCTGCCGCAAGAACTGGTGTATGTGTTTCGTGTCACCTCGATGCTTGAAGGTCTCGGCACCCGAGTGAAACCCGGTTGGAATATGATGGCCGATGGCAGCCCAGCCATTCGCCGCGTGGTCGGACACCTCCTGGTTCAACACACATCTGTTTCCTGGCTGGACACGGTTCGCTCCTGGGCCAAACGTTTGTGGGATTCATTTTTTGGTCAATAGTTGATAAGTCAGTAGTCAGTAGTCAGTAGACACAATCCAAATCCTTAATAGTTGATAAGTCAGTAGTCAGTAGTCAGTAGACAATCCAAATCCTTAAAAGAGAGTCGTTTGCCTGAAAGAAGTTATTCATAAATAACACACATAGAAACGCATACACATGACACAAAATCACAAATACCAACACAACACTACA
>CAZXCE010000557.1:0-2395 GCA_964639175.1 uncultured Clostridia bacterium
ATTCTTCATTCTTCATTCTCAATTCTTCATTCGTTGTCGCCAAACATTTCCCCCTGCAGTCAGTTGCCAAGACCGATTCACTAAAAAAACGAACGATCCAAACTTCATTTGGGAGGGCATCCGTGCGTAAGCCTAAGGTATGTATCTCTTTTGCGCGCTTCATGTGTATTCTTGTGTTGTGTTTAACCCAGGTTGTGCTGGTTTCAGCCCAGCAATCAAACCCTATCAAGCTTGATTCGGGGAGCTTTGGCGCTGTCGAAGCTCGCTCCATCGGACCGGCCACGATGAGTGGTCGCATTTCCTACATTGACGGCGTCAACTCAAATCCTCTGATTCTCTATGTTGGCACCGCAAGCGGTGGCGTCTGGAAAACGGTCAATGGAGGCACCACCTTTCAACCCATTTTTGACAAGCAGGCATTTTCAATCGGGGCGATTGCGATTGATCAATCCAAACCCGATACCGTCTGGGTTGGCACAGGGGAATCGTGGGTTCGCAATAGCGTTTCGGTTGGAACCGGACTCTATAAATCCACGGATGCCGGTGAAACCTGGCAAATGATGGGCCTCGAAAAAACCGAGCGGATTGGGAAAATTGTCATTGATCCCAAAAATCCAGATGTGGTGTATGTGGCTGCGCTGGGGCATTTATGGGACGGCAATGAAGATCGTGGACTGTATAAAACCACGGATGGCGGCAAAACGTGGACTAAGATTTTGTATGTCAATGCCGATACCGGATGCTCCGATGTCGCGATTGATCCACAGGAACCCAGCATTGTCTATGCCGGGATGTGGCAATTTCGGCGCTATCCCTGGAGCTTTAACTCTGGTGGACCCGGGAGCGGGTTGCACAAAAGCACCGATGGCGGCAAGACATGGGCCAAATTAACCAAAGGGTTGCCTGAAGGCGACCTGGGGCGGATTGCCCTGGCCGTAGCCAAAAACCGCCCCAACATGGTTTATGCCTGTGTGGAAGCCAAAAAGACCGGGCTGTATCGCTCAGATAATCTGGGCGAGACCTGGGAGTTGACAAATTCGTCTTTTACCACCTCGGTGCGCCCGTTTTACTTTTCGCATCTGGTGGTTGATCCCAGAGATTATAAAGTTGTCTACAAAGCCGGGCTCTTTATGGCCGTGAGCAAGGACGGCGGAAAGTCATTTACTAACCTGGGTGGCAGTGCTCACGGAGATCAGCACACGATCTGGATTGACCCAAATAATACGGCCCACCTGTATGTTGGGACAGACGGTGGCGTGTATGAATCACGTGACGGGGGGCGAAACTATAATTTCCTGCGTAACTTGCCGGTGTCACAGTTTTACCACGTGACTTATGACCTCGAAGCCCCATACAACGTCTATGGCGGGTTGCAGGACAATGGCACCTGGGTTGGCCCTTCGCGCAGCCCCGGCGGTATTCAAATCAAAGACTGGGACAGCATCGGGTTTGGGGATGGGTTTTGGGTGTTTCCGGATCCAGCAGATGCCTCACTGGTCTATGTTGAATCACAGGGCGGCGGCCTGCAGCGGCTCTATCGGAAAACAGGCGAATTCAAGGACATCAAACCACGTCCAGAAGCCGGTGACCCGGAATTGCGCTTTAACTGGAATACCCCGATTGAAGTCGGCGCCAAAAACCAGAAGCAGCTCTTCATCGGATCTCAATTCCTGTTCCAGTCAATGGACCGTGGCGAGTCCTGGCAGAAAATTTCACCTGACCTGACCACCAACAATCCTGAAAAGCTCAAACAGGAGCAATCCGGTGGGTTGACGATTGATAATTCAACGGCTGAAAACCACTGTACCATCTATAGCATCAGTTCTTCGCCGGTGGATGAAAATGTGATCTGGGTTGGCACCGATGACGGCAATGTTCAGGTCACTCGCGATGACGGGAAGACCTGGGCCAATGTGACCCAAAATATTCCCAACCTTCCCAAAAATACCTGGGTGAGTTGTGTCGAAGCCAGTCATCACGCTGCTGGCACGGCCTACGCCACGTTTGACGGGCATAACACTGGCGATATGAAGCCCTGGGTCTATCAAACAACCGATTTTGGCCAGACCTGGAAACCGATCATGACTGACGACATCAAGGGCTATGCCCACGTTGTTCGAGAAGATCTGGTCAATCCAAATTTGTTGTTTGTCGGGACGGAATTTGGCCTGTTTATCAGTGTCACCGGTGGCACCCAATGGGCGCCCTTGACCGGGAAATTCCCAGCCGTGGCTGTTCGCGATCTCTCAATCCATCCACGGGAATCTGATTTATTGATTGCCACGCACGGACGCGGAATCTATATCGTGGATGACATCACACCGTTGCGCAAACTGACCAATGATGTCCTGAACTCGGAAGTTGTTGTGCTGGATGGCCGACCTTCAGTGATGCG
>CAZXCE010000557.1:2405-5935 GCA_964639175.1 uncultured Clostridia bacterium
TTCCGGGTGATGATGAGTTTGCCGGGCCCTACCCGACTGATTCGGCAATCATTACTTATTATCTGCGGGAACGCCATGTGGTCGGAGATTTCAAGGTTGAAGTGTTTGATCCACAAGGAAAACTGGTTTCGACGCTCCCTGGTTCAAAACGACGGGGAATCAACCGGGTCGAGTGGCCAATGCGGCTTAAGCCCCCGAAGGCTATCCCGAGTTCGGCGGCGTTAGGCGGCACCCCGCCGGGTGCGTTTGTCGGACCGATTGCGCCAGAAGGAACCTACACGGTCAAAATCACCAAGGGGCAGAAAACCTTTGACGGGAAGTTTCAGTTAGTTCCCGACCCACGGTCGCCCCATTCTGCCGAAGACCGCAAGCTCCAGAACGAAACTGCCCGTAAACTCTATACTTTGCAGGAAGATTTAGGCTATCTGGTGGCTACGATTGCTGATACCCGAAAGCAGATTCAGGACCGGGCGACAAAAGCGCGTGAAACCAAGACCAAAGATGGTGAGGCGCTGGCCAAATCGCTGGATGCACTGGCTGAAAAGTTCCAGACACAATACAAAAAGCTGGTTGCGACCCGCGATGATCTTGGCTATATCGGTGGGGAAGAGCAATTGCGTGAGCGGTTGATTGGTCTCTATGGCAGCATCAACGGCTATAGCGGACGTCCAACCAAATCACAGCTTGATTATGCGGGCGTGCTGGAAAAGGAATTTACCAAAGCTGGTCAGGACTTTGAGGCGCTTGTGACGACAGAGGTAAATGCAATAAACTCAAAACTCCAAGTCAAAAAACTCGATCCCCTCAAGGTTCAGTCCCGCGAAGAATACGATAAAGCTCAATCAGGAAGGTAAGTTCCATGATTTCTGCACGAACCTCCTTGAAGGTATTCGTTGTGTGTCTGGCAATGGCCGGCATCGCATTGACAGCCTCGATGCGCACCCAGGCGTTGCCAGACTATCTTAAAATTTTTGCTTCTGATCCACTGGCCAGACCGGAATGGAAGATTACCTGTGCCACCTGCCATGAAAGTGCCAAAGGCGGTGGCGTCCGCAACGCATTTGGCAAGGCGTTTCAGGCAGCCGGGTACAAAATCACACCCGAACTGCGCCAGCAATTTCCGGATCGTTTTTTGCAAGCTCCTGAACCGCCAAAGGTGGCCTTTTCCGATGGCCAGTCCCAGGTGGTCATTGAAATGAATGGCCGGAAGTGGCGCATTGACCCAACCACCAAAACCGTGACCGATGAAGGTCCAGTTGAAACAGCCCCTCCGCCAGCGGTGGCTGAGGTCAAAACGCCAGTTACCCCTGACGGCATTCACCGTCCAGGAGATGACAAAATCATCAGTCTTCCCACTGGACGGGCGGTTCCCAAAAACGGACTGATCGTCAATTTCAGCCATCGGTTTTCACTCAATGAAGACCGCACCTTTGGCGGTTTCTTTGGCCTGGATGGCTTTTCAAATTCATCTTTTGGATTTTTGTATGGCATCACCAATCGAATTCACGTTGGGTTTAACCGGTCACCATCGTTTATTGGCCGACCGATTGAGTTTTTCGGCGGATTCCAGATCAGTGATGAAATGAAAGGCGACCCAATTACCTCGCAGGTTCGGGTTGGGGTCGAAGCCAGCAACAACTTTACCCGCAACTATGTGACGAGCATTTCCGGGACGGTGGCGCGCAGCCTGACCCGTCACGCGCAAATTGCCGTCACACCCACCATTTCATTCAACAATCGGCCACTGCTGGCCATTACCCCGGTGCCGGAACTCCCCGGCAAGACCACGTTTGCCCTGGGCGCCGGATTAACGGTGAAATTCAGGCCAAGTCTGAACTTCATCATCGAAGCCAACCAGCGACTGGAAGGGAAGCTCGGCACCCCGCGTCCATCGTTTGGATTTGGGATTCAGAAAGTTACGGGTGATGGTCGTCACGCTTTTGCGCTGACCTTTAACAACAGCCCCGGCTTTACCACGGCGCAACGTTCGGGAACACGGGCGACGCTCTTTGGTGAAGGTACGATGCTTGATGATACCTTCAGCGGTCTGTCAATTGGGTTTAACATCACCCGCCGGATGTTTTGATTGAGGGTTAAAACTCAGGGCTGAAGAAAATGGGCGGAAGACTTCGGGGCTGGGGTAGCAGACTCGCACGCTCGGGTCAGAAAACTTTGGGTGAATTCACTTCTATCCCAATTTCTTCAGCCCGAAGTCTTCCGCCCTCAGCCCCATTTATTTCCTCACAATCATTCCTGCCTCAGTTTCAGCATTCATCACGACAAATTTCTTCTGGTTATTGACATAGAGTGTTTGAAAAAGGTTTGTGGGGAGTAACCCATTGGCCGCAAAGGTTTTGGCAATCGAGTCACCCCGCACAAACGTCACTGGGAGATTTTCAAAGAACTCATCACCCACCCTCACCCGCGCCAGCCTGCCGGTTTGTGTCGGCCTGACACCGGTTGTGGCTGCCGCCATCATGATAAACCCTCCGTTGCGCTCCACTGGCACCTTGCGGGTCAGCAAGGTTGGTTCAAACAGCATCAGTCCCGGTGTTCCTGAATCCAAAATCAACCGCAATTCACCCGTTGGATGAGCTGAAGTCTGAGCGGAAATCAGGATTTTCCCGGATTCGAGCACAAAGGGCAGCCGGGTTCCGGTTACCTGATGCTCAAATTCCTGGTGCTCTTCAAACACGATGCGCTGATTGTGGTAGTCAATCAGGTAGTTAAACCGACTCAGGAAATTTTGCCCGAGCATCCCGCGAATCTGCGGGCGAACCCGGCGCAATTCCCTCAAATCAACCGTGAGTGCCTCCAGGTGCTCTAGCAAAGCCGTGCCCACCTGTACTGATTTTAAAACTGAGCGTGGTACACTTTGCTTCCCGGAAATCGTCATCAGCGAAACCCGAGTGCCAGATTTCAACTGCAATTCCTCAACCAGCAACGGGTCAACCAGTGTCAAATGAGTGCCCGTGTCAATGAGGAATTCAAACGGTCCCTGACCATTGACCGAAACCAGTGCCACGATCAGGTGCTTTTGAACCAGTTTAAAGCGAACGGATGGGCCGGCCTGTGCGTTTGGGGCAGTGCATATCACAATCATCAAGAGCCAGACCACATACAAAACAGCAGTCTTGAGCAGGCGAGTGTGGGTCATAGAGTCCTCCGAAATTGCGAAGTCGAGATGACTCTAAACCCAGGCCAAACGGCGCGTCTTGATGCCGTTATGACGTTTCAACGTGTTTCGGTGATGAAGTTATGATGAAAGCAAAACTCCTTATGTATCAATTTGATGACGTTCAAGTACAGGTCGAGAAATTCCGGGTTTACAAAGCCGGACAGGTGGTTTCGCTCGAACCCAAAGCGTTTGAAGTCTTGCTGTTTTTGTTGGAAAACCAGGGCCGACTGATCGAAAAAAACGAATTGCTCGATGCGGTGTGGAAAGATTCGTTCGTGACCCAAAACGCCATGACCCGAGTCATTGCCCAGCTTAGAAAAGCTCTGGGCGATGACCCGAAAGAGGCAAAGTA
>CAZXCE010000558.1:0-5926 GCA_964639175.1 uncultured Clostridia bacterium
GTCCGTTACCATGAAGCCTTCGCCTTTAGGCGATGGAGTATTCACTCTTCATTCTTCATTCTTCATTCCAAAGGGTCAGGGCACGACAAAGTAAACTTCCATCCCCCGGCGGGCTTCAATCACGCGGGCCGCCGGGGTTTTTAGTGCTGCAACTTCAAGCAAATTGGTGCTTGAAAAGAGCATAAAGAGTTCATTGGGTTGGGCTTCGGCATAGTGGGTGCAGAATTTGACCACTTCGCGATTGTTGATAACCAGTTTACCGCCGGCGCGGATCGCGGAAAGGGTGATTTCATTGCGAGTGAGGTTGGTAATGCAGTTCCCGAACCGGTCAACGTGCAAGATCGCACCGCGAACCATCTTTGGATTGCTGGCATCAGGCTTGGGGGTGTCAAAGCGGACATAATCGGTGATTTCGTCTCCGACTTTGCGTGGATCAACGCCTTTGGCAATGTAGGCGGCAATTGGCGCGAAAATATCCCTGGCGTGGAATGTCGGACTGACCGGATGCCGGAAGTAATGCTCAGCGTTGATATGGAGCACCCGATTGACGGTTTCTTCCTGGTAAATGTAACTAAATAAACCATTATCCGGGCCAATAAAGTTGAAGTTGTCGGTCATCACCACAATGGGTCGCCGGGCTGAGCCAACGCCAGGGTCAACCACAGCCATGTGCAGCGTAAAGCGCGGAAAGAGCGAAATCGCATTTCGAAGGGTAAACGCCCCGGCAAAAACATCATGGGCTGGAATATCGTGGGTGATGTCAATAATGTCCACATCTGGGTGAATATTCAAAATTGAGGCTTTTACGGCGGCGACAAAATGATCACTGGTGCCAAAATCCGTCATCAAGGTAATAATTTGGCGTTTGTGGGCCATGAACAGATCCCCCTGAAATGGTGATGATCAATTGAACTGGAGAGAAAAGAAGCTGGAAACGTTTGAAAAATGGGTATGAGGTGCGTTACCCATGACTTCTGTGAGGCCGTTACTCTAGCATAGGTGATTTTCAGTGCCAAACAGGGTTTTTTCAGCTACATGAGCATGAAGGAGCAAATCACATGATTTACACATATGATCTTTCGACCGGAGTGAGTCTCCGAGTCAATCTGTCGGGTGAAGGCGAACCGGTCGTATTTATCCACGGTCTGGGCGGCAACTTTTCATTTTGGGCCGGGCAGGTTCGCGATCTGGCGTATCGGTTTCAGGTAATTCGCTATGATCTGCGTGGCCACGGCGGATCATCGGTTTCAAGTGTTCAGACGCCTCAGGATCATGTTGCGGACCTGGCTGCGCTCCTTGAGACCCTCGAAGTTGATCAGGTTCGACTGGTTGGGCTCTCAATGGGCGGCGTGATTGCCCAAACTTTTGCGGCTACTTATCCAGAGCGTGTCCGGCAACTGGTCCTGGTTAGTACAACTTCGGCCTTTCCACCAAAAGGAAAAGAAGCCCTGGCGCATCTGGCCCAACTGGCTGAAACGCAAGGAATGCGGGCTGTGGCCGATGCCTTTGCACCCCGACTGTTTGGGAGCGTGATTGATTTAAAGCTGGATGATCGGTTTCAGGCGCTGGCGGCAGCCTTTGCCGAACAGGATCCGGCGAGTTTTGCGGCGACCTGCCGGGCACTCGCCCTGGCTGATGTCACACCGGAATTGTCAAAGATTCAGACTGAGACGTTGCTCGTGTATGGGGAAAATGACCGCCAGACGCCTCCATTTTTTGGCGAAGCGCTGGTCTCAAAACTGCCGAATGCTCGAATGGTGGTGGTTCCCAAACTGGGTCACGTCCTGCCGATTGAAGACCCCAAAGCATTTAACCGGATATTGCTGGAGTTTTTAAGGTAGTTGAAACCGTGATGACTGAAAACTCACACCTTCTCAAAGTAGCAGATGATCTTGAAATAGAGTTTGTGCTGATTCCATCTGGAACTTTTCTGATGGGATCCTCAGATGATGAGGTTGAGGCTGCTTTCAAGCAGGTGAAACGGTATACCCCAAAAGCCCGGCTTGAATGGATCACATGTGAACAACCCGCCCATCTGGTGACAATCAGTCAGCCTTTCTATTTGGGAAAATTCCAGGTAACTCAGGCTCAGTGGCAGACAGTGATGAAAACCAACCCGTCGCGGTTTCAGGGTGCCACCTTGCCGGTCGAACGGGTGTCATTTACCGATTGCCAGCGATTCGTGAGAAAACTCAATGCTCAGAATGATGGGTTCAGGTATCGGCTCCCCAGCGAGGCTGAATGGGAATATGCCTGCCGGGCTGGCACGACCACACCTTTTTCAACTGGTATGACAATTTCCGTGGATGAGGTCAACTACAATGGCAAGTATCCGTATGCGCCAGCCCCAAAGGGAAAATACCGCAAAAAAACCACACCAGTTGGTAGTTTTCCCCCTAATCCCTGGGGACTCTATGACATGCACGGAAATGTCTGGGAGTGGTGTCAGGATCGGTATCGGAGCAGTTACGAAGGAGCACCGACCGATGGCAGTGCCTGGGAAGCCGGCCTTGGCGAATGGCCACGGGTAATCCGGGGTGGTGCGTGCCATTCGCAAGCCTGGTATTGCCGCTCAGCCAGCCGGACGGAAAACTCACCCGGCCATTCGCATGAAGCTCTCGGCTTTCGGGTGGTTGCCACTGTGAGATAAGGTCAACCGATGTATTTTTTGGCAGCTTCTTTCTTGAATCTCACGACTTTGATGAAGGTAACCGGATGCCGTTCATATATCGCAGAATGATGCGTTGCCGGCCACGGACGCGCCGTGGGTTCTTGTCTGGGTTATAGACCGTGCGCGGATTGGGAATCATGGCGGCCAGGAACGCAGCTTCACTGGCTGAAAGCCCGGAGGCGGATTTTTTAAAGTAGCGCCGGGCGGCGGCTTCGGCTCCATAAATGCCGTCACCCCATTCAATCACATTCAGATACAGCTCCAGAATGCGTTCTTTAGACAGACTTTGCTCCATTTGCCAGGTAATGATCGCTTCTTTGAATTTACGGAATGGGTCTTTGGATTCTGAAAGATACAGGTTTTTGACCAGTTGCTGTGACACGGTGCTGGCGCCACGGACAAAGTCTTTTTTCTCCCAGTTTTCCTCCATCGCTTTTTCAATCGCTTCGCGGTCAAACCCATCATGGCCAAAGAAGCGTGAGTCTTCACCAGCCAGGACGGCCCGTTTGAGATTGGCGGAAATCTGGTTGTAGGGCACCCAGGTTTGTTCGCGTTTGGGTTCGCGACCGTCGGCTTTGGCCTGAGCCAGCCGGTTTTCAATCATGGCCGTGGTGGCCGGGTTTTCGACTTTGAGCCGGTTGACATTGGGCCAGGTGACCACCTGGTATCCAAGAAACAAGACCAGGAGCAGACCAAAAATTTTCAAACTCTTGCGAAACCAGCCGCCTTTTTTCAGTTGGCCTTTGGGGAGGCGAACGGCTGGGGCCGTGAATGCCTGGTCGGGATTGTCAGGCAATCGGTGTTTCTTCTTCATGGTCGTCAGTAAGTGTTCGAATTTTTTTCGATATAGGAGGCACCGCTCGAATCAGCCGCGTTACTGGAAAATCTACCGTCGAGCGTGTTGGTCTCAGGGTGAACCGTGAGGGTGATTTGGCCGGCAGTGGTTCGTTTGGCGCCGACTTCGGTGACGTTGAGTGTGACGGAATCTCCGCTGATTGTCCCTTCAAGGTAAATCGGAGTCCGGGCGGTTGGTGAAGAGATTTCGACCCCGTTTTCCCAGCGTTTTTCCCCATTGCCTTTGAGCGAATTGCCATCTTGTTGAAGGTAAATGCGATAACCAAGTCGCAATCCTTCATAGGCGGTGTACGAAGTATGTTCAATCGTGTTGGTCAGGATCCATTCACCTGAAAGGTTGGCAACTGGGGTGACGGTTTCTTTTTTCGCTTTGTCCTTCTTTTTACCTTTGTCTGACCCAGAGGGTGAGCTGCCGCTTTCGCCTGAGCCAGATGATGAATTGTCACCTGGGGTGTTTTGGGTTGACTGGCCATCAGCATTGGACAGGGCTGCCAGGAGCAGGAGCGCGCCGATGCCAAGTACAATCACAATGACAATCACCCCAATGATGAGACCTACGTTACTGCGCCCATTGGCCGTTGGCGGCATATTGGTGGGCGGCATGGGTGGTCCTTGCGGATGTGGCATATTGGGCCCGGATTGCACGGCGGGGCCTTGTGGATAGGGAACTGTCGGCAGGTTGCCAGGTGTGTTCTGAGGAGCCAGCGAGTTCCCAGCCAGTGGTCGTTGGCCTGGAATCGGCATGCCGGGTGTGTTCATTGGTGGCATGTTTGCTGGCGGATTGGTTGGAGGCTTCATCAACGATGGCGGTGCCCCTGGTGTATTGGCTGGAACGGTCGGTCCAGAACTTGAAAAGCCTGGTGGTGGTTGAGGTGGCTGGGCATATCCTGATGGTGGCCGGCCCTGAGGCGGCATCGGCGGTTGCCCCATCGGCGGTTGCCCCATCGGTGGTCGTCCAGGCTGTGCCTGTGGTGGCGTGGCCGGATTGGTTCCAAAGTGCGGTGGTGGCGGCGCGGTGCGACCTGGCGCCGTATGCGGCAGCGTTTGTGGTCCAGGCTGGAAAAACTGCTGTTGTCCAGCCGATTGAGCCATGGCCATTTCAAAATTTCTGACAAACTGTTCGACTGAGGGCGGGCGATAGTCGCGAACACGTGCCAGTCCCTGCATAATCACGGCTTCGATTTGGGGGTGAACCCGGACATTTGGATTGGCAACCTGGAGCGGCATCGGCGGATCGGTCAACCGTTTGACCATAATGGCCTGTGAGTTTTCCCCTCGAAATGGCAGCGCTCCGGTCAGCATTTCATACACAATCAAGACAAAACTATAGAGGTCCGACCGGGCATCGAGTTTATCTCCGGCGGCCTGCTCTGGCGACATATAGGCTGGTGTTCCAATCGTCATGCCGGTTTGGGTCACGTGCCGCTGATCATCTGTCGTTTTGGCAATCCCGAAATCAAGCACCTTGATCCAATCCTGCCCGTTGTTTTTGGTGAGCATGATGTTATCGGGCTTGAGGTCGCGGTGAATGATGAGCATTCGATGGGCGGCCTCGATGGCTGATCCGGCCTGACGGGCAATGTTGAGGACCATATCGAGCGGCAATGGTCCCCGTTTGGCCAGAACTTTCGACAGTGTTTCACCTTCGACATATTCCATGGCCAGATAGACCAGCCCGCCTTCCGCCTCGCCAAAATCATAAATCGTGACCGCGTGGGGATGGTTAAGCTGACTCGACATCTGGGCTTCACGGTTAAATCGCGCCATGGCCTCTGGATCGTTGGCAATCTGGGCGTTCATAATCTTGATGGCGCACATCCGGTTCATTTTGGTGTGTTTCGCCTGATACACCGCACCCATTCCGCCCTGACCAAGTTTGCCCAGGATCTGAAAGCGATCAGCAATACATTTTCCAATCAGTGGATCCTGCTGGGCCAGCGAGCGGGCATCAATTGTTTTGGAATCAGGTGAAATCAATCCCACCCCATCATTTGGGCAAACGCGTATCGAGTCGGGAAATTGTTTATAACAAATCGGACAGGTATTCATGCCAGGCCTTCGCTTTTCAAGAAGCGCTTTTGGTCGTGGTCACCGGGTAACCGTGAAGCGCAATCAAAGAGGGTTTTTTCCAATCAACTGGTTTTAAAAAATGGCTGGGTGTGTTTCTGGAAAGAACCGGAAGTAAACAGATACCAAAAACGATACTGCTTTTTGAGCCAAGAAAGCAATTTTTCAAGTTCCAGCCAGAGTAAAAAATACAAAACCTGGCTTGGGCAAAAGCCAGGTTTTGTGTACCAGAATGAAGTGGCTCGGGTTCCGGGTTCAGGAAAGAAAAAGGACGAAAGGGACATAAAGGACATAAATTCGAAGACCCGGAACCCGGAACCCGGAACCCGGAAC
>CAZXCE010000559.1:0-5910 GCA_964639175.1 uncultured Clostridia bacterium
AACTACCTGTCTACAGAGTAGCCAATGCGCGGGTGCTCTAAACCACACGGTAAAAGCTTTCAAATTTTAAATAAAAATAAGAGTGGAAGGGTTGACCTGTCTTTCCAAGCGATGCTATAACGCTTTCGCACACTTAGTCCGGTAAATTTCCCTTATCCACTCTCGCCTCTTTATTTCATATCAGACCGGGAAATCCCTGAGCAGTTTCAACCAGGCTGCATTCATATCTTTTTGTTCTACATAAGGAGACAAGGCTGCGATGTCTTTAAAAACTCGTATTTTCCTCACCTTCTCCGCTGTTTCGCTGGCAACCTGCCTGTCGGGGCCGGCGAAAGCTCAAACACAACCGAATTCGACCCCAACGAGTTCCGCACCTGCCCTTACCGCTTCCTCCTCTGCCTCTGCCCAATCACTCATCGACAAAGCCAAACAACGATTTAAACAAGGCGAGACTTTGTTTCGTGAAGGCAAGACCGAAGAAGCCCGTGCCCTGTTTGATCAGGCTGTTGATATGTTGCTGAGCGCACCGGCTGATGTCCGCAACCACGCTGACGTGCAAACCTACTATTTTGACTTGATCAACAAAGTTCACCTGCTCGAAGTTGGTGCGTTGCAGTCAGACGATGACACCCAGGAAACGGCCACCCCGTCGCCGCTCGACGAACTGGCAGCAATCGATATCAACAAGGAAAACACTGAAGACAAAACTAAAGAGATTGACACCAACAAATTTGGCTTCAAATTTACGGTGACCTCTGAAGTCTACAAATTCATCAGTTTTTACACCAACGGTCGTGGCCGAAGCACGATGGAGCACGGATTAGCTCGCTCTGGCCGGTATCGCGCGATGGCTGAACGGATTTTTGCCGAAGAAGGCGTCCCCACCGATTTGATCTGGCTCGCCCAGGTCGAATCAGTCTGGCAACCACACGTTCAATCCTGGGCCAAGGCCAAAGGTATCTGGCAGTTTATCCCAGGGACAGGACAACGCTTTGGTCTCCAGCAGAATGGCTGGGTTGACGAACGGGTTGCTCCAGAAAAAGCCACACGTGCTGCCGCTCAGTACCTCAAGTTCTTGAACAACTATTTTGCCGGTGACTGGCTGCTTGCGATGGCAGCGTACAACAGCGGCGAAGGCAACGTTGAACGGGCGATTGCCCGGTGCGGATACGCCGATTTCTGGGAACTCCACAGCCGGAATCTGCTTCCGAACGAAACCCGCAATTATGTACCAGCGATTCTGGCCGTGATTGCTGTTGCCAAAGATCAGAAGAATTATGGTTTTAACGTCCGCCCCGAACCTGCCTGGAAATTTGATCCCGTCAGCATTGACGATCAAATTGACCTCACCGTAGCGGCCAACCTGCTCAACGTTTCTGAAGAATCCCTCAAAACCCTCAATCCAGAACTCAAGCGTGGCGTCACCCCTCCAGGACGGTACACGTTAAAAGTTCCAGCCGGCACCAAGCAACAGTTTGAAGTAGCCTATGCGGCCCTGCCAGCCGATCAGCGGATGCGTCGCACGCCGGTGTTTGACGGTCCAGACACTGACACCGATGGCGGCCTTGAACTGGCCAGTGTTCGCCCAGTCCCAGCCAAATCGTCCTATCGCACCGTGATGGTCAGCCACAAAGTTCGCCGTGGCGAAACCCTGGCGGGTGTGGCATCACGCTATGGCGTTTCAATCCAGGAAGTGGCCCAACACAACCGGATGAGCTCCAAAGCTGAGTTGCGCAACGGACAGGTCATTAAAGTTCCGGTTGAGAAGAATGAAGGCTCAAAGTACTCGGTTCGCTCGACCAAGAACAGCAAGCACATTGCCAAAAGCACCCCGAAAGGGAAAGCTTCAAAGGGCGCCAAATCTTCAGCTCGCCGCCGCCGGTAAGCCGATTTTTTCAAGTTCCACCCACCGAAAGCAAAAAGGTGAGGCAGAAGTTCATTCTGCCTCACCTTTTTCGCTTTTCCCGGCTTGCCATCTCGCAGGCCGGACGAACCGTCTCCAGGGTCTTCTCTAGCCTAAATTCGCAGCCACAAAATCCCAGTTAATCAGGTGATCCAAGAACGCCTGAACAAAATCTGGGCGGCGGTTCTGGAAGTCCAGATAGTAGGCGTGTTCCCAAACATCGCAGGTCACCAGCGCGGTCTGGCCATGGATAATCGGGGTTTCAGCATTTGGCGTTTTCGTGACTTTCAGGTCGCCATTGTCGAGCACCAGCCAGGCCCAACCACTGCCAAACTGGGTGGTGGCGGCTTTCTTGAACTCATCTTTGAATCCATCAAGGCTTCCAAAGGCTGAATTGATCCGGTCAGCCAGTTCACCGGTTGGGGCACCGCCACCGCCGGGTTTGAGGCTGTTCCAGAAAAAGGTGTGATTCCAGATTTGGGCGGCATTGTTAAACAGGCCGGCGTTTTTGTCTGTCCAGGCAGCAACAATCAGTTCTTCCAATGACTTTTCAGCGTGTGCGGTGCCTTCAATCAATTTGTTGGCATTGTCCACATAGGCTTTGTGATGCTTCCCATGGTGAAAATCAAAGGTCTGGGCTGAGATATGGGGCGCTAATGCGTCTTTGGCAAAGGGTAATGCAGGCAATTCGAATGGCATTGACTTTCTCCTCAGAATGAAGTGTGAAAAGGTTGTCTTGATGCCGCTCTTTTATACCAAGTCCCGGCGGATGGCTATCTGTCTTTGCAGAAGGATGATTGGCGCTGAGAAAACCAGGGCTGGGAGCTGGGGCTGAAATCAAGGGATGAGGGATGAAGGATGAGGGATGAAAGAAAACCTCTTCTTCAGCCCTCAGCCCTGTTTTTTCACGGTTGGGCGGCTGCCGCTCCGGCCTGGCTGCCATAATTGGCCAGCGCTTCGCCCAGCGTATTGCCAGCGGCGGCCCCTTGTGACCGGTCGGTGGTGAGGTTGTTCATAATGATGCTAAAGGCCAGGATTTCGCCGTTGCTGGCCGTGACATAACCGGAGAGCGAACTGACATCGTCAAGCGTTCCGGTTTTTGCACGCAGATTGTTTTCGGCTTTGGTCTTCCCCATCCGTCCGTTCAGCGTTCCATCAACGCCAGCAATCGGTAAAGACTCAAGAAAGATAGCCGCCTGAGGATGCCGATGCATGGCAATCAGAAGCTTTACAGTGGCCTCCGGAGAAATATAGTCAAGGCGCGAGAGGCCAGATCCATCTCGAAAGCGAAGCGCGCTGGTATCAATGCCGCTCCGCTTCAAAAAATCCAGGATGACTTCACACCCGGCTTCGTCGCTATCTTTGTCCTGTGGTCCAAACTGCCGTCCAAGCTGTCGCAACAATAACTCGGCATGCAGATTCTGACTGTACTTATTGACCACTCTGATCATTTCAGCCAGTGGTGGCGAGGTGATAAACGCCACTTCACGAGCTTGATTTAAATCCAGCGGATGCTGCTCACGATAATTGGCATCAACCCGCCGAAGCGTTCCTTCAATGACAATTCCCCGCTTTTCCAGCATTTGCTTAAAGAGCGAAGCTGCAAATAACGCCGGATCGTGAATAGCCAGCGTGTAGGTCGCCCCTTTATCACCCGCCGGTAACCCACCCCAGACATCATGCACGTTGTCAGCCAGCCCCCGGTGGATACCAATTTTACGTTCCCCCTTACCACTGTAGGTCAGCGTTCGATTGTTGACCGATACAATTGGGGTTGATGGAGTAATGGTAATGGGGCACGGCTCGCCAGAGCGGGCACCAGCCACCAGTGACAGCCGGATTTGATTGTCAGCCGCAGACAGAGCACTCACCTGCGTGCCGTAGTACCACTGCAAATCATTCCATTCCCAGCCATTTCCCAATGGTGCGGCTCGAAAATAACTTTCATCCCCGATGAGATCGCCTTTGATTCGCTTCACTCCGGCAGCGGCCACCTGATCGGCCAGCGTTTCGAGCGGCGTCAACGTCGGGTCATTTTTCTTTTCATTAAACCGGTCAGAAAGATTTGGGTCACCACGCCCATACAGCACCAGATCACCTTCAACCGTGCCATCCGGATTCAATTTGGGAACATAGACCGAAGTGCGAATTCGGAAGTCCGGGCCAAGTTTATCAAGTGCCGTCGCCGTGGTGTACAGCTTCATATTTGACGCTGGCTGAAATACTTTGCTGCTATCCACGTCAGCCAGCACTTTGCCGGTATTGACGGAAACAACCTGGATCCCGACTCGACCTGACGCCAGTGCTGGTCGTTTGGCAATTTGCTCGGCCAGATCCTGGAGCGAAGCAGGCAATTTTGAATCAGTCGGTTTGGAATCAGTTTGCGGTGTTTGCCGGGCTGGACGGGCTGGTTTTTTTGCGGCTGGTCGAGCAACTGGACGGCTGACAAAGGCTTCACCAGAGTGTGGCAACCAGGCAGCAGTTATCCCAAGTAGACACCCAAGCGCAAGCAGGGATCGGCGGGCAAATGCAGGACGCATAACATTCACGGTCAAACTCCTCCGTGGAAAATTCAGGTTTCGGGAAGAAAATCGGATGGAAGGTGTACAATATTTGAGCCATCACAGCATACTGCTGTTGCCCCAATGACGGAAGCGACTTTTGAAGAAACCACTACCTATCAGGGTTCAGGGTTCAGGGTTCAAGGTTCGGAAAAATAACATAAAGAACATAAAGGACATACATTCGAAAACCCGGAACCCGGAACCCGGAACCCGGAACCCGGAACCCGGAACCCGGAACCCGGAACCCAATTGTGTTATGCCAGAGCCAAAGCTAATCATCCGCAAAGAAAGCCTGCCGACCCGGTGCGAAATCTGTCACCAGTCGGACCTGCTTGACCTGGAAACGGGTCAATGCCAGCGGTGTGCGCCAGTTGTGCAGCAACTCAATTTGGAAAAAGTCCACCTTGCAGAACCTGAAATAGACGAACAAACCGCTGCCCACATCCGGACGGCTGATCATCTGATTACCCACTGGATTCTCAAACTGTTTATGGGCTCGCTGGTCACGCTCCTGGTGTGTATCGGCGGCTGTCTCAGTGGTGTTTATCTGGCAGGCTACACCAGGGATCATTTCAGTGGACTGGGCCTCGTACTGCTTGGGATCGGAATTCTCAGCGGCATTATTTCCGTTCTGTGCCTGGCAGCCAGTTTTTTACTTGCCTGTGCCATTAGCATCAGATCATTTGTTGAATGGGTTGCCAGAAATTACCAGGACCCGGATTTCCGGGCGCGGTGAAAACTCAGGGCTCAGGGTATAGGGCTAAGGGAAATACAATCTTTTCAATAATTTAGCCTCGTCGTAATACAAGAACTTGATTCCCAAATGGTATTACAAGACAAAACCTTCAAAAAATACCCAAGACTCAAGGAACAAAAACAAGGAACACCTCAGGCTTCTTCAGCCCTGAGCCCCAAGCCCCAAGCCCTGAATTTTTCAACCCCCAAACCCTGAGCCCCAAATATGTCTTCCCCCAAACTCATCATCCGCCATCAAACTCTTCCAACCCGGTGCGAAATTTGTCACCAGTCGGATTTGTTTGAGCCAACGACAGGTCAGTGCGGGCGATGTGCGGAGATGGTTACCCAAATGGTGGCTCCCCAATCTGCGGCAACCGGATTTTTTTCTCCAGCGGAAGACTTAACCCGGCTTGAAATGATAGCGACCCGACTGCTGATTGGGGTTTTCTTTATGATGGTTGCCGGTGCAATAGGCATCGGGGCGGGGATGATTCTGGCACTTCTCATTGGACAAGTCGCGATCATCCTGATTGCAATCGGAGTTCTGGTGATTCTGGTTGGGTTTTTGCTTGCGATCTTGAGTGTGTTTCTTTTGCTTTTCGCAGTGATTGGAAGAGCTCTTGACCAGGTGAAGAATTGGGTAAATGATGCCAGTCAGTAGTCAGTAGTCAGTAGTCAGTAGTCAGTAGTCAGTAGTCAGTAGTC
>CAZXCE010000560.1:0-3514 GCA_964639175.1 uncultured Clostridia bacterium
GGGGCTGCTGCAGCAGGATGAGTGGTCTTCTGTGCGGGCAAGTGCGGCGGGGGCGTTGGGTCAGCTTGGAGTGGGGAATGAAGCGGTGGTGACGGCGCTGGTGGGGCGGCTGCGGAATGAGAATTGGAATGTGCGGGAGAGAGCGGCGGGGGCGTTGGGTCAGTTTACGGAACATCAACTGGCGCTGGCGTTGCCAAAATCACTTTCAGCCGAAGATTCATTTGTTCGCTCCAAAGCGGCTGAAACGGTTGGCTATTATTCAGAAGATCCACAGGTTTTGGATGAACTCCATCGGGTGGCGACCAGTGACCCGGTGGAAGAGGTTCGTCAGGTAGCCGCATCCGCTCACAAAAAATACACTTGGAAATTGCAATATTTCGACAAAGCATTTATTTAGAAACTGTTTGGAAAATCAATAATTTCCAAACAGTCTTTTGGACATCGTCTTTGAAGAGAAGGTTAAAAAGTAATTTAATTGTATGTTTTTGAATTACATCCGGCGAAATTCATTTCGCAAAAGAAGCAGTTGTGAAACAAAATCGGCTTGGAGTATGATGCGGTTGTTCCACAGTTCAAGCTTTGGGAATCAGGTTGGGTAATGCCAGGGAAGTCCAGGTTCTTCAAAGGGTTAGTCGTCGTTCTCCAGGTCAAGATCAAGGCAGGCGAGTCAAGATTGCGGTTTTCCCGGATCTATCCGTACCGGGAAGGAACAAATCTCAAGGGGGTGGCATCAAATTTGCCTGGGAAATAGTCATTCAGACAGATTTACATTCCGAAAAGGAAAGCTTTTCGGATCGCCTGACTATCCAGGGAGCAATTTGAACCTTCATCGTGCAGGAGATTTCAGCTATGCCAGTCAAAGAGATTTCAACCAAAAGTTTTGAATCCGAAGTTTTTGAATCAGATCAACCAGTGCTCGTTGATTTTTATGCTCCGTGTTGCAGCCCCTGCCGGGCGTTGATCCCCGTTCTCGAACAGTTGGATGCCGAATTCGCCGGGCGGGTCAAAATCGTCAAGATCAATGTTGATAAAAATCGTGACTGTGTCGGTCGGTTCGAACTTGCAAAAATCCCAACCCTGATGATGTTTTCCGACAATGAATCCAAAGACACGATTTGGGGAATGAAAACTTTTCCAGTGTTGCGCCAGAAATTAGACGCCTGGCTGGAATCTGCCACGCTGGTTCCAGAGCCAGCCAGATGAATTCAGGCAAATCACTTATTCTCTCTGAGGAATCTTTATTTTCTATGCTGTACATGGTGATCGAACGCTTCAAAAACCAGGATGCCCTGCCGGTGTATCGCCGTTTCAGAGAGAAAGGGCGACTGGCACCGGCAGGGCTCACTTATGTCTCAAGCTGGGTAGACGAGCACTTTCACTGCTGTTATCAGGTGATGGAAACCGACGACCGAACATTGCTTGACGAATGGATCGCGAACTGGAGCGATCTGGTTGATTTTGAAGTCATTCCGGTCATGACATCAAAAGAGGCCGTGGAGCGCATTTCACCACGGCTTTGAAAAGGGAATCAATGGCATTCCGGCAGATGCATCTCAACGCAGGCTTCCACGTCGACTTCTTTCCGGCGCCCATTCGGGCGAAAACCAGTCTTTCCGCAACAAAGTAAAATTGTGTGTTTGGGCATTCCCTCATTGAATGCCAGCTTGTAATGAAATTCGAGTATAAGAAAATAGTCAAGTGATTCAATCAAATGAACTTCGTGAACTACTGACTACTGACCACTGACTACAAACTGATAGAACTTATCTAATTTTTATTTTGCCCGACAGTGCCTGACCGGAATTCCCAGCCGCGTCTTTGGCGACGACTTTGACCACGCCGGTTTTGGTTGGTTCAATGTCGGTTGGGAGTCTCCAGGTAAATGCCTGGGCTGCCCCTGAAAGTCCCGAGACAATTCCGACTGAAAAATCGGTGCCATTGCTGGCAAAGCTGAGGTCGTGGGAAATCACCTGCTGATCGTCAGTTGAAGTCCAGGTGATGGTGACGGTTGAGTCTCTCCGTCTGATAATTTTTGTGTTTGATACGGTGACATTTGAAACGACTGGTGATGCGGTATTGACGTCTCCGAATCCGCGCCGGGGATTGAGCACATTGCTGAATCCATAAGCAAAATCACTTTCCGGATGCGTGACAACTGGCGAATCGGTTGCCAGAAGGGGCTTGACCGGGCGATTTTCAGGCGCCGGCCAGGTGCCCATATTTGATTGGTCAACATTTCCGTTTCCCAGTGCCACAATTTTGGCATCGGACGTTCCCTGAAACGTGTATTCCGCCAGGGCATCAAACAACCGCCAGACTCCATAAAAATCAAGCGCGTTGGACCGGTCTCCCGAACGACCGGGGTTGGTTGCGGTTGGGGTTAAATGATCGGCTTTGAGTTGATACTCCAGGGCTTCGGACCTGTCGCTAAACAACACCACATAATCTTTTTCACTGTCAGGAATCGAAATATGGGTGAAAATGTCTTTGGCCATACGGTGGTCACAGACGGCGTCGTCATCATAGACCTGGACAATCAGTTTGGTTTGAGGCGGGAAATTGCTCAGTTGTTCAGGCGTGATGTCATAGGAATACCAGGGCGCCAGCATAAACAAAAACACGCCGGCGGATCCCCAACCCTGCCGGGTGATTCCCTGGTAGGCAATGGCTGGCGTCGCGCCTGCGCCAAACGAATGGCCGACAAACCCAACCCGGCTTAAATCCATACGGGAACGATAGGTACTGGCTGCTTCGACAAATCCAGCCAGCAGCACCTGATATCGTTCCTGAATGGTCGGGCTGGTAAACGGATAGGGGGCATAGACGACAATGTAGCCACGGCTGGCGATGTGTCTGATGAACGGTTCGTAGGTCCGGGGATTGATTGCTCCAAACCCGTGGGAGAAAAACACGACTGGTAACGGTGTGGTTGTTTCAGTCGGAAAGTAAACCGTGACGTTTTGGCCGGAAAATTGGGGGCTCGGGAGGGTTTCGACTTTGATGGAGTAGGGGCCGTTGGCACCATATCCGGATTGAATCGGAGGAATTGGCCCGGATTGCATTCCGAAAGCCTGTCCTGAGCCAGCAAGCCATCCCCAAAAAACAAGCCAGAACGCGAACACAAAACGACTTACAGCAGGAACTGACATATTCAAATGATCCTCACAACGATTGAAGTTTGAGGGGAATGAGTTCGGACTGTCTGGTTAGAGCCGCAAGGTCGTCAAAAAGTTGCGCAAATCACTGGATCCCGTCGGAATACCGTCACTTCTGCGTTCAGGCAACATCATCCGGCCCTGAAACAACGGAACAAAAGTCCTGATCGAGTTTGGCAAGTGAAGCCAACATGCAGTATCGTTTCGCGTTTGGTGCCAGGTGACTGGTGTTTGGTACTTCGGAAGCGATACTTTCGAACCCTGAACCCTGAACCCTGAACCCTGAACCCTGAACCGTGAACCCTGAACCCTGAACCGTGAACCCTGAACCGTGAACCCTGAACCGTGAACCCTGAACC
>CAZXCE010000560.1:3614-5910 GCA_964639175.1 uncultured Clostridia bacterium
TGAACCCTGAACCGTGAACCCTGAACCGTGAACCCTGAACCGTGAACCCTGAACCCTGGTCCTTGATTTGCATTACTCAATATTTGCCGCAGTGGAAACTTTTCGCCTACTCAGGCGTTACCAAAAACCATACTCTACTGCCAAATCCATATCATTTCTGAGATACACCACATGCACTTTTCGAGACTTTTTGAGGAATCCCGTTCCTCTGCACGCCACAATCAATCTATTTTCGTTCTCATTTGCCTGATTGTGGCCAACAGCCTGTTCCCGATGGTGGCCAGTGCGCAGCAAGCACCCGCCGACCAGCTTCCTCAATCCAACAGCAGCAGCTATGTTCCGGCACTTCCATCAGCCGGCAATGGTCAGACGCCGCCGTGGGTGACCCAAATGACCCAGCGGGCTGAAAACTATTTCTTTCTTGGTACTCAGGCATTTGACGAAGGTCGGTTTCAGACGGCCCGCGAATATTTCAATCTCTCGGTTGACTATCTGTTTGAATCTGGCGTTGGGGTGCATTCGCATCCGGTGCTCTATGCCTACTATGTGCAATTGATTGAGCGCATCCGGCAATATGATATCCAGATGCAGGACACCGAAGTCGGCTGGGGGCAGCAAACGTTTGCTCCATCGCCACTCGATTTACTGGCTCAGGTTGAGATTGATGAAACCCAGGGCGGAAGCGACCAGATTTTGGGTGACCTGGATTTCGACGCCGTGTCAGATACCCCGGAAGTCCGGTCGTTTGTGCGGTTCTTCACCGGTCAAAAAGGCCGACCGACGATGGTGTCGGGACTTCGTCGCGCCGGGAAGTATTTCCACCTCGCCCGTCGGATTTTTGCCGAAGAAAAAGTCCCGCTTGATCTGATCTGGCTGGCCCAGGCTGAATCCGGCTGGCGCAACAACGCGCTTTCAACGGCGGCGGCGTATGGCATCTGGCAATTTATTCCGGCGACGGGCTCACGCTTCGGATTGGTCCAGAATAGTTATATGGATGAACGAGGTGGAATCGAGCAACCTACCCGTGCCGCTGCCCGCTACCTGCGCTGGCTCTATAACCGGTACGGCGACTGGTTGCTGGCGATGGGGGCCTATAATTGCGGTGAAGGAAACGTTGACCGCGCCCTGGCTCGCAGCAAGAACAAAGACTTCTGGTCGCTCCATCGGCAAGGGCTGCTCCCGCAGGAAACCCGCAACTACGTCCCGATCATTCTTTCGATCATTCTGATTGCCAAACATCCAGAAAATTACGGTCTGGGCAACATCAAACCCGAAGCCCCGATTTCCTATGACAGCATGCCGCTCACGGCTTCGATTGACCTGCGGTTGTTGTCTGATACGGCGGGGATTCCGCTCGACACCCTGCGCAGCCTTAATCCAGAACTGCTTCGGGACATCACGCCTCCCGGACGCTATCAGCTCCGCGTTCCACGTGGCGCCACCGCCGCCACCCAAAATGTGCTGGTCGCAATGCAGGCCATGGAGCCGCGAGTCACAACCCGGCTGGTTCGAAATAAAAAACCCAAAGCCGGCAAGAGTGAAAAGGCAGCCCCGGCCACTCCAGAGACCAAATAATCTGAGGTGAGGCAATGACATTCGAGGAAATGGAACACACCATGGAATTCATACTGAACCAGCAGGCAAAGTTCAGTGTGGATATTGAAGTTTTGAAGGAGATGGTTGGCCGGGTCACTGAAAAACAGGAAAAAACCCAGGATCAGCTTCAGTTGCTTACTCAAAGCGTCAACACTCTGACCGAGCGGGTTTCATCAGTTGAAGATCAACTTTCCCACTTTGCAAAAATGCAGGAACAGTGGCAATCAGAACTCAAAGATAAGTTTGCGGTTTTAACCATGCTGACGGTTGATCATGCCCAACGGCTTGCCCGGCTTGAGACTCCGTCCGCCTGACCAAAAAAGCAATCATTCACCGCCAAAAGCCCGTCACCATTTATTGAGAAAGGGACGGGCTTTTGATTTTGACCATCAGGAACGATGGAATTGGGAAAGGAACCCCACAGGGGTGTGGCGTTCTTGATACGAGCAGCCTGCTCAAAAAATGCTATATGGAGTGAACGATTTACTTTCTTCGTCGCCCCCAGCTCGCACTTCTTCACTTCTAAAGCTGTCGCCACTTTTGATATTGGTTTTGCCCCTTAGAGGGCGTTAAAAAATAAGTTCCTGGAAGCGCGGTCACTCTTTTACGCCCAGGTTTTTGGTTTTGCACCGCGAAGCGCTGCCGTTCGGATAGCCGGTCGGTTGGCCGCTTTGGGCCTACCACCGGTTACCACGGCTCC
>CAZXCE010000561.1:0-5906 GCA_964639175.1 uncultured Clostridia bacterium
GGGTGAGCAAGGTGGCAAAGGCCTGCTCTTGTTTGACGAATTCCAAAAAGTCGGCGTACCAGACCCGACCAATGTCATCTTCCTTGAGCCTGGTCTTGCCCTTCGCTTCAAAAAACTCAATGGTTTTGAGCATGAGTTGGCGTGAAGCCGCATCGGGATATTTTCGGGTGTAGTCTTTGGGATTCAACAAAATCATGGGAATAGTTTTTCTCCAGTCAGTGGTTAGATCAGTTCATAGTCGGTGGATCGTCGTCAGTCGTGCATTTGATTGAATTATTTGGAGGTGACCCGGCGCTGGACGTGGTCATGGAAGGTCACGATGGTTAAAGTAGTTTTGGAAAAAGCCCGCGACAAGCGTTCGGAGGTCGGTCCGGCGGTGGGTTTTTTTCGGATTTTCCAGGAAGAGACCGTCGGGGTGTTCGTGGTTTTGGTCCAAAGCCCGTCGAACCTGAAATTCAACCAGAGTCAGAAACCGAATGGCGAGTGAGAGCCGGTTGTTCAAAAGCGCCATGGTGGATTGTCTCAATTCGGCCCATATCGTTCACGAAACCAGGCTTGATTCATCGCGCTTTCAAACCTTTCCAAATGGGGAGTTCAACCATCGTGAAACACACTGAATGTTGGAAAATCAATCCAGAGAATCCAGAACCCGAATTGCTGGCAGTGGCTGGTCAGGCATTACGGGATGGAAAATTGGTCGCTTTCCCAACTGAAACTGTATATGGGTTGGGAGCAAATGCTCTTGATTATCAGGCAGTTGCCGGCATTTTTGAGGCCAAAGGTCGTCCGGCAACCAATCCGTTGATTGTGCACTTAGCTGAGGTTGAACAGGTTCACACAATTGCTAGCGAATGGTCAACCGTTGCGGCCCAACTTGGTGCGAGATTTTGGCCGGGGCCACTCACGTTAATTGTCCCGAAATTGGACGTTGTCCCTGATCTGGTAACGGCTGGAGGATCAACGGTTGGTATTCGGATTCCGGCCCATCCGGTCGCACGGGCGTTGATTGCCGCTGCCCAGGTGCCAGTGGCGGCACCCAGCGCCAATCGGTTTACCCAGGTCTCGCCCACCACGGCCCAGCACGTCCTCAAAGGACTTTCCGGGCGCATTGATCTGGTGCTCGATGGTGGGCCCACCCACGTTGGAATTGAATCAACCGTGCTCGATGTCAGTGTGTCGCCGCCAGTCCTTTGGCGCTCTGGGATGCTTTCACAAGCTGAATTAGAGCAACATATTGGACCGATTGTGCTTCCTTACCAGCAGCACACACGTGCAATCGTGCTGCCATCACCTGGACAACACCGAAAACACTACGCCCCAAAAGCTGATGTTCATCTGGTTCCCTATGCCGACCGGGATGCCTTGCGGCACACCCTGGAGCGCCTTGTGCCTGGTTTATCCGGTGAGTCGCCCTGTGTTGGGTACATTGCCTTTGAACCAGCACCCATTGAGCATCCGGCGGTGATTGTCAACGTGATGCCAGCCAGACCCAGATCCTTTGCGCGAGCCTTATATGCCGTTTTTCACGCTATGGAAGATGCCGGAGTTGCCCACCTCATCATTGAAGATGTCCCACCTGAATCAACCTGGAATGGCGTCCGCGACCGGTTACACCGCGCCGCCGTTCGTTGAGAAGGGACGTATTCTCAAACGTCTGGTTTGGATTGCGTCGGTGCTTGCAATGATGGCGTGGGTTTGGTTGGCAGCACCCGCCAATCTGGCAGCCCAAATGCCGGAATCCAGACGCCAAACCCAGGAATCTGACCGAAAGCACCCGGTACCCTCTTCTGAAGACTGGTCTTCACTGAAAAATACATCCGAGCGGCTGCGGGCTCCTGATGCACCGGATGAAGCCGAACGTTTTTATCTCAAAAAGCGAGTTCCTTCCGGTACCGTCTTTCCGGTTGAAAAATTGATGGCTGGAAAACGCCAGATCGCATCGTTGCCATTGTTTTCCAGTCGGTTGGGACGTTTGCTGTCAGTTCGTGCCGATCAGTCCACGCTCAAGGCTCAGGCTGGGATTTCGGGTTGGGAGTCGCTTGGACCAGGGAATATCGGAGGCCGCACCCGAGTCCTGGTGATTGACCCGGTTGATGCTCAAACACTCTATGCCGGTGCCACTTCCGGAGGTATCTGGAAGACCACCAACGGCGGTCAATCGTGGCAACCGCTTGGTGATTTTCTGGCCAGTCTGGCAGTCAATGCACTGGCTCTGGATGCAAAATCATCACCCACCGCCCGCGTACTCTATGCCGGAACGGGGGAAGGGTATTTAAATTTTGCTGCCCGACGTGGGGCCGGAGTTTTCAAAAGTACCGACAGCGGCCAAAGCTGGCGTCAGTTACCGGCCACGACGACTCCGGAATTTGCCTACGTCAACGACATTGTCCTGAGCCCGACCGATAGCCAGGTACTGTATGTCTCCACCCGAACTGGTGTTTGGAAAAGCCTGGATGCGGGTGAAACCTGGCACGCCATATTGAAAACGGATGGTTCCGGCGGTGCCGCTTCGACGCTGGTTGAGACCAGACAGGACACCGGCGCGCTCGATCTGGTGATTGAAGCTGATGAAACGAGCCGGCAGGACATCCTTCTGGTGAGTTCCGGGAGTTTTCGTTCAGATGGTGTCTATCGCTCAATTGACAGCGGAGTGACCTGGTTGCGAGTTCTGACGGCCTCAAATCTTGGTCGAGTCTCGATGGCGATTGCTCCCAGTGATTCGTCTGTGATGTATGCTCTGGCGTCACGGGTTTCAGGACTTCTGCAGAATGTGTACCGCAGTACTGACCACGGGGCAACCTGGGAAGCGCGCATCGAAGGCACCTTTGACCCGGATCGGCTGGAATGGCTGCTGCTGACCAACACCCTCTTTGCCAGTTACCGGGGTTGTGCCGGGTTGCCGGGAGAATTTTTGAATCAAGGCTGGCACGACAACACAATGGCTGTTTCACCAACCGACCCAGATACTATTTTTGTCGGTGGCATTGATCTGTTTCGATCCGATGACGGCGGTCAAAGTTTCGGCTTGATCAGTTACTGGTGGCTGCCGCGTGAATCGCCAAATTTTGTGCATGCTGACCAGCACGCCTTTGTTTTTGATCCTGGGTGGAATGGTGGTTCAAACCAGACGCTGTATGTTGGAAATGACGGCGGCGTGTTTCGGACGACCAACGCGCTGGCCGCCGTGGCGTCAGGGGCGAATCGGGGGTTGTGCTACTACGACCCAAGTATTCCACCCGCAATTGCCTGGGCTTCGCTCAATTCAAGTTATGCCGTGACTCAGTTTTATCATGGAGCGGTGTATCCAGATGCCGGAGGCTTGATTGGCGGGGCGCAGGATAATGGAGTGCTCGTCGGTGCGCTCTATGAACCTGAAAACTGGCGCGAAATCATTCGTGGCGATGGTGGTTTTTGTGCCGTGGATCCAACCACATCCGGTGAGACGACCGTGCTCTATGCTTCAAATATTGGTCTTTCGCTCGATAAATCCACTGATAACGGCGCGAGTTTTACCAGAGTGACGCGTGGCATTCGCGATGATTTTGATTTTATTGCCACCTATGTGATGGACCCGAGTAACCCGCGTATTTTGTGGACCGGAGGTCGTCGTCCCTGGCGAACCACCGATGGTGCCGAAAGCTGGTCAGATGCCAGGGGTTCAAATTTTGCCACCACGCTGGTGTCGGCCATTGCCGTGGCGCCGTCAAACAGTGCTTCGGTGTACATGGGGCTGGGTGGTGGTCAGGTTTTTCATACCGCCAATGGCCTGGATGAGACTCCACGCTGGACTGTCTCGACCGGGCTTCCACAGGGATGGTGTAACGGGCTGGCGGTTGACCCACAGGATCCAAATCGGGCATATGCCACCTTTTCAACCTTTGGAACTGGCCATGTCTGGAAAACATTGGATGGTGGGCAAACCTGGAAAAACATTGATGGCAGCTCAGGTCAATCAATTCCAGATATTCCAGTCAACTGTATTGCGATTCATCCGACATTGAGCGGGAGGTTGTATGTCGGAACGGATCTTGGTGTGCTGGTGTCAACCGATGATGGTCAAACCTGGAGCCTGGAAAACACAGGATTTGCCAATGCTCCGGTTGAGGTTTTGGTGTGGGAAACCACTTCGCCATCCGGAAAAGTTGCGTTGCCACCGGTTCTCTATGCCTTTACCTATGGACGTGGGGTGTTTCGGGCTGAAATCAATCTGTCGCCGCCATCCGCACCGACCGACTTACGTGTTGAGTTTCCGTCAGGCCGCCTGGAACTTTCGTGGACTGATACTTCAACTGATGAAACGACTTTTGTGGTTGAGCGCCGAGTTGGGTCAGATGTGTTTCGACCACTGGCCAGTCTGCCACCTGACACCAGCCGGTTTCAGGATCAAACTCTTGAAGACGGAACAGCTTATGCCTATCGGGTTCGGGCCAATGGTTCAGGAGGCCGGTCACCCTATTCCAACCTTGTGCAACTGACGACACCAGGGATTGCCCCGCCCACTGCATTTCGAGTGCTGCCAACCAGTGCCACTGAAGTAGTGCTTGAGTGGCGTGATAACAGCGATAATGAATCCGGGTTTGTGGTGGAACGTCGCATTGGGACTGCCAGTTACCAGCCGCGTGTCACACTGTCAGCCGGAACAACGCATTTTCGCGAAGATCTCCCCGTGGCTGATGGCCATGTGACGTACCGGGTCAATGCGATTGGACCCGCAGGGGCTTCAAAATACTCGGCAGAAAGTCGTCCAATTCCAATGGCGCCAGGTGGGTTGAAAGCCGGTGCGGTTTCATTTGCCCAGGTTGATTTGACCTGGACCGATACCAGCACCAACGAAACCGGTTTTGTCGTGGAACGTCAGCGCGGTGCCGAGAGTGCCTGGACGGTCATCACCCGGTTACCGGAAAACTCAACCCGCTTTTCACATCGTCAGGTATTGCCTGGAACCAGGGTGAGTTATCGAGTCAAGGCCGTCAATCTGGCGTTTGCTTCAGAAAGTTCGACTGTGGTTGTGGTTGATGTCCCGGCGGTTCCGGTGGTCCCCTTACCACCAACCACACTCACTGTGATTTCAGTCTCTACATCAGAGGTGCGTCTGGAATGGCAGGATGCCAGTTCCAATGAAGACGGATTTGAGCTGGAACGTCGTCGGACCCGAGATACAAATTTTACCCGCATCGGCACCAGCCTGGCTGACCAATCTCTGTTTACCGACCAGAAGGTGGTTGCCGGAACCGAGTATGTGTACCGGGTGCGGGCTGTCAATGGTGGTGGACCTTCATCTTTTTCCAACGATGCGACTACCACGACGCCGGGTGTGTCGCCTCCAGAAAGTCTATCTGCTCAGGCGGCCTCAGCCACAAAGGTCAATCTGTCGTGGATTGACACCAGTGCGAACGAAACTGGTTTCGAACTTGAACGACGGGCGGAAACCGGTTCCAGTTTCGAGAAAGTGGCGCTCATTGGCGCCAATCGAACGCAATGGATTGATGAAACAGTGATGCCAAAAACGCTCTATCAGTACCGGGTACGGGCAGTTACCAGTGAAGACGCTTCAGATTTTTCAGCCGAAACGACCGTGCAGACCCCAGTCGCACCGCCCCAAATTGCAGAGATTACCCCAAAGAAAGCCAAACCGGGAAAACTGGTGACGATCACTGGGAACAATTTCGAAAATGGAGTGGTCTTTTTTGGGCAACTTCGGGTAAGCTTAGTGACTGCTTCTGCAACCCGGCTTCAATTTTTGGTTCCACAAACCCCACGCGGAGAAGTGATTATCGCGATCACGACCCCAGGGGGCAGAGCGCAAATAAACTTCAGGGTAAAATAGCAGTTCCTAAATTGGGCATTGAAGGAACTAGGCGCTCAGCGTATATTCCTTCAGCACAAATCATTCACTATTATCCAGC
>CAZXCE010000562.1:0-5905 GCA_964639175.1 uncultured Clostridia bacterium
TTTCATTTTTACTTTTTCAAAATTTCTCCAAATTTCGTCTTTTCAGTCCATTTTGTCTTTTTAACCCGGAACAGGGAACCCTAATCAGTCTAACTTTCTTATTCGGCGTTTGGAGCAGCAAATATCGGTTGCTCCAAACGCCGAAATGTTTTCCAATGCCCTGGCTGGTTGACCCCTGATTCTGAAACGACACGAAACCAATATGCTTGTTGTGATTTGTGGTGGTGGCCCTGGTGGCGCGGTTGCCGCCCAAAAACTGGCCCAAAGCGGCGTTGAAACCATTTTACTGGAAAAAAATTTTACCCGGATCAAACCCTGTGGAGGGGCAATCCCTCCAGCACTGATCCGTGAATTCGATATTCCGGAACACATCATTGAACGGCGGGTTCAAGCCGTCACCGTTTATGCACCGTCAGGCCAATCTATTCAGTTAGATACGTCAACGAGCTTTGTGGGCATGGTCAACCGCGAAGCGTTTGATAGCTTCTTACGGGATCGGGCCGCCCAGGCTGGCGCGCTGATTGTCGAAGCCCGCGTTGAAACACTTGATGCAACAGAACTTGGCGCATTTGTGACTTTCACGACGCCTGACGGCAGACGGAAAACAGTCCAACCGGATTGCATCATTGGCGCCGACGGTGTCAATTCCCTGGTGGCTCGAAAGCTCAATTTAGTGAAAGGTGGCTTGCAGGCAACGGCTGTCCAGGAACGGTTTGCCCTCAAGTCTGATCACATTGCCCAGTTGATCCAGCGGTGTGAGATTTATTATGACGGGCGGTTTTCACCTGATTTCTATAGCTGGGTGTACCCGAAAGCCGATCACGTCGTGATTGGCACCGCCACCACAGTGAGTAATGCCAATGTTCATATCTATCTGGAAACCTTTAAACAACAACTTGGCATTCATGACGCGCCGATGTTGACTGAAACCGCTCAAATTCCGCTCCGTCCATTAAAAAGCTGGGCCGCCAACCGGACGGTGTTGATCGGTGACGCCGCTGGACTGGCAGCGCCAACGTCCGGTGAAGGTATTTACTATGCTATGAAAAGCGGTGCGATGGCGGCTGAAGCCATTTTGGAATGCAGCGCTGATTTGCGCGCCCATAAGCTGGAAGATGCCTACCAGAAACGATTTATGAAAGAGTATGGTGCAACCTACCGTCAGCTTGAAGCTTTACAGACCGCTTACTACCAGAGCGACGAACATCGCGAAGCACTGGTTCACCTGTGCACTGATGCCTCAATTCGCGATCTGGCCATCCAGTCATATCTGTTTAACAAACGCCTCTCCCCTGTGTCAGTGCTGACCTCTCTCAAGCTAAAAGCGAAAAATGCCTTTCAATTGACGAAGGTCCGTCTCGGACACTTTCAGGGCCAGCCGGATGAAAAATTGACAAAGTGATACGGCTTAGGATTTGAGGTTCAGGGTTCAGGGAAATACAACAACGTCTCTGATTTGAACCTTTTTCAATCCAGAAATTCGCTCAGCCGACTTGATGAAATCACATCATTTTTGAAGGGTGCATTCCATCAAAAAACAACTCAATCATTGAAAACTGTATTTCCTCAAACCCTGAACCCTCAATGCTCTAACTTCTATGAATCCACCACTTGCGTTCTGGTCGCTTCTGTTTTCTCGCGCCACCCGTTGTTTGGGTCTGATTTTCCTGGTTTTGGTCTCACTCGGTGCTGGTCCCTGTGGATATAAACCAGCCGGGAAAGGTGGTTCACTACCGCCAAATATCCGCACGATTGCCATTCAGACATTTACCAACGAGAGCCTGCGGTATCGGGTTGAACAACGCTTTACGGCGGCCCTGGCAGATGAAATTCTGCGCCGGGGGTTGCCCATCAGGCTCACAACCGATGCCACGCATGCCGATGCGCTCATCACTGGTAGCATTCGTAACTTTGGGTTTCGAGGTGTACTGGTTGACGATCAGGGCCGCATCCGTCTCTATGAACTCACCATCACTTCGGCTGTAACGCTGCGCGACCAGACCTCCAATCGCATCCTGTTTAACGACCAGCGGCTGCAATTTCGCGGCGAATATCAACTCTCTGATGACCCACGTTCATTCTTTAATGAAGAAGACCCAGCCGTTGAACGCATGGCCCGCGACTTCGCCCGAAGCGTGGTAACCTCAATGTTGGAAGGGTTTTAGGGAATGAAGAATGAAGAATGAAGAATTGAGAATGAAGAATGAAGAATGAAGAATGAAGAATGAAGAATGAAGAATGAAAAGCAAGTTCTTGGTTCTTCGTTCTTGGTACTTGGTTTTTGGTTTTTGGTACTTGGTACTAAGAACCAAGTACCAGGTACCAGGTACTCATCAATTTCATCATTCCATCCCCTGTCCCCTGTCCCCCATCCCCTATTTATCCACCTTCCACACCAAAAAATCGTGCGCCAGTTCAGTATTGGGAAAGATTGAACGCGCATCCTTGAGCAAATCATCGAGGGTGATCGCGCTTTCATTGGTGTAGCGCGGGCTGAAATGTGTCAAGAGAAGCTGTTTCACACCGGCTTCGAGAGCGACACGGGCGGCCATGCGCGTGGTTGAATGCAAGGCGCGATGGGCCAGGGGTTCGTCTTCGTGGGCATAGGTACTTTCGTGAATTAAAACATCGGCGTCTTTTGCCAGCCGGACTGACGATTCGGCATAAATCGTGTCGGTGCAATACACCACAGACCGACCTGGCTTGGGTGGACCACAGAGTTCGGCGCCGTTGATGGTTCGGCCATCGGCGAGCGTGATCGAATTACCGCGTTTGAGTTCTCCGTAGAGCGGCCCAAACGGAATCCCCAGCGCCTTTGCTTTTTCGACCAGAAACTGGCCGGGCCGGTCTTTTTCCTGCACCCGGTAGCCATAGGCCGGAATGCGATGCCGGAGCGTGGCACAGGTCACCGTGTATTCGTGGTCTTCAAAGACCAGTCCAGGTTTTACCGGGTGAATATTGAGATTGTAAGGAAACTGGGTTTGCGTAAACTGCTGGCAGGCCTGGATCAAGTCTTTCAACTCAGCCGGTCCATATAAATCAACTTTGGTCATTCGCCCGGTCAGGCCAGCACTGGAAAGCAATCCCATCAACCCAAACGTGTGGTCACCGTGCATATGGGTGACGAAAATGCGGCGCAACTGGCTGATGCTGAGGTTGCTGCGAAAAAACTGATGCTGCGTGCCTTCGCCACAGTCAAACATCCACTGCTCCCCTCGTTGGGTCAACGACAGGATTACGCTCGACACATTACGTGCCCGAGTTGGAACGCCTGAACTGGTACCGAGAAAAGTGATTTGCATGGGTGGCTTTTTGTTCTTTGGGCTGAGAAAACCAGGGCTAAGGGCAATCGAAGGGATGAGAAATGAGGGATGAGGGATGAAATAAACCCAATTCTCCAGCCCTCAGCCCTCAGCCGCTAGCCCTAGCCCGATGTCTTCAACCCCAGTTTTATTCATTAAACGGTGAGGCTTCGGCCTCTTCGCCATAGAACATCTGCAATTGATCCCGGAGATATTCAAAGGCAGCCTGCGGCGTATCGGCAAAACGAAACAGATTCAGGTCCTCTTGATTGATCATCCCCCACTTTTCAAGAGCGTCAAGATTCAAGACTTCACGCCAGTACTGCTCACCATAAATCACAATTGGAATTGGGCGGCGGAGCTTTTTGGTTTGAATCAGGGTGAGGACTTCAAGGAGTTCGTCTAACGTTCCAAAGCCGCCGGGGAAAATCACCAGCGCTTTTGACAGATAGATAAACCAGAATTTGCGCATGAAAAAGTAGTGAAACTCAAAGCTCAACTCATTTGAAATGTATGGGTTCGGGGCTTGTTCAAAGGGAAGACTGATATTGAGTCCGATTGACTTGCCATGGGCCAGTGCAGCGCCCCGATTGGCGGCCTCCATAATGCCTGGACCGCCTCCGGAACAAATCAAAAACCGCCGCTGGCGTTCTTTGAGACTTTTTGACCATTCGGTCAACAGTCGAGCAAGTTCAACCGCATCATCATAATAGCGGCTCATCTCCAGGGCCCGATCCAGTTTGTCTCGCTGGCCATTTTCAAGCCCGTCATTTTTTAATTCTTTCTCGACATCCTCACGCGGGCGAATCCGGGCTGAACCAAAAAAGACAATCGTGTCTTTGACCTTGTAATGACGGAATCTCGATTCCGGCTCCAGGTATTCGCTCATAATCCGCAACACACGGGCACTGTTGCTATTTAAAAAGTCCAGGTTTTTATAGGCCTTGAGCGGAAGTGGACGCTTTGATTGGTCTTTGGACATTCCAGGGGCAACTCCTTATGACAGAATGACAGAATGACAGAGTGACAGAGTGACAAGATGACAAGATAACAAAGTGACAAAATGGCAAGGTGACAAGGTGACAGAGCCCTTGTTTGGCTACTCACTGCTTCGCTCCTTCGCTCTCATACCAATTTGCACTGAAATCCTCATATGAGTAAACAGCCAGGTGATTGAACCAAATAAACTTAGCGAACTACTGACTACTGACTACTGACTACAATCTAACATTACTTAAATCGGCGATAGAATGGTCGGCGGCGGTTCTTTCGGGCTTCCAGTTCGACAAAGGCGTTACTGTACAGAGCAATGATATCAGCGTGCAAATGTGTTCCCCCATCCTGATCGGATAAGAGTGGCTGGAGCCGTCCCAGGGTATGGACAAAGGCGGTTCGCAACGGCACCGGGCGATCTGGATGGTACACCAGATGACAGGGCACGCCACGCGTCCAGGTCACCCAATCGGCCAGTTCCTGCGAGTTTCCAACCGTGGCCGAAAGCATCAAAATGCGGGCATCAGGCGGGGTATAAATAATTGATTCTTCCCAGGCTACGCCACGTTCGCGATCACCCAGATAATGAACTTCATCAAATACGACCAGCCGAACCTGACTGAGCGTTCGGTCTGAAAATCCAAGACCATTCATGGCGTCATAGAGGCCGTTGCGGTAAATCTCGGTCGTGCCAATTTTGAGCGGAGCATCCGGGTTGACCCGCCGGTCACCAGTGATGATACCGACGTTTTCCGGGCCGAAAATCCGACTGAATTCCCGAAATTTGTCATTGGAAAGGGCTTTAAGCGGAGAGGTATACCAGCAGGATTGACCGCGCTCCAATATCCCACGGATGGCCTGCTCGGCAATCCAGGTCTTCCCCGAGCCGGTTGGTGCGGAAACCATAACATCCGCGTTCTGATTCAGAACCAGGTCAACTGCTTCAAGCTGAAAATCGTCAGGCTGAAACGGCTGAACTTCCGGCGCCCCAATTCCGGCCAGCAACTGATCAAGTTCTTCCCGGCGGCGGCGGCGCAGCATCAGTGCGTGTAAATCAAGTGATTCCTCAGCTTTGGCGCCGGCTGATTTTTCAAACTCAATCAATTCTTTCAACACGTGGTTAACCCCACCTGAAGCCAGCAACTGGACAACCGCCGAAGCTGGGACACCCGCCGCATGATGGCCTTTTTGATATGACCGGGTCAGAATGGCCACAATTTTATCCAGGCCAGCTTTGGGTGCTTTTGGTTCGCGCTCTTCAAGCCAGTCACGCAACTGTCGGGGAGTTAACTCAACGGCTTCAATCAAACGGTGGGCAAGCGCTGGCTGGTCCTGGGCTTGAATTGAAAGTTCAACAATCAATTCCATCCGGTTGAGTTTTGAAAGCGTCCTGGGAGGTGCCGCAGGAAGGTCTTCAACCGATGCTTTTTTCTTTCGGCTGGCAGATTTGGTTTCTGCCGGACCAGATAAAATCTGGCGCAGTTGCGATGTATTGAGCGTTTCCGCCAACCGAGTCAGTTCAGATGATGACAGTTTCAAAGCAAGCTCCTTAAATTGAATGAAGAATTGAGAATGAAGAATGTGGTTAGTGATTGGTTCTTGGTTCTTGG
>CAZXCE010000563.1:0-5861 GCA_964639175.1 uncultured Clostridia bacterium
TGTGGTTCAAAAATGATCCTGACGATTCCTGTGATCTGGGGTGATGTGGGGGATTTAGGTTGATCGTTTGGACATCGAAAAAATTTGGGTAATGACAAGGTTCAGGGTTCAGGGTCTGAAAGATGAGCAGGAAACAGGGGAAATACTATTTGGGGCTGAGGGGATCGGGCCAAGGGCTGAGGGAAATCCATTTTTTATCAGTAACTTAGCTTCTCAGAAATGCGAGTAGTTCATTCCAAAGTGGTATGAGAAGGCAGAGGAATGAGGTGATACCTTTTTGAAAACCCTGAACCCTGAACCCTGATTCTCTCACAACCACTTCTTTCGCCGGAAAAAGACCAGCATGGCACCCGCAATCACAATCATCAACACCCACAGAAATGGATAAAACCATTTCCATCTCAGTTCAGGCATAAAGTCGAAATTCATTCCATAAATGCCAGCGATAAAGGTCAGCGGCATAAAGATGGTTGAAAGCACCGTGAGCACCCGCATGGCTTCATTCATTCGGTTAGAAGCCACTGAGAGATAGGCCTCGGCGACGCCACTGGCAAAGTCGGTCAGGATAATGGCGGCTTCTTCAATTCGGACAGCGTGGTCATAGACGTCACGAAAATAAATGGCGGTTCGAGGCTGGATGTAGGGAAGGTCTTCGCGGCGACTCAGGCGCGAGAGCATTTCGCGTTGTGGACTGATTAACCGCCGCAGGTTCAATAATTCGCGTTTGAGCTTGAGGATTTGAGAGAGTTGGATTGGTTTGGGATCGGCAAAGATTTCGTCTTCAATCAGTTCGACTTCATCTTCAAGTTGTTCGAGAACCGGAAAAACACCATCAATCAGACGGTCCACAATGCCGTGCAGAATCTGGTCCAGATGCTGTTCGTAGGCCAGATTTCGGGTATCAACAAATTTGGCCATTTCAACCACGGCTGGAACCTGTTTGTCGTGAATCGTCACCAGAAAATCTTTTCCAAGGTACACAGCCAGTTTCATGGTGCTGCAGTATTCACGGGTGTGACGTTCTGGCGTGTAACACATGTCATATTCATCGGTTACCGGAGAGACGCTCCGAAAGACCAGAAACAGATAGTCATCAAATTCATCAATTTTGGGCTGGTGGTGCGGTGAAACCGTATCGTCTACGGTCAATGGGTGAAACTCGCATATATCAACCAGTTGTTTGAGGTCTGCTTCGATTGGGTATTCGATATCAACCCAAATCGGGGACTCATGGCGTTTTGGCCAGTGGAATGCGAGATCGGATTTGGATTGGAGTACAAGCCCTGCATTGCCGTGGTAGGTTCGAATTGAAATCATGTGAGGGTGAAATGACTGAGTGGTTGGAAACAAAGGGGGCGCGGTAACTGACTGGCCGCGCCCTGATGTTGACTGGCTATCCTGATGAACTGAATGTAGCGGTTTCAAACCGTTTCAGGATCAATTCCAAGTTCGAGCAGTTTTTGCCTGAGTCGTTCGGTGATCAATCGTTCCTGTTCAATCTGGGAGAGTGCCTGTTGAGCCCGTTGCGCTTCAGCTTCAGCTCGTTGCGCTTCAGCTTCAGCTCGCTGGTGCTCAGCTTCAGCCCGAGCTTCAAGCTCGGCAAAGGTCTCAAAACGCCGTCCATCTGGACGAAAAATCATCAGAGTCTCAGGTGTTCGTTCAAATCGGATACCCAGTCGAGGACTGGTCCAGGTGTCAATTCCTGGAATGGTCGTGAGGCCCTTTTCAGAGCGAATCCACCCGAAAAGGTCATTTTTCTCAGGATCATACAGGTAATACTCTTCAACGCCATGTTCATTATAAAAAAGCTCTTTTTTGGTCATTTCCGAGGCGGTATTCCCCGGTGAAAGAATCTCAAACACGACCTGCGGTGCAATATGATCTTCCTGCCATTGGAGATACGAGCGGCGATGACCTTTGGGGCGACCAATGGCCACCATCACATCAGGCGCCTGAGTAATTTTTGGTTTTCCTTCAACTGGATACCACAACAGATCCCCAGCCACAAAATCATTGGGAAGCAGGGCATCTAACCCGCCTTTAATCATCACGATCCATTCATACTGGAGTGTGTTTTCAGCCATTGGTTTTCCATCGCTTTCTGGATAAACAATGTCAACCAGGTTATCTGTTATAAAGATTGCTGACATAGCATTCTCCTTGGGGTTTTTACTGTGGGTTATGAGTGGCGTGGCTCGAAGGAAACAGCTCCAATATAAGCTGAAAAAGGTGGTTTGTGCAATTTTCCAATCAGGGTTCCATACACCATAAAAAAACCCCACCGTGGCAGGCGGGGTTTTCGCAAAAAACACAGCACAACTGAGAAAAGCCGAAAACAAGGCTATTTCTGAAATGGCGTTTCCAGTGTGTCGGCAAAAACATTGACGTTCCAGAGAAAGCGTCCTGGATCTTTGCGAGGTTCGGCGGCATATCCCACTGGAATCACGACGGCAATCGCCAGATTGGGATTGTCTGCGGCGCCAATCGCTGCTTTGACTTTGTCTTCAATCCAGCCGTTCATATAACACGTTGACAATCCAAGACTTTCTGCCGCCAGTACCAGATGCGTAGCCGCAATCATGGCGTCTTTGATGGCGTATTCACGCTGTTTGTCGCCAAGTGCCTGCTGAAATTGGGGAATTGCCTTTTTGAAATAGCCGACCGTGCCTTCATTCCAGGCACCAGCAGCCAGTGCCTGCTCGAAAATTGGTGTCAGGTCCTGGTTGCCAGCCTCGGCGTCGGCAGCAAACACAAATGTGACCGGCGCCTGTTTAATCTGGGCCTGACCCCAGGCGGCTTCACAGAGTTCGGCTTTTTTGGCTTCATCGCGGACAACGATGATTCGCCAGTCCTGCAAATTCCAGCTACTTGGGGCAGCCACGGTCAGTTCAATGAGTTGATGGAGTAATTCGTCCGAAATAGGATCTGATTTAAAGTTTTTAATTGAACGGCGCTGCAAAATGGCCGTCGGCACGTCCAGTGGCTGAACGGCCTTGTGTTCGGGAGTACTCATGGTCGTTTAAAGTCCTTTCTGATTGAGGGCTGAGAAAACCAGGGTTAAGGGCTGAAGCCAAGGGCTGAGGGTTAAGGGCTTGGGGCTGAAGAAAATGGGCTAGGGGCTGAAGACAACGGGCTAAGGGTAAAAACCCAATTGAATTCAAATGATTTGTATACCCTTAGCCCCAAGCCCCAAGCCCTCAGCCCAAGGTTTTCAGCCCTCAGCCCAAGGTTTTTTCAGTCCCAGATTATTGAGCCATGACCCACTCAACCAGGGTTCGGACCGAAAACCCGCTGGGGCCCTTGGCAAGGTAGGGTTTGGTTGATTGGTTCCAGCCCACTCCGGCGATATCGAGATGCACCCAGGGGGTATCGCCGGCGAATTCTTTCAAAAAGTACGCGGCGGTAATGCTGCCAGCATATTTCCCGCCAATATTTTTCAGGTCGGCAATGTCGCTTTTGATCAACTCGCCATATTCAGCATCCAGCGGCAGTTGCCAGAATTTTTCATCCGCATTTTTTCCAGCCGCCAGGACCTGATCAGCCAGTTCCTGGTTTGAGGTGAACAGCCCGCAATACACGGTGCCCAGGGCGATTGAAATCGCACCCGTCAGCGTGGCCAGGTCTACCATTTTCTGAGCGCCGAGGTGTTGGGCATAAGCCAGAGCATCGGCCAGAATCAGGCGACCTTCGGCATCGGTGTTGAGGACTTCGATGGTTTTGCCAGCCATGGAGGTCAGCACGTCACCGGGCTTGAGGGCGCGACCTGATGGGAGGTTTTCCGAAGACGGCACAATCCCAAGCACCTTCACCCGTGGTTTAAGCTGGGCAATGGCGCGCATTGCACCAATGACCGAGGCGCCGCCAGCCATGTCGTATTTCATTTTCTCCATGCCTTCAGAGGTTTTTAACGACAAGCCGCCAGCGTCAAAGGTCAATCCTTTTCCAATCAGCGCAATGGTTTCCGTCCCTTCAGCAGCATTTTCCGGCGTGTAGGTCAGCACAATCATTTTGGCTTCTTCATCCGAGCCGCGTGACACCCCAAGCAGCGCTCCCATGCCAAATTCAGCCATCCGGGCTTCATCCAGAATATCAACCTCCAGACCATACTGGGCGGCGACCTGTTCCGCATGTTCAGCCAGCTTTCGAGGTGGAAGCTGCATGCCGGGTTCATTGACGAGCATGCGAGTGAAGTTGGTGGCTTCGCCGACAATGTTTCCGAGTGCCAATCCCTGCTCGGCAGCAGACAGTTCGGCTTCGGAGGTATTCACAATGATCTGGGTGACGGTTTGTTCGGTTTTCCCTTCAGTTTTATAGGTGTCGGGTTCATACAACCCAATCAACGCGCCTTCGGCAATGGATTTTGCAAACGTTTTGGGATCCAGTCCGCCCCGTTGCACAAAGGCAAGCGATGTCGCCCCTTTTTTACGGGCAATGCGAGCCGCCGTGCCAGCCAGGTTGCGAGCCGTACGGGTGGCGAATTTTTCCTCAATACCAGCCCCAACCAGCAGCAAACGGCGTGTTTTGAGCCCATCGCCAACATGCACATAGGCGGTATCGCTTGATTTCCCGTGCATTTCGTCCGTTCCGACAATGGTGGAAATCAAGCCGTTGGTGAGTTCATCCAACGATTTGAGCACATCGCTTTCGAGCGATTCATTTTCAAAAACCGGAATGACCACTACGTCAGCGGCCAATTCCGAAAGTGGTCCATTCTGCACCTTAAAATCCATGAAGTTGTCTCCGTTCTATAGCTAAGATTGCTTTACAAAAAAATTATTGCTCCGTAGGTATTGCGAGCTGGGCCTGAACTTTTTTCGGAAGCTTGGAAAAGGTCCGATTATATGCCTGCTGTAAATACTCTTTTAATTCAATTGAGGGAAGGGCGGAAAGTTTTTGGAGCAGTACCCAGTGATACCGGGCCGAATACGGCGCGGGAATGATGTTGGCCTGTTCGGTCAGGCTGTAAAAATCATCTGGCGAGCAGGGAAACGAAAGCCCCAGATTGTCCAAATCCAGAATCGCAAACATCTTCCCCCCAACCTTAAAGACCAGATGGTTGCCCCACTGCAGACTCTCGGTCGCATGGGGGAAGGCCAGACAATATTCACGAAGTACTTCAGCGTCCATAGAGGAAACTCAGTGAGTAGGAAATAGTGAGTTGCGAGTAGTAAGCTGGTGACCAGTAATTGGTGTTTAGTGCTTGGTGCTTGGTGCTTAGAAATCAATACTTTCGAAGAAGAATCAAGAATCAAGCACCAAGCACCAAAAAAGGCTATCTCCGCTCCTTCATCATGGCGCGGGTTTCACGTTCAACTGTGCGTTTCTGCTCGGTTTCCCGTTTGTCATAGAGCTTTTTCCCTTTAGCAACCCCAATTTCAACCTTCACCCGGCCATTTTTGAAATAGAGTTTGGTTGGGACCAGGGTCAATCCCTTTTCCTGGATAAAGTTAAAGAGCTTACGAAGTTCGGCCTTATGCAACAAGAGCTTGCGAGATCTGAGCGGGTCATGATTTTGGCGATTTCCGTGACTATACGGACTGATGTGGGCATTGAGCAACCAGCCTTCGCCGTCCTTGACGATGGCATAGGCATCCTTGAGGTTGATGCGACCTTCCCGGAGCGATTTGACCTCCGTTCCGACCAGTTGCAGGCCGGCTTCAAAGGTTTCCAGGATGTGAAAGTGGTAAAATGCTTCCCGGTTGGTGGCAATCATTTTAAAACCAGGAGTTGGTGAGCTTTTGTTGGCCATAGGAATAAAGTTGAGAGATTCGTCAGTTGTTGATGAGTTAGTGGTCAGTAGTCAGTAGTCAGTAGTCAGTAGATAAAATCTGGATAGTTAAATTAGTAGAATTCGTTAAAAA